>NZ_JBIAVW010000028.1:20682-104777 GCF_042894785.1 Streptomyces sp. NPDC001502
GGGGGGGGGGGGCCCCCCCCCCCGCCCCGCGCGGGGGGTGGGGGGGGGGGGGGGGGGGGGGGCGCGGGGCCGGGGGGGGGCGGGCCCCCCCCCCGCCCCCCCCCCACGGCCGTTTCCGCGTGCGCGGCTCAGCCCAGCTTGTCGGCGTCTATGACGTCCTCGCCGGCCGGGACCTCGGCCTGGACCGGCTTGTCGAAGCCCGAGAAGGAGATCTCGGCCGGCTCCTTGCCGGTGACGCCCGCCTTGAGCAGGTACGGCGTGCCCTCGGTGGCCACCTGCAGGGTCTCGGTGCCCTCCTCGGTCTTCGTGGTCAGGGTGAGGGCCTTCTGGCCGCCGACCGAGGTGACCTTGCCCTTCTCCGCGCCCTTGCTGTCGTCGAACTCCTTGAGCAGCTCGTCCAGGTCGCACAGGGAGGCGAGCTCCTTGGCGTCGGCGTCCGAGGTCTTCGACTTCAGCCAGTGGCCCGCCAGCTGCTTGACCGCCTCGTCCGCCTCCGCCTTGGGCAGGTCCTTCATCTGCGAGCGGTAGAAGGGCTCGTCCGCCTTGATGAACACGAACTCGGAGTTGCGGATCAGCTCGAAGGAGCCGTCCTGGCCGGCGATCGTGCCCCGGCAGTCGCCCGCCTTGCTGACGGCCATGTTGAGCTCCATCGGCTTGCCCTCGTCCCAGATCTTGCCGCTGACGGTGAGCGAGGCGGCGCCGCGCAGGGCGTCCACGGACTTGTCCGCCACCTCGGAGCCGGACAGGTCCGCGAACGGGCCGGACGCGAAGCACCCGGTCAGGCCGAGGGCGGCGGCGCAGGCGAGGGCGGCGGTGGCGGTGATGCGGTGAGCGGTGCGCATGGGGACTCTCTAGGGCAGCTGGGAAGGCGGGGGAAGGACGAATGAGGAGAAGTGGAGGAGTGTATTCCGTTTCGAGCGGATCGCAGCGATCCGCCCGGTGAAGACGTGCCGATCACAGCAGATTCACGTGAACCGAGTCAACACGATGCACAGAAATTCTTGAGTTCACGCTGTGAATCGGTCTCTCGGGTGTGAGCGGGTATGCTCCCCGGCATGCCCGAGGAGAACGCCGCAGCAGAGGCCACCGCAGCAGAGGTCACCGCGGCCGAGGTCGCCCGTCTGGCCGGAGTCGGCCGCGCGGCCGTGAGCAACTGGCGGCGCCGCCACGCCGACTTCCCCAAGCCCGTCGGCGGCACCGAGACCAGCCCCTCCTTCTCCCTCGACGAGGTGGAGCACTGGCTGCGCGCCCAGGGCAAGCTCGCCGAGGTCCCGCTGCGCGAACGCGTCTGGCAGCAGATCACCGCCCACCCCGGCGGGGCCGTCACCGCACTCGTCAAGGCGGGCGCCGCCCTGCTCGTCGTACGGGACCGGCCCGCCGACTGGCTGGAGCTGACCGCCGTCTCCGACGCGCGCATGCCCACCCTGCTGCGGCCCGTCCTCGACCAGGTGCTCGGCGCGCGCCTCGGACCCGGCCACGCGCTCGCCGAGATCCCGCTCCGCCCGGCCGCCATGCCGCTGCTGCGGGCCGCCGCCGAACTCGCCGCCGAACTCGGGGCCCGCCAGGCCTTCGAGTTCCTCCTCGGGCGCCACCTCGACGCCAACCCCCGCCAGTACACGCTCACCCCGGACGGCCTCGCCGGGCTCATGGCCGCCCTCGCCGGGCCTTCCTCCCGCAGCGTCCTCGACCCCGCCTGCGGCACCGGCACCCTGCTGCGGGCCGTCCCCGGCGCCACCGCCCTGTACGCGCAGGACTCCGCGCCCGAACTCGCCGCCCTCGCCGCCCTGCGCCTCGCCCTGAACGGAACGCCCCAGGTCCGCGCGGCCGCTGCCGACAGCCTGCGGGCCGACGCCTTCGCCCAGGACACCGTCGACGCCGTGCTCTGCCACCCGCCGTTCAACGAACGCGGCTGGGGCCACGAGGAACTGGCCTACGACCCGCGCTGGGAGTACGGCTTCCCGGCCCGCACCGAATCCGAACTCGCCTGGGTCCAGCACGCCCTGGCCCACCTGCGCGAGGGCGGCACCGCCGTACTGCTCATGCCGCCCGCCGTCGCCGCCCGCCGCTCCGGCCGCCGCATCCGCGCCGACCTGCTGCGCCGCGGCGCGCTGCGGGCCGTCGTCGCGCTCCCGGCCGGCGCCGCGCCCCCGTACGGGATCCCCCTGCACCTGTGGGTGCTGCGCCGGCCCGCCCCGCACGCGGCGCCCCCGGCCGGGCTGCTGCTCATCGACACCGCGGCCCTCGCCGCCGACACCCCGATCCGGTCCGCCTGGCCCGCCGTGCACGGCGCGGTGGAGGACGCCTGGAGCGCGTACGACCGCACCGGCTCGGTCGCGGAGACGCCGGGCGTCAGCCGCGTCGTCCCCGTCATCGAGCTGCTGGACGACGACGTGGACCTCACCCCCGCCCGCCACCTGCCCCCGCCGGCCGCCGGTGGCGGTCCGGCCGAACTGACCGCCGTACGGGAGCGGCTCGGCGAGACCCTCGGCCGGGCCGCCCGGCTCACCCCGCCGCCCGCGGCGGCGCCCGCCGGAGGCACGGCCCGGCCGCCGATGACCACGGTCGGCGAACTCGCCCGCGCCGGAGCCCTGGAACTGCACACCGGCACCGGTGGCGGAAGCGGCTCGGCCCCCGTCCTCACCGAACAGGACGTCTACACCGGGGGCGGCCCTTCCGGCACCCTGGTGCCCACCGCCGACGAGCCCGTGCTCACCGCCCCCGGCGACGTACTCGTCCCCCTCGTCGGCGGCGCGGCCATCGCCCGGGTCGTCGACGAGGCCGTCGCGGGCGCGGTACCGGGCCGCGGCCTGGCCCTGCTGCGCCCCGACCCCGACGCCCTCGACCCGTGGTTCCTGGCCGGATTCCTGCGCGGCACCGCCAACACCCGCCGTGCCAGCAGCCACGCCTCCACCGCCACCCGGCTCGACGTACGCCGGCTCCAGCTGCCCCGGCTGCCCCTGGCGCAGCAGCAGAGCTACGGGCTCCGCTTCCGCGCGCTCGCCGAGTTCGAGGACGCGCTACGGCTGGCGGGGCGGCTCGGCGAACAGCTCGTACAGGGTTTCCACGACGGCCTCTCCGACGGCACGGTCACGCCGGAGTGAACGGCCGTGCAGCGAGCGTGCAACGGTTGCGCGCATCCCCTCACCCCTGGCCGGGAACGCTGTATACCCTCAGACCCGAAACCTCTTCCGCACGGCCCGTCAGGAGCAGCGATGCACGGCCCCGGCCTTCCGCCGCAGCACGGCCCCCAGTCCGATTCGGGGGGTGTGATGGCATTGCGCGTGGTGTTCGTGCTGCTGCCCATCCTCAGCTGCGGCTTCCTCGCCTGGGGGTCGTTGCTGCGGCTCGCCCTGGTCACGCGCAAGTCCCGTGACTGGGTGCTGATGGTGGCCAGCGGCGTGCTCGCCGTCGTGTGGATGACGCTCATCCAGGTCGACCCCACGCCCGACGTCAACGGCTGGCAGGGCAACCTGGGGGCCGGCGGCTCGATCTTCACCGGTTTCGCGATCTGCGTGTACTTCCTCGTCGCCGACATCAAGCACCACGAGGCCCGGCGCACCGCCCCGACCGCGCAGTGGTACCCGGCGCAGTCCGCCCCGTACGTCCACCCGCAGCCGTCCGGACCCGCCTACGGGTACCCGCCCGCCACGGCCACCACCCGGCCCTCCACCCCGACGCCGACCCCCGCGCCGACGCCGGCCCCGGCCCCTCCGCAGGTGCCGCCGCAGCCGACGCCGCCCCCGCGCATCGGGCAGGTCCGTGCCGAGCTCGACGAGCTCAGCGAGCTGCTGCGCAAGCAGACCCCGCCGGCCGGGGGCCCCCGCCACGATCCCCACCAGACCCCGTTCCAGGACCCGCAGCCGTGACCGACCGGCTCATCGGCGACCGCTACCAGCTCGCGACCATCCTCGGCCAGGGCGGCATGGGCCAGGTCTGGACCGCCTACGACCGGCGCCTCGACCGCCGCGTCGCCGTCAAACTGCTGCGCCCCGACAAGGTCGCCGGCCCCGGCACGGTCGCCGAAGAACTGCGCCGCCGCTTCGTGCGCGAGTGCCGGGTCACCGCGCAGGTCGACCACCCCGGCCTGGTCACCGTCCACGACGCGGGCAGCGACGGCGACGAACTCTTCCTCGTCATGGGCTACGTGGAGGGCGCCGACCTCGCCGACCACCTCGCCGAGCACGACCCCTACCCCTGGCAGTGGGCGGTCGCCGTCGTCGCGCAGCTGTGCTCGGTCCTGTCGGCCGTGCACGCGGTGCCGATCGTGCACCGGGACCTGAAGCCGCGCAACGTGATGGTCCGCCCGGACGGCACCGTGCTCGTCCTGGACCTCGGCGTGGCCTCGGTGATGGACACCGACACCACCCGCCTCACCAGCACCGGCTCGCCCATCGGCAGCCCCGCGTACATGGCGCCCGAGCAGGCCATGGGCGGCGCCGTGGGCCCGTACACCGACCTGTACGCCCTCGGCGTCCTGCTGTACGAACTCCTCAGCGGCAACGTCCCGTTCGCCGGGTCCACCGCCCTCGGAGTCCTGCACCGCCACCTGTACGAGCCCCCGCTCCCGGTCCGCCAGATGCGCCCGGAGATCCCGCCGGAGCTGGAGAAGCTCCTGCTCCACCTCCTCGCCAAGGACCCGCAGGACCGGCCCTCCTCCGCCCAGGAGGTCTACGAGGCCCTGGCCCCGCTGCTTCCCGCCCGCGGCAGCCGCACCCCGTCCGGCCCGCTCGACCCGACCCGGCCCTTCCTGCGCCCGCAGGCCCCCTGGCCGGACCGGGCCGCGGTCGTCCCTCCGCGGCCGAGCACCCCGCCCTCACCGCCCAAGGCCGACGTGCCCGGCGCCGTGGACGAGGCCCGCAAGCTCCTGGACGAGGGGCGTCTCACCCAGGCCGTGGACATCCTCGGCGGCATCCTCCCGGCGGCGGCCGCCGAGCACGGCGAGCACTCCCCGGTGGTCCGCTCCCTGCGCAAGCAGTACGCCGCCACGCTCATGGACGACGGCCAGTACCGGCGCGCCCTGCCGGAACTGCGCCGCCTCGCCGACGAGTTCCCGGCCGGTGACCCCCAGTCGCTGCGCTTCCGCTACGACTCGGCCCAGTGCCTGGAGCAACTGGGCGAGCCGGCCGCCGCCCTGGCGGAGTACCGCTCGCTGCTCCCGTTCTTCGAGAACCACTACGCCAATCCGGACCCGGGTCTGCCGCTGGAGGTCCGCCGCCGGATAGCCCACCTGCTGCTCTCCCTCGGCGACCGCCAGGCGGCCCACGACACCCTGGCCCGGCTGCTGTTCGACGCGGAACGGCTGCACGGCCCGGCCCACCCCTTCCCGGCCGAGATCCGCCGCACCCTGCACTGGCTCAGCCAGGTCCGCTGACGGAGCGGGCGACGCGGCGGGCCCGGCCCCGGCCCCGCAGGGCCGCGGCCAGCAGGACCCCCAGCGCGCCCGCCAGGGCCGCCAGCCCCGGGACCAGACCCGGCGGGCGGAACGCGCAGCTCACCCCGGTGGTGCCGGGGGAGAGCGGGATCGCCACCAGGCCCAGGTGGCTTGAGGCCGGGCGGCCGTTGCAGGTCCAGCCGGCGATCGCGGGGACCGAGAGGACCGCCGTGCCGCTCGTGCCCGGCGGGAGCGTGGCGTGGACCTCGGAGGAGCCGACCCGCACCGAGGTCGCCGCGGTGGCCCGCAGGCCGGCCACCGCGGCGTCGAGCCGCGTCCGGTCCAGGCAGGACAGGGCCCACCGCGGGGGCGGGCCGGCGTCGAAGACCAGGGCCGAGGACTCCCCGCGGGAGGCGCCCATCGGCTGGAGGGCGGCCCGGTTGCGGGGGGCGTTGCCGTTCAGCCGGAAGGCGGGGCCGTCCGCGAGGCGGGCCGTCGCGTTGTACTCGGGGGCCCACAGGTAGGCCTCCGTGCCCGCGCGGCAGATGCCGGGCGCGAGCGGGTCCTCGTACACCCGGGCGCCCAGCAGCGCCTCCTGGTTGGCGAAGGGGGAGTCGTCGGCGTAGGGGACGGCGGCGCCGGGCGGGCGGGTCGTCACCAGCGGGGGCACCGGGGCGCGGCGGACCGTGCCGTCGGGCTGCAGGCGTGCGCCGACCGCGAAGACGGCGTCCGTCACCGGGTTGTCGATGCTCTGGACGTTGCGTCCGCGCGAGGTCCAGCCCGCTCCGAGCGCGACCATCGTGCGGGTGAACACGTCCGGGGTGTGGCTGCTGTAGTACGCGCCGCCCTCGCCGCCGAGCAGCAGCGGGTCGTTGCCCGTCAGGGCGGGCCGGCTCGGGTCGGTGCGGTACGCGGGCCAGCCCTCGGCACCGGCCAGGACCTCGGCGCGCGCGGTGTGCGCCGCCCCCCAGGACGGGTAGTCGTCCAGGCCGCCCAGCTTGCCCTTGTGGCCGTAGGCGGTGGTCGCGGCGGCTTGTCCCAGCAGGACCAGCGCGAGCAGTCCGGCCGCCGGCCACGCGAGGCGGCGGTGGCGCAGCGCCCACCAGGCGGCACCCGCCAGCGCCAGCCCGCCGCCGAAGAGCGCGTAGCCCGCCGACGTCACCAGGGGGCTGTCGCGCGCCCACAGTGCGGCGGCCGCCAGGACGCCCGCACCCGCGGCCAGTGCCGGCGGCCGCGGCAGGCCCGCGGCCAGCCCGGTCCAGGCGGCGATCACGGCGATCCCGGCCAGCACGAAGGTCTGCCGGTACGGGCTTCCGTTCGGGGTGGCGAACAGGTGCCAGGCCAGATGGGCCGGCGCCCACTGGAGGGACAGCGCCACGGCCACGGTCAGTCCCGCCCACCACAGCCGGGTGCGCGGCGGGACGGCGCGGTGGAAGGGCAGCGCGGCCACCAGCAGCAGCGTCCCGGTGCCGACGAAGACGGCGGGGGAGGAGAAGGAGTACGTCCCCGGCAGCAGCCGCGCGAACAGGTCCGCCCAGGTCACCGGCCGGAACTCCTTGACCCACCCCGGGTAGGCCCGCCCGGAGCTGAGGAAGAGGGGCAGGAGCACGGGTGCCGAGAGCGCGATCCCGAGCACGGTCGTCCCGGCGCCCCGGGCGATCACCGCCAGCCGGGTCCGGACGCCCTCCCGGGTGAGCACCACCCGTACCAGCAGCACCAGCGCCGCACCCAGCGTCGCCATGTAGGCGGTGTAGAAGTTCGCCGTCCAGCAGACCGCGACGACCAGCGGCGCGAGCAGGATCCGGCGCCCGCGCAGGGCCCATTCGCCGGTCAGGCACAGCAGGGGGAAGGCGATCAGCCCGTCCAGCCACATCGGGTTGTACGAGGCCTCGATCACCGACCAGCCGCACAGCGCGTACGAGGCCCCGAGCAGCCCGGCCGCCCACCAGGGCCCGCGGCGCTGCGTGCGCAGCAGCCAGGCCATCGCCGCCGCCGCGGCCGACATCTTGAGCACGGTGACGACGTACACGGCGAGGTCGATGTCCGCGCGCGGGAAGAGCCCGACGAGTACGGAGAAGGGGCTGGCCAGATAGGTGCCCAGGTCCGGCAGGAAGCTCATGCCGTAGCCGGAGCGCCAGTTGAACAGCAGCCCGCCCTCCGCGCGGCCGTGCAGGAGGTCCCACAGCTGCGCGTGGAAGGGGACGAACTGATTGCCGAGGTCGTTGATGCTGCGGTGGCGCGATCCGTAGGGGAACACCCGGGCGGCGGCGTCCCCGGCGCACACGGCCACCGCCGTGAGCAGGGCGGCGAGCGCCGATCCGAGCAGACTCCGGCGGCGCGGTGAGGGACGCGGCGAGCGGTGCGTTGTCGACATGGTGGGCCGACCTTGGCAGGGCCGGGTGACCGAAGGGTGGCCTCAGGGTTGCCGGTGGCCGATCCGGCCGTTCCCCCGGGGGCGGGGGTCCCCAGAACGGGTGACGGGTGGCGCGCCGGGCCCGGCGGTGCCCGCGGGCTCGTCTATGAACGGTGCGTGTTCGGTCCGCGCGTGAATCGTTGGTCGAACCGGTGGTCCGGATCACCGTGACCTCATAACATCGATCACCGCACGGCCCTTTGTGCACCGACGCACAATCTCCCGGCCCTGGAGGCTCCTTTGCACCGTCGCACAGCGCTCTCCGTCTCCGCCGCCCTGCTCGTGGCGGCGCCCCTGCTGTCCGCCTGCTCGGGCGAGCCCCGTCCCGGCACCGCGGCCGTCGTGGGCGGCGAACGGATCACCACCTCCGCGCTCCAGGCCCAGGTCAACGACGTCCGCGCGGCGCAGAACCGTTCCGGGCAGGCCGCCGCCGAACTCATCGCGAGCACCCCCCACCTGGAGCGGCAGAAGCTCGACGCCCTCTTGCAGAGCAGGATCATCGACAAGATGGCCGACACCGCCGGGCTCACGGCCACCCAGAAGGCCATCGAGGACGAACGCAAGGCGTACGTCGACGAGAACGGCGGCGAGGAGCAGTTCGAGGCACTGCTCCTGCAGAAGGGGGCCATGGCCCCCGGCCAGGTCGACCGCTTCCTCCGGGACCGGGTGCTCCTCACCGCGCTCACGGCCAAGTACGGAGCCGGGAAGCTGGAGGAGCCCGCCCGCGCGGCGGTCAAGGCACTGCACATCGAGGTGAACCCGCGCTACGGCGCCTGGGACGCCAAGGAGATCAAGCTCGGCACCGGGGAGACGCCCTGGATCACCCAGCGGACGCGGCCCGAGGCGGCCCCGGCCGGAGCCTGACGCTCCGGGGTCCCCCCGGACCGTGGACCGGCGCGCCGGAGGTAGGTTCGGAGGGTGACCGACCACTCCGAACCCACCGCCACCGCCGCCGCTGCCGAGCCCACGGGCCGCATCGTCCTGCTGACCACCAGCCACCGGGTCGCCCCCGGCGTGCTGTCCTGGCCGGCGTGGCAGACCCTGCACGCCGCGGACCGGGTGCTGTGCGCCGACCCCGGCCACCCGCAGCTGCCGTATCTGCGGGAAGCGGGCATCGAGGTCGCGTTCGAGAGCCCGGACGCGCACGCGCTGGTCGAGGCCTGCGCGGGCGGCCGTACGGTCGTGGTGCTTCCGGGCGGCGAGGGCGACCAGCGGCTCACCGACGGACTGGCCCGGCTGGCCGGCTCGGGCCGGGTCTCCATGCCCGACCTGGAACTGCTGCCGGGCTCCTACGACCTGCCGGGCGCGCGGCTGCTCGACCTGGTCCAGGTGATGGACCGGGTCCGGCGCGAGTGCCCGTGGACCTCCCGGCAGACCCACCGGGGCCTGGCCAAGTACGCGATCGAGGAGGCGTACGAGCTGGTCGAGGCCATCGAGGACGGGGACCGGGAGGAGCTGCGCGAGGAGCTCGGCGACGTGCTGCTCCAGGTGGTCTTCCACGCCCGGATCGCCGAGGAGCACGAGGATCCCGACGAGGCCTTCTCCATCGACGACGTGGCCGGGGCGCTCGTCACGAAGCTGATCCACCGCCACCCGCACGTCTTCGGCGACGCGGAGGCCGAGACCCCGGAGGACGTCAACGCGCACTGGCAGCGCACCAAGGCGGTGGAGAAGCGGCGGGAGTCGGTCACCGACGGGATCCCGGTGGGCCAGCCCGGCCTGGCGCTCGCCGCCAAGCTCGCGGGCCGGGCCCGTACGGGCGGCGTGGCCGTGGAACTGCCCCGCGGCGAGGGCATCGGGTACGAGCTGCTGCAGCTCGCGGCCCGCGCCGAGGCGGAGGGGATCGACCCCGAGACCGCGCTGCGCGCGGCGGCCCGCGCCTACCGGGACGCGATCCGGTCGGCCGAGGGCGTGGCGGAGCCGGGCGAGTAGCGGCCCGCGCAGACTCCTTGTTCCTTCGGCACTCCTTCAGTACGTCCTCGGCGCGCGGGCCGAGGGGTCGTGCCAGTGGGGCGCCGGGGGGTCCAGGAACCACTCGCCGAATCCCAGCGGGCGCTCCCCGTAGCCGGGGCCCCGGGCCGGTACGGCGTCGTGGAAGAGGCGGCCGGGGCGGGCGCCCAGCTCCTGGAGGAGATGGGCGGTCTCGTCGATGAACGGCGGCGGACCGCTGAGGTAGACGTCCTGGTCCGGCCACAGGCCCCGGTTGCCCAGCGCGGTCGCCAGCCGGTCGGTGGCCTGGTTGCGGTGCTGCCCGGGCGCGGGCGTGATGTAGGTGACGGCGAGCCAGCCGCAGCGGGCGGCGTACGCGTCGATGAGCGGGCGGTCGTAGAGGTGCGCGCCGTCCCGGGCCACCACGAAGAGCCGTACGTCCTGATCGGGGGGACGCTCCGCGAGATCCTCCAGCAGGGCCCGGATGGGCGCCCAGCCGGTGCCGGCGGCGATCAGGCTCACCGGGCGGTCCTCGCGGCGGAAGGTCAGCTGCCCTCCGGCGGCGCCGAGCCGCAGCACGTCGCCCGGCCGGGTCTCGCGGACCAGGGCGGTGCTCAGCCGCCCCCGGTCGACCCGGCTGACGTGCAGGTCGAGGGTGCCGTCGGGGCGGGGGGCGTTGCCGATGGAGTAGGTCCGCCAGGTCGTCGGGACCCGTTCGCTGCTCACGCTCGTGTACTGGCCGGGGAGATAGGGGAAGGGGGCGTGCGGCCGCAGCGTCAGGACGCCTATGTCCGGTCCGTACTGGAGGTGGCGTACGACCTCCGCGTCCCACCACGGCGGGCCCTCGCTCGCGTCGGCGCCGGCCGTCATCGCGTCGGCCATCACCTGGTAGGCCTCGGCCCAGGCCTTCTCGACCGGCGGGGTCCAGGCCTCGCCGGAGGTCTCCGCGAGCGCGGCGAGCAGGCTGGCGCCGACGGCCGCGTAGTGCTCGGGACGGACCAGGAACTTGCGGTGGTCGCGTCCCAGGTCGCGCAGGTAGGGGCCGAGGGTCTCGTCGTCGAGGTGGGCGATCACGTGGGTGAGCGCGGCGAAGAGCCGGTCCCGCTGGCGTTCCATGTCGTGGAGGGAGGCCGGGAAGAGGGCGCGGACCCCGGGGTTGTGCCAGAAGAGGTGGGTGTAGAAGAACTTGACGGCGTGCTCGGCTCGTCTCTCCACCACCGCGAAACTGCTTTTCAAGATCCTGGCATCCACAAAACCGAAAGTAGGAATGCCGGAGAAGTTCAGGTCAAGGGATGGCCGATCTACGGACAGCCGCGACGAACCACTCATATCGGATGGGGGTTCGGTGCCGGGATACGGTCATCAGGTGCACGAGCAGACCTCCGGAACCCCCGCCGAAAATCCCGCGGACACTCCCGCCGACACCCCTTCCACCGAGGGCCCCACCCTCTTCGACTGGGAGTTCGCGACCGACCCCTACCCGGCCTACGCCTGGCTGCGCGAGCACTCCCCGGTGCACCGCACCAAGCTGCCCAGCGGGGTCGAGGCGTGGCTCGTCACCCGGTACGCCGACGCCCGCCAGGCCCTCGCCGACCAGCGGCTCAGCAAGAATCCGGCGCACCACGCGGAGCCCGCGCACGCCAAGGGCAAGACCGGGATCCCGGGGGAGCGCAAGGCGGAGCTGATGACGCACCTGCTCAACATCGACCCGCCGGACCACACCCGGCTGCGGCGGCTGGTGTCGAAGGCCTTCACCCCGCGCAGGGTCGCCGAGTTCGCCCCGCGGGTGCAGGCGCTCACCGACCACCTGATCGACGGGTTCGCGGCGAAAGGTGAGGCTGATCTCATTCACGAGTTCGCCTTCCCGCTCCCCATCTACGCCATCTGCGAGATGCTCGGGGTACCGCGTGAGGACCAGGACGACTTCCGTGACTGGGCCGGCATGATGATCCGCCACGGTGGCGGTCCGCGCGGTGGGGTCGCCCGGTCGGTCAAGCAGATGCGGACCTATCTCGGTGAACTCATTCACCGCAAAAGGGATGATCTGGGTGATGACCTGATCTCCGACCTGATCCGGGCGAGCGATCACGGCGACCATCTGACGGAGGGCGAGGCCACCGCCATGGCCTTCATCCTGCTTTTCGCCGGTTTCGAGACCACCGTGAACCTCATCGGCAACGGGGTCCACTCCCTCTTCATGAACCCCGCGCAGCGCGAGCGCCTCCAGCTCTCCCTCGCCGCCGGGGAGAGCGGACTGCTGGCCACCGGGGTCGAGGAACTGCTGCGCTACGACGGCCCGGTGGAGCTGGCGACCTGGCGGTTCGCCACCGAGCCGCTGACCCTCGGCGGCAAGCGGATCGAGGCCGGGGATCCGGTCCTGGTGGTCCTCGCGGCCGCCGACCGGGATCCGGAGCGCTTCGCGGACCCGGACACCCTCGACCTCTCCCGGACCGACAACCAGCACCTCGGATACGGGCACGGCATCCACTACTGCGTGGGTGCTCCGCTCGCCCGGCTCGAAGGACAGACCGCGCTCGCGACTTTGCTGACGCGTCTGCCTGATCTGGAACTAGCCGTTCCACCCCAAGACCTGCGCTGGCGCGGGGGGTTGATCATGCGAGGGCTACGCACTCTTCCCGTTCGATTCGCGGCTCAAAACACTTGCGCGAAAGCTGATTAAAAGTCAGGTTCGGCTTGAACTTGTGACAATCGTTCGAAGGCCGCTAGGTTCTGCCGTTACCCCGCTGTTATGCGAAAGGTGATCCCTCATGCTCTCCGGGAACGGCCGTCACAGACGCCCCCGCCAGGTCCCCGCGCTGGTTGTCACAGCCGGAGTCACTGGCTCTGCGCTGGCCATGCCGCTGTTGGCCGCCACCAGCGCCACCGCCGCCGACACGTCCACGTGGGACAAGGTCGCCGAGTGCGAGAGCGGCGGCGCGTGGAGCGCGAACTTCGGCAGCGGCGCCTACGGCGGACTCCAGTTCACCCAGGAGGAGTGGCAGAGCGCCGGCGGCCTCGACTTCGCCGAGCGCCCCGACCTGGCGAGCCGTTCCCAGCAGATCGCCGTGGCCGAGCGGGTGCTGGGCTCGACGGGACCGCAGGCGTGGCCGCTGTGCGCGGCCTCGGCCGGCCTGGTCCGGGAGAGCCCCGCCGCACAGGTGGACCCCGGTCTGCCCGGCGGCCAGGGCCCGCTCGCCCCCGCGCCGTCCCGCCCGGACGACGCCGTTCCGTCGACCGGGGGCGGCAAGCCGTCCACGGACTACGGGTCCCCGACCCCGGCCCCGGCTCCGAGCCCGTCCGGCACCCCGTTCCTGATACCCGACGCGCCGTCCATCGGACTGCCCGTCATGCCCGCGCCGGACATCCCGACGACGCCTCCGGCCGACCCGACGGCTCCGGCCGTGCCGGGCGGTCCGACCGGCACGCCGACCCCCGTCGACCCGACGGCGCCGACGCTGCCGGTGGACCCGACCGCGCCCACCACCTCGCCCGTCACGCCGGGTCTGCCGCCGGTCGACCCGACGGCCCCCGCGGCCCCGGAGGTCCCGCAGACCACCGGCACCACTCCTGTCGAGGGCAGTGGCAAGCACCGCGGTGCGCCGGAGGCCGTGCCGACGGCCCCCTCTGATGCCGCGTCGGACCCCACCTACACGGTCCAGGCGGGCGACAGCCTGGCGACCATCGCGGTTGCCAAGGGCGTAAAGGGGGGCTGGAACGGTCTCTACCAGGCCAATGAGAAGGTCATCGGCGAGGACGCCGACCTCATCAAGCCCGGTCAGAACCTGGATCTAACCGCGCAATAAGGACAGTTCAGCTATCCGGAAAGAGTCGAATGTCGGATTTCTGTAAGTGAGACATGTGTCTCTTCCGGTCAACTGGCGTGTCCCGCCTCGGGGCTTCCGCAAACCCCGCCCTCACCTGCGCAAACGCCCCTGCGGGGAGCGCAAGTAGGGGCCGTTTCTCCCCGATGTTCCTCGTTGAACATCGGGGAGAGACCTGTCTACCTTCTGAATCGCTCGCCACCGCGAGCTCCTTCGACCGCATCGCCGAATCCTGCCGGCGGACGGGGGGAACAGTCGTCGCGTCAAGCGCCGAAGGCAGGAGCGGGGGAACCAAGGTAGGTGCCGGGAGCGGCCGTTGAGAGACGGTCACGCCACCGGCTTGGGGTTAAGACGTGCGCTAGGTCGCACGGCCGGGCAACTCACTCGCCCGAACCCGACAGCTCACCTCGTAGGCGTCGGTGAGGAGAAACTCCATGCTGCTTTCCGGCAAGGGCAAGCACCGTCGCGGTACTGCAATCGAGCGGTCTGTCCGGATCGTCACGCTCGCCGGTGTCGCCGGTGTGGCCGTGGCCGCCCCCCTGATGGCCGCGGGCACCGCCAGCGCCGCCACCGCGTCCGAGTGGGACAAGGTCGCGCAGTGCGAGTCCGGTGGCAACTGGGCCATCAACACGGGCAACGGCTACTACGGCGGTCTGCAGTTCTCGCCCTCCACGTGGGCCGGGTTCGGTGGCAAGTCGTACGCCCCGCAGGCCAACCAGGCCTCCAAGTCGCAGCAGATAGCCGTCGCGGAGAAGGTCCTCAAGAGCCAGGGCAAGGGCGCCTGGCCGTCCTGCGGCAGGGGCCTGTCGAACTCCTCCTTCACCGGCGGCGGCTCCGAGACCCCGGCTTCGTCGAAGCCGCAGTCGAAGCCGCAGTCCAAGCCGCAGCCGAAGGCCGAGAAGCCGAAGACCGAGACCAAGGCCGCGCCGAAGGAGACCAAGCGCCCCGAGGCTCCGACCACCCGCTCCGAGCGTGCCGAGGCTCCGGCCGCGCCGAAGACCGGCAACGGCTCGTACGAGGTCAAGCCGGGCGACACCCTGGGCACCATCGCCGAGGCCAACGGCGTCAAGGGCGGCTGGCAGAAGCTCTTCGAGCTGAACAAGGACATCGTCTCGGACGCCGACCTGATCTTCCCGGGCCAGAAGCTGAAGCTCAGCTGAACACTGCGGCACAAGCCGCAGGAACTGATACGCGGCGTCAGCTGACCCCGTGCAGGATTTCCACCGCCCGGCGCGTGCCCCACGCGCCGGGCGGTGCTGCGTGCGGCCCCCCGAAGGCCGATGATCAAGCGACCTATGTCCCGGAAGAGGGGTATTCGGTCCCTTTTTCGTCCCAGGGTCCGGGCGGTCGGGCGGCCCAGTGCCCGGAGCCGGTTAGGCTCTAGGCGGCAAGGCCATCCCACGGCCTGACACGCCACCGCACACTCAGCGTCACATCCCAGAAGGAGATGCTCGTGCCGTCCATCGACGTCGTCGTAGCCCGGGAAATCCTGGACTCCCGAGGCAACCCCACGGTCGAGGTCGAGGTGGGCCTCGACGATGGCAGCACCGGCCGTGCTGCAGTTCCGTCCGGCGCCTCCACCGGCGCATTCGAGGCCATCGAGCTGCGTGACGGTGACCCCAACCGTTACTTCGGCAAGGGTGTCGAGAAGGCCGTCCTCGCCGTCATCGAGCAGATCGGCCCGGAGCTCGTCGGCTACGACGCCACCGAGCAGCGTCTGATCGACCAGGCCATGTTCGACCTGGACGCCACCGACAACAAGGGCTCGCTCGGCGCCAACGCCATCCTCGGCGTGTCCCTGGCCGTCGCGCACGCCGCGTCCGAGGCCTCGGACCTTCCGCTCTTCCGTTACCTCGGCGGTCCGAACGCGCACCTGCTGCCCGTTCCGATGATGAACATCCTCAACGGCGGGTCGCACGCCGACTCCAACGTGGACATCCAGGAGTTCATGATCGCCCCCATCGGCGCGGAGTCCTTCTCCGAGGCGCTGCGTTGGGGTGCCGAGGTCTACCACACCCTCAAGAAGGTCCTGCACACCAAGGGCCTCTCCACCGGCCTGGGCGACGAGGGCGGCTTCGCCCCGAACCTGGAGTCCAACCGCGCCGCGCTCGACCTCATCATCGAGGCCATCAAGCAGGCCGGCTACACCCCGGGCACGGACATCGCGCTCGCGCTCGACGTCGCCGCGTCCGAGTTCTACAAGGACGGCCAGTACGAGTTCGAGGGCAAGTCCCGCTCGGCCGCCGAGATGACCGACTACTACGCCGAGCTCGTCGAGGCGTACCCGCTCGTCTCCATCGAGGACCCGCTGTTCGAGGACGACTGGGACGGCTGGAAGACCATCACCGACCGCCTCGGCGCGAAGGTCCAGATCGTCGGTGACGACCTGTTCGTCACCAACCCGGAGCGTCTGGCCCGCGGCATCGAGGAGGGCTCCGCGAACGCCCTGCTCGTGAAGGTGAACCAGATCGGTTCGCTGACCGAGACCCTGGACGCCGTCGAGATGGCCCAGCGCAACGGCTTCAAGTGCATGATGTCCCACCGCTCCGGTGAGACCGAGGACGTCACCATCGCCGACCTCGCCGTCGCCGTGAACTGCGGTCAGATCAAGACCGGCGCCCCGGCCCGCTCGGACCGTGTCGCCAAGTACAACCAGCTGCTGCGCATCGAGGAGATCCTCGACGACGCCGCCGTGTACGCGGGCCGCTCCGCCTTCCCGCGCTTCAAGGGCTAATCACCCCCCTGAGGGGCTGGCCTCCGTACGTCCCCGCACTCGGTCCCGTACCGTGTGCGGGGACGTATTGCGTAGTGCGTACCTAGGGGAGGCGGACCAATGGCCGGGAACCGGGATCGGTTCTCCACCTTCTCCACCGCGACCAGGCTCAAGCAGCTCGGCGAGCGGACCGCCGCCCACGTCTACCGGTCGCAGTCGCGGCGCCAGGTCCGCCGCAGCCGGCTCACCGGCCGCGCCGCGCTCCTGGTGCTCGTCCTCTGTACGCTGGTCGTCGCCCTCGCGTATCCGATGCGCCAGTACGTCTCCCAGCGCTCGGAGATCGCGAAGCAGCAGCGGGCCGCCGCGGCCGCGCGGGACCGCCTGGAGCGGCTCCGCGACGAGAAGGCCCGCTGGCAGGACGACGCCTACGCGGAGCAGCAGGCGCGCAAGCACCTGCACTTCCTGCGCCCGGGGGAGATCGGCTACATCATGAGCGACCCCGGGGCCCAGCCCACGCAGCCGCACGGGACCGGCCACGCCGGCTCCGACCGCCCCTGGTACTCCAACGTCTGGGACGGCGTCGACAAGGCCGACCGCCCCGGCGAGTGATCCGTACCGCCGTACCGCAGCACCCATCCACGAGAACGAAGAGACTTCCTCCAGGCATGCAGACGCCCCCGCCCCAGACCGACCGGACCGAGCCGACCGACGCGGACATCGAGGCGTTCGAGCAGCAGCTCGGCCGCCCGCCGCGCGGGCTGCGCGCCATCGCGCACCGCTGCCCCTGCGGGCAGCCGGACGTGGTCGAGACCGCCCCGCGGCTCCCCGACGGCACCCCCTTCCCGACGCTGTACTACCTGACGTGCCCGCGCGCGGCCTCCGCGATCGGCACGCTGGAGGCCAACGGCGTGATGAAGGAGATGCAGGCCCGGCTCGCCGAGGACAAGGAACTGGCCGCCGCCTACCAGGCCGCCCACGAGGACTACATCCAGCGGCGCGACGCCATCGAGGTGCTTCAGGGCTTCCCGAGCGCCGGCGGCATGCCGGACCGCGTGAAGTGCCTGCACGTCCTGGTCGGCCACTCCCTGGCCGCCGGCCCCGGGGTGAACCCGTTCGGTGACGAGGCCCTCGCGATGCTGCCGGAGTGGTGGGCCAAGGGTGCCTGCGTCGTCCCGTGCGGGGAGAAGAAGACGGACGACAAGGAGCCGGGGGCGTGACGCGGGTCGCCGCCGTCGACTGCGGTACGAACTCCATCCGGCTGCTCGTGGCGGACTGCGACCCGGCCACCGGCGAGCTCGTCGAGCTGGACCGCCGGATGACCATCGTCCGGCTCGGCCAGGGTGTTGACCGGACCGGGCGGCTGGCCCCGGAGGCGCTGGAGCGCACCTTCGCCGCCTGCCGCGAGTACGCGGGGGTCATCAAGGAGTTCGGCGCGCAGCGGGTGCGCTTCGTGGCGACCTCCGCCTCCCGGGACGCCGAGAACCGGGCGGACTTCGTCCGGGGCGTCCTGGACATCCTGGGGGTCGAGCCCGAGGTGATCTCCGGTGACCAGGAGGCGGAGTTCTCCTTCACCGGCGCGACCAGGGAGCTGACGGCGCACGAACACCTGGAGCGCCCGTTCCTGGTGGTGGACATCGGCGGCGGCTCGACGGAGTTCGTGGTCGGCGAGGAGCACGTACGGGCCGCGCGGTCCGTGGACATCGGCTGCGTCCGGATGACCGAGCGGCACCTGGTGGTCGACGGGGTCGTCACCGACCCGCCGACCGCGGAGCAGGTCGCCGCGATACGGGCCGACATCGAGGCGGCGCTGGACCTGGCCGCCGAGACCGTCCCGCTGGCCGAGGCGCGCACGCTGGTGGGCCTGGCCGGCTCGGTGACCACGGTCGCCGGGATCGCGCTGGGGCTGCCGGAGTACGAATCGTCCGCGATCCACCACTCCCGGATCTCCTACGAGCAGGTGCGGGAGATCAGCGAGCGGATGCTGACGGAGACGCACGCCGAGCGCGCGGCGATCCCCGTGATGCATCCGGGCCGGGTGGACGTGATCGGCGCGGGCGCGCTGGTACTGCTGGCGATCATGGAACGCGTCGGCGCTTCCGAGGTTGTCGTGTCGGAGCACGACATCCTCGATGGAATCGCTTGGTCCATCGCCTGAACGACCTTCGAAGCAGCTTGTGAGGGGCCCCCGGGCCCGTGATCCACATAAAGTTCGTGAAGTTCTTCACAAGGAAAAAGGGTCTGTGAGGCCAATGGAAGGGTCCTTCGGGGTCCTCCGGAGGCCCTCGGGCCCTTTTTCGCGTGCGTTCGTGCGATCGGCGGAGGCGACGGGATCCGCGTCAGAGGTATGGACGAACCCCTGTGGTCCAGTCCGCTTTCGGCCTTGGAGGCCAGTTCAGGACGGGTGAACAACGACTCCGGACGCCTTCTGGTTCCCGTCGCGCGTCATGACCTCCGTCACGTGGGCGGCGGAGTGTAGCAGAGGGTCCCTCAGTCCTTGTGAAGGGGCTCACGAGCGACACCCCATTGGGTGCTGGATACTCGTTCCATGAGCACCACGGAGCGTCCCAGGATCCTCGTTGTAGGAGGTGGGTACGTAGGCCTGTACGCAGCCAAGCGCATCATGAAGAAGATGCGCTACGGCGAGGCGACCGTCACGGTCGTCGACCCGCGCTCGTACATGACCTACCAGCCCTTCCTCCCTGAAGTGGCCGCAGGCAGCATCTCGCCTCGGCACGTCGTCGTCCCGCTGCGACGCGTGCTGCCCAAGGCAGAGGTTCTCACCGGCCGGGTCACCAGCATCGACCAGGACCGCAAGGTCGCCGTCGTCACGCCGCTCGTCGGCGAGGCGTACGAGCTGCCCTTCGACTACCTGGTGATCGCGCTCGGCGCCGTCTCCCGCACCTTCCCGATCCCCGGCCTCGCCGAACAGGGCATCGGTATGAAGGGCGTCGAAGAGGGCATCGGCCTGCGCAACCACGTTCTCGAGCAGCTCGACAAGGCCGAGTCCACGACGGACGAGAACGTCCGCCGCAAGGCCCTCACCTTCGTCTTCGTCGGCGGCGGCTTCGCCGGTGCGGAGACCATCGGTGAGGTCGAGGACATGGCCCGGGACGCCGCGAAGTACTACTCCACGATCAAGCGCGAGGACATGCGCTTCATCCTGGTCGACGCGGCCGACAAGATCCTTCCCGAGGTCGGGCCCAAGCTCGGCACCTGGGGCAAGGAGCACCTTGAGTCCCGCGGCATCGAGATCTACCTCAGCACCTCCATGGACTCCTGCGTGGACGGCCACGTGGTGCTGAAGAACGGCCTTGAGGTCGACTCCAACACCATCGTGTGGACCGCCGGCGTCAAGCCGAACCCGGCCCTGGCCCGCTACGGCCTGCCGCTCGGCCCCCGCGGCCACGTCGACGCCCAGCCGACCCTCCAGGTCACGGGCACGGACTACATCTGGGCCGCGGGCGACAACGCCCAGGTCCCGGACGTCGCCGCCCGCAAGGCCGGTGTCGAGAACGCCTGGTGCCCGCCGAACGCCCAGCACGCGCTGCGTCAGTCCAAGGTCCTCGCCGACAACGTCATCTCGGGCATGCGGGGCTTCCCGCAGGCCGAGTACTCGCACTCCAACAAGGGTGCGGTGGCAGGCCTCGGCCTCCACAAGGGCGTCGCGATGATCGTCATGGGCAAGACGAAGATCAAGCTCAAGGGCCGGCTGGCCTGGTACATGCACCGTGGCTACCACGGCATGGCCATGCCGACCTGGAACCGCAAGATCCGTGTCTTCGCCGACTGGACCCTCGCGATGTTCCTCAAGCGCGAGGTCGTCTCCCTCGGTGCGCTGGAGACCCCCCGCGAGGAGTTCTACGAGGCCGCCAAGCCGGCGCCGGCTCCGGCCGCCGCCGCTGCCCCGGCCGCGAAGGCCAAGGCCTGACCCATGTGACCGGCAGGACCTGAGCTCCACCTGCCTCACTTGCTCCATCTGCTCCATCTGTACGACCTGTACGGCCTGTACGACCCCGAAGGGGCCGCCCGCCATCCGTGGTGCGGGCGGCCCCTTCGGCGTACCCGGGGCCCGGGATGGGTAGACGGAGGGGTCGGAGCTTTTGTGGAGGTGCGCCATGACCGACGCCGCGCCGCGGCTCGCCGTTGTTGCCGAAACCCTGCTGGGTGCCCCGCTGCCGGTACGCGTGCGGGCCTGGGACGGCAGCGAGGCCGGCCCGCCCGACGGCCCCGTGCTCGTCATCCACGACCGCCGCGCCGTGCGGCGGATGCTGTGGAGGCCCGGCGAGCTGGGGCTGGCCCGCGCCTGGGTGGCAGGCGAACTGACAGTCGAAGGCAATCTGTTCGAACTGCTGGACCGGGTGGCGGGCCTGCTGTGGGAACGCGGGCCCGACCTGCCGCCCGTCGGCCCCGCCGTCTCCACGGCCCAGACCGGGCCCGGGCCGCTCGCGGCCCTGGGGAACCTCGCGCGCCGCGCCGGGCTCCCCGCGCTCTCCGACCTGCCGGGGGCGAGGTGGCGCGACGCCGCCCACCGGGCGGCCGCGCGCGAGCTGATCGCCCTCGCCGGACCGCTGCCGCCGCCCCCGCCCCCCGCCGAGGAGGCGGACCGGCGGGGCGGAACACGCCACAGCAAGGGCCGCGACCGCCGGGCCGTCAGCCACCACTACGACGTCGGCAACGACTTCTACGAACGGGTCCTCGGCCCCTCGATGGTGTACTCCTGCGCCTACTGGAGCCCCGGCTCCACCCTGGAGCAGGCCCAGCACGACAAGCTCGACCTGGTCTGCCGCAAACTCGCCCTGCGGCCCGGGGACCGGCTGCTCGACGTCGGCTGCGGCTGGGGCTCCATGGCGCTGCACGCCGCCCGTGCCTACGGCGTCCGGGTCACCGGCGTCACGCTCTCCCGCGAGCAGGCCGTGTACGCCCGTAAACGGGTCGCGGACGAGGGACTGACCGACCTGGTGGACATCCGGATCCAGGACTACCGGGACGTCAAGGACGGGCCGTACGAGGCCATTTCCTCCATCGGGATGGCCGAACACGTCGGGGCCGACCGGTACCGGGACTACGCCCGCACCCTGCACGCCCTGCTGTGCCCCGGCGGGCGGCTGCTGAACCACCAGATCGCCCGTCCGCCGGAGCCGGACGAGGAGGCGCACCGGATCGACGAGTTCATCGACGCCTACGTCTTCCCCGACGGCGAGCTCTCCCCGCTCGGCACCACCGTCGGCGAACTGGAGCGGGCCGGCTTCGAGGTCCGCGACGTGGAGGCGCTGCGCGAGCACTACGGGCTGACCCTGCGGGCCTGGGTGGCCCGGCTGGAGGAGCACTGGGCGGAGGCGGTCCGGCTGACCTCGCCCGGGCGGGCCCGTGTCTGGCAGCTCTACATGGCGGCCTGCGCGCTCGGCTTCGAGCGGGGCCGGCTCGGGGTCAACCAGGTGCTCGCGGTGCGGCCCACGGCCTCCGGGGACGCCCGGCTGCCGCTGCGGCTGCGCACGTGGGACGCAGAAACGGTCTAGCAGCACCACGGGAACGCGGAGGGGCCCCAGGCAACGCCTGGGGCCCCTCCGCGTCCTGTGCCGCCGCCGCGGGTGCTACTCCGTCTTGATGGCGGTGAGCATGTTCAGGCGGGCGGCGCTGCGGGCCGGCCACATGGCGGCCAGGACACCGACCACGGCGGCCAGCAGGAGGAAGATGCCGATCCGGTCCCACGGGAGGATCAGTTCGTAGTTCGGCATGGACTCCGCGATCGTGCTGCCGACGGCCCAGGCGAGGAAGACGCCGATGGCGACGCCCAGGACCGCTCCGAAGAGCGAGATCACCACGGCTTCCAGGCGGATCATGTTCTTGACCCGGCCCCGGTCGAGACCGATCGCCCGCAGCATGCCGATCTCCTGGGTCCGCTCGAAGACTGACATCGCCAGGGTGTTGACCACACCGAGCACCGAGATGATCAGAGCCATGCCGAGCAGGCCGTACATGATGTTCAGCATCGTGTTGATCATGCCGCCCATCTCGTTGCGCATGTCCTGCTGGGTGGCGACGGTGATGGCCGGGTTCTTGCCGAGGGCGTCGACGACCTTCTGCTGGGCGGCCTTGGAGGCCCCGCCGTCGACGTTGACGTACACCTCGGGGATGTACATCTCCTCGCTGTGCTCGCTGAGGATCTTGTTGTCGATGACGTAGGGGGAGAGCAGGCCCTCCATGTCCTTGTAGATCGCGCCGACCTTGACGGACGCTTCCTGGCCGTCGTCGTACTTCAGCTTGATCGGGGTGCCGACCGTGAACTTCTGCTTCTTGGCGGTCTTCTCGGCGACGGCGACCTCGCCCTTGCCGAGGCTGTCGAGCGAGCCGCTGAGGACCTCGACGTTGAGGAGCTGGCCGATGGTGGCCGGGTTGACGCCGGAGGCGGCCCGGAAGTCGCCGTCGACCAGGAAGTAGCCGGCCGTCTGCGGGGAGACCGCCTTGATGCCGGGGGCCTTGGCGAGGGTCTCGGCCACGGACTTGTCGAGGCTGCCCGCGTCGGAGGACATGGAGACCCGGTAGTCGGCCTTGAGCTTCTCGGTGCTCATCCGGTCGACGACCTTGCCGACGGTGATGCCGAGCACCGACAGGGTGGTGACCAGGGTCAGGCCGATCGCCAGGGAGGCGGCGGTGACGGCGGTGCGGCGCGGGTTGCGGACGGCGTTCTGGGAGGCCAGCTTGCCGGGGATCCCGAACAGCTTCGCCAGCAGCGGGCGGACGGCGCCGATGACCGGCTTGGAGAGCAGCGGCAGCAGCACGATCATGCCGATCAGCATGAAGAAGGCGCCGGCGCCCATGGTCATGCGGCCCGAGTTGCCGCCCGTGGACACGCCCAGGAAGACCAGGCCGATGCCGCCGAGGCTGATGATCGAGCCGAGGATGTTGCGTACGAGCAGGGACTTCGCGGTGGCCGGCAGGTGGGCGCTGCCCATGGCGGCGACCGGGGCGATCTTGCCGGTGCGCCAGGCAGGCAACACGGCGGCGACGGTGGTGACGACGACGCCGATGACGAGGGCGGCGGTGACGGTGCCGGGGGCGATCACGAGTGCGCCGCCCGGCAGCTTGGCGCCGAGGGAGCCGATGACGGAGCGGATCCCGATCGCCAGGCCGATGCCGCCCACCAGGCCGACGGCGGCCGACAGGACGCCGACGACGAGGGCCTCGCTGAGCACGGAGCGCATGACCTGACCGCGGTTGGCGCCGACGGCGCGCAGCAGGGCCAGCTCCTTGGTGCGCTGGGTGACCAGCATGGTGAAGGTGTTGTAGATCAGGAAGATGCCGACGAAGAGCGAGATGCCGGCGAAGACGAGCAGCATCGTGCTGAGGTTGCTGAGGCCCTTCTCGATCTGCTTGGCCTGCTCGGCGGCGAGCGCCGCGCCGGTCTGCGCCTTGGCGTTCTTGTCGAGCAGCGGCTTGATGTCGGCGAGCAGCTTGTCGGCGGAGGTGCCGTTCTTCGCGCCGACCGACAGCTCCTGGAAGTAGCCGGGCTTGAGGTAGAGCTCCTGGGCGACCTTGGTCTCGAAGAGGACCAGGCTGCCGCCGGCCTGGACGGCGCCGTCCTCGGTGGTGAAGACGCCGGTGAGGGAGTACTCCTTGACCGGGCCGTTGGTGGCGACGCGGACCTTGTCGCCGACCTTGTAGTTGCCCTTGTCGGCGGTCGCCTTGTCGAGGGCGACCTCGTCGGCCTTGGCCGGGCCGGCGCCCTGGGCGAAGGCGTAGCGCGGGTCCTTGCCGTCCTTGACGGGCGTGTAGTTCGCGCCCTGGTTGGACCAGCCGGAGCCGATCAGCTTGCCGTTCTCGTCGCCGACGCCGGCGAAGCCCGTGACGCGGCCGGAGACGGTGTCGACGCCCGGGAGCGCCTTGATCTTGTCGAGGGTCTGCTGGCCGAGGCCGGGCTCGCCCTCCTTCTCGCCCTCCTCGTTGCGGCCCTGGCCGTACGAGGTGACCGAGACGGCGATGCCCTCGTAGCTCTTGGCGGACTGCCCGGAGAGGGACTTCTTGAGGGTGTCGGTGAAGACGAGGGTGCCGGAGACGAAGGCGACGCCGAGGGTGACGGCGAGCACCGTCATCAGCAGCCGGGCCTTGTGCGCGAGGACGTTGCGCAGGGCTGTACGGAACATGGGGGATCTCAGTCCTGGGGCTGGAAGTCTGGAGGAGGGCCGGGGAGGGAGATCCCGGGTCAGCTGGTGCGGCCCTTGGCGTCGAAGGACTTCATCCGGTCGAGCACGCCGTCGGCGGTGGGGCTGTGCATCTCGTGGACGATCTCGCCGTCGGCGAGGAAGATGACGCGGTCCGCGTAGGAGGCGGCGACCGGGTCGTGGGTGACCATCACCACGGTCTGGCCGAGCTCGCGGACCGAGTTGCGCAGGAATCCGAGGACCTCGGCGCCGGAGCGGGAGTCGAGGTTTCCGGTGGGCTCGTCACCGAAGATGATCTCGGGACGGGAGGCCAGGGCGCGGGCCACGGCCACGCGCTGCTGCTGGCCGCCGGAGAGCTGGGTGGGGCGGTGGGAGAGGCGGCCCGAGAGGCCGACCATGTCGATCACGGAGTCCAGCCACTGCTTGTCGGGCTTGCGGCCGGCGATGTCCATGGGGAGCGTGATGTTCTCCAGGGCCGTCAGCGTCGGCAGCAGGTTGAAGGCCTGGAAGATGAAGCCGATCTTGTCCCGGCGGAGCTGGGTGAGCTGCTTGTCCTTGAGGCTGCCCAGCTCGGTGTCGCCGATGCGGACGGAGCCCTCGGAGAAGGTGTCCAGGCCCGCGACGCAGTGCATCAGCGTGGACTTGCCGGAGCCCGAGGGGCCCATGATCGCGGTGAACTGCCCCTGCGTGAAGTCCACCGTGACGTTCTTGAGGGCGACCACCTGGGTCTCGCCCTGGCCGTACACCTTGGAGAGGCCGGTGGCGCGGGCGGCCACGGCCTGGGCGGTGTGCGGGGCGTAGTTCATGGTGGTCACGGGACGGCTCCTCGATCTGCGGTGCGGGGACGTTTCCATCCTCGCCGCGGGTACCCCCGCTGCGGATCAGCCGCCGTGCCTGTTCCTCGCCCCGCTGGAGTCTGACGGCGGGCGGGCTCGTGTCCTCCTCTGGTATGACAGGAGCCTGACCGGCGGGCGGTGGCCCGGGGTGGCGGGGAGGGTGGCGCGGGGGGTGGCGCGGGCCGTCGAAATCCCGTCATTCCCGTACAGGTGATGATCGACGTCCAGAGCGGGCCGACCGTGCATTCTCGGGCCTGACGAACCCTCAAGCGCCAATAAAATCAGACAACATCGGAAAGTTCGCAGGTTGGCAGGGGGAGCGATCCGGATAGGCTCGGCTCAGCGTTCAAGGCTTTTTCACGGGGGCCGCCACGCCTTGCCCGGATGGTGGAATGCAGACACGGCGAGCTTAAACCTCGCTGGCCTTCGGGCCGTGCCGGTTCAAGTCCGGCTCCGGGCACCATCAATGGCACGGCGCCGGCCTGCAGGACCGACCATCCTGGGACTTGACCGTTTCCGGGGGCCGGGAACACGGGGAACACACACGTCGCGAGCGCCTTCCACGAACGGAAAGGCCGAAGCCTTCCGTGACGACGTCGACGAGGCGCAGACCCGCCGGGCCGGAGGAAGGGCGAGAGGTACGCCGCGGCCGGGCGCACGCCCGGGCGGGTGACCGGGACCCGGGCCGTCTGCGCCGAGCGGGTCCGGTCCGTTCGGCGTACGGAGGTCCTCCGCGAGACGCCCCCTTTATTTACTGCGCTCCGCCGTGGCCTCTCCTAAGATCCTCCTCCAGCAGTAGGGTGCTTTTTTTGCGAGCGCATTACTCTTGAGGCAAGGCCGCGCTCGGTGGCCACGGAGGAGTGAGATGAGGAGCAGTAACCCGGTCTTCTCGCGACGGGGGTTCAGCCGCGACAACGGTGGCTACGCGGGCTTTGACGCGCAGCCGCAGCAGGCCGGGACCAACCCGTACGCGTCGAACCCGTACGCGGCCGACCCGACCACCGGCATGCCCCAGGCCCCGGCCCGCGCCAACGTGATGACCATGGACGACGTCGTGAGCCGTTCGGCCATGACGCTCGGCACGCTCATCGTGACGGCGACCCTCGCCTGGGTGGCGCTTCCGGTCGACCCGGACAACCTCGGCATGTCCTACGGCATCGCCATCGGCGCAGGCCTCATCGCCTTCGTCTTCGCGATGATCCAGTCCTTCAAGAGCAAGCCCGTCCCGGGCCTGATCCTGGCCTACGCGGCGTTCGAGGGTGTCTTCCTCGGCGTCATCAGCGCGGCCGTCAGCACGTACCTCGGCCCCGGCGTGGTCATGCAGGCCGTGATGGGCACGATGTGCGTCTTCGCCGCCGTGCTCTTCGCGTACAAGATGCGCTGGATCCGCGTCACCCGCCGCTTCTACGGCTTCGTGATGGCGGCGACGCTGGGCTTCATCCTGCTCATGCTCGTGAACTCGCTGTTCGCGGTCTTCGGCGGCGGTGACGGCCTCGGCTTCCGCAGCGGCGGCCTCGGCCTGCTGTTCGGCGCCATCGGCGTCATCCTCGGCGCCTGCTTCCTCGCCCTCGACTTCAAGCAGGTCGAGGACGGCATCGCCTACGGTGCCCCGCGCGAGGAGGCCTGGCTGGCGGCCTTCGCCCTCACCATGACCCTGGTCTGGATCTACGTCGAGATGCTGCGCATCTTCTCGATCCTCTCGGGCGACGACTAGCAGGACCCGCGGGCCGGCCAACGGCTCGCGCACGGCATGGGGAAGGCCCCGCGAGCACACCGCTCGCGGGGCCTTCCCGCATCCAGGGTGCGGGAACGGTCGGGTATCGGGGGAGGGGGGCTCAGCCGAACCGGCGTGCGGCTCTGCGCAGGTCGTACTCGTGGATGATCGCCTTGGCCTGGCCGTACGACAGCTCGTGCGCGCCGCGCAGCCAGCTGACCTTCTCCTCGAACCGGACGAGTGAGGGGCCGTCGTCCACGGTGCGGAGCCAGTCGGAGACTTCACGACCGGTGGTCTCGGGGATTCTGTCGATCATGTTGCGGTGTGTCTGCTCGGAGAACTCTACGGACATGGGCGCCTCCGGAGGTATCGCCGTGCTGTTCTCTTCACGCCACCGTGCCGGAGAGTTCGCCCGTTGGCAATGGTGCCCGGGCGGCGCGTAAGGTCGGCCGGGTGCTTGATACTTCGCCCCTGACCGCCGTCGTCGAACGTTTCGCCGACCGGCTGCGGGCCGCGCCGCAGAGCCGCCTGCAGCAGGGCGCTGCCGCCGCCGCGCTGGACCTGGCCCGCGAACTCTCCGTACGGGCCCAGCGGATCGAGACGCCCGGGCAGCAGCCGAAGGAGGTGCCGGACGCCGGCATCTTCGTGGTCGGCGATCAGGTGGCCGTGACCGGGCTGGACCTCGCCGAAGCGCTGCGCGCCGCGGCCCCGGACAGCGCGAAGGCCCCGTCCGAGGTGCTGGACGAGGCCGTGCGGCTGGTGGAGCAGGCGGAGATCAGAGCGATGCGATGACGCGGTCCGCGAGGATGTAGACGTTGCTCTCGGGGTCCTCGGCGTCACCACAGGAGAAGGTCAGCGCGTAGGCGCCGGAGATGCCCGAGCCGCCCAGCAGGACCGGCGCGGTGCCCGAGCGCAGGGCCTCGGCGAGGCGCTCCGCGGTCTCCCGGTGCCCCGGGGTCATGCACAGCGTCGTGCCGTCGGTGAAGACGTACACGTCGAGCGTGCCGAGCGGGCCCGGGCGGACGTCCGCGAGGGCCGTACGGGCCTCCGCGAGCTCCTCCAGGCGGTTCACGGTGCGCTCGTGGTCGGCGCCGGGGTGCGAGGCCTGGACCGGTACGAAGTCGGGGTGCGAGGGGTGGCGCCGGCGCGCGGCGGCCAGCTCGGCCGAATCCTCGGGGTACCCGGGGAGCTCGTCGAGGATCTCCTCGCCGAGTACGGGCTCCAGCCCCACCAGATCGGCCTGCCGGGGCAGGAAGACCGGGCTGTCCTCGCCGAGCCCGGGCAGACCGCCCAGCAGCGAGGGGGCGTCGGCGGCGTCACGGGCCTCCTGCGCGGCCCAGAAGGCCCGCGCCTCGGCCAGCTCGCGCTCGCGCTCCTCGGCGAGGGCTTCGGCCACGGCGGCTCGTATCTCCGCGGCGGGGGACTCCACGGCGCTGCGGGCGTGCGGGACGGTCGTACTGCGGGCGTGGGCCGGCACCGCCAGCTCGGCGCGCAGGGCGGTGACCTGCTTGCGCAGACCGTGGACGGCGTGCAGCGCAGCAGCGCCCACGGCCGTGGCAGCGGCCGTGGTCAGCAACAGGGCAAGAGACATGGCGCTCACTGACTAACTCCTGAGGTGATTCGATCCCCCGACTTCCTACATCAGAGTGTCCCGACCTGGGAATGGCGTGCAGTGCATTACGTCACGAAATGGACAGGGCTTTGGTCACACATGCCGCACCCGTACCAGCCCTGACCTGCATAAACATCGATCCCCCAGGAGATAGGTCACATCCTGGGGGAGATTTGGTCACAGGTCGGCCGCGACCGGGTTAGATCCGGCGTCAGTACGCCGCAAGGGATCCGGCCGGATCCCTTGCGGCGTCTGGGGCCCGCTCTTGATCCAGTTAGCTCAGACGCTCGATCCTGTGGTCGCGCTGATCTTCGCCACCGCTGCGGGCAGGTGCCGCCCCTCGTACCTCGGGACAGCCCCTACCCTCCGCTACGGCTCAGCTCAGACGCTCGATGACCATGGCCATGCCCTGGCCGCCACCCACGCACATCGTCTCGAGACCGAACTGCTTGTCGTGGAACTGCAGGCTGTTGATCAGAGTGCCGGTGATGCGCGCACCGGTCATCCCGAAGGGGTGACCGACGGCGATGGCTCCGCCGTTGACGTTCAGCTTCTCCAGCGGGATCTCCAGGTCCCGGTACGACGGGATGACCTGCGCCGCGAAGGCCTCGTTGATCTCGAAGAGGTCGATGTCGCCGACGGTGAGGCCGGCCCGCTTCAGGGCCTGCTTCGACGCCTCGACCGGGCCCAGGCCCATGATCTCGGGGGAGAGGCCGGTGACACCGGTGGAGACGATCCGGGCCAGCGGGGTCAGGCCCAGCTCGCGGGCCTTGGTGTCGCTCATGATGACCAGCGCCGCGGCGCCGTCGTTCAGCGGGCAGCAGTTGGCGGCCGTGACCAGGCCGTCGGGGCGGAAGACGGGCTTGAGGCCCTGCACGCCCTCCAGGGTCACGCCGGCGCGCGGGCCGTCGTCCCCGGAGACGACCGTGCCGTCCGGGGTGGTGACCGGGGTGATCTCACGGGCCCAGAAGCCGTTCTTGACGGCCTCTTCCGCGAGGTTCTGCGAGCGGACGCCGAACTCGTCCATGTCCTGGCGGGTCACGCCCTTGATGCGGGCCAGGTTCTCGGCGGTCTGGCCCATCGCGATGTACGCGTCCGGGACCAGGCCGTCCTCGCGCGGGTCGTGCCAGCCGGAGCCGGTCGACTCGGCGACGGCCGCCGTACGGGCCTCGGCCTCGCCGAAGAGCGGGTTGTGGGTGTCGGGCCAGGAGTCCGAGTTGCCCTTGGCGAACCGCGACACCATCTCGACGCCGGCCGAGATGAAGACGTCGCCCTCGCCCGCCTTGATGGCGTGCAGGGCCATGCGGGAGGTCTGCAGCGAGGAGGAGCAGTAGCGGGTGATGGTGGTGCCGGGCAGGAAGTCCATGCCCATCTGCACGGCCACGATGCGGGCCAGGTTGTTGCCCTGCTCGCCGCCCGGCAGGCCGCAGCCCAGCATCAGGTCGTCGATCTCGCGCGGGTCCAGGCCGGGCACCTTGGCCAGGGCGGCCTGGATGATCGTCGCGGTCAGGTCGTCCGGCCGCACGTCCTTGAGGGACCCCTTGAAGGCGCGCCCGATGGGGGAGCGGGCGGTGGAAACGATGACGGCTTCGGGCATCGGGACTCCAAGGGTGTGTTGCGGCTCTGAGCGGGACCGCAAGCGAAGTTACCGCCCCGTACGGTCCAGGTCACCGGCCGGGGCGTGTGACACGGGCCGCACTCGCCCCGCGGGGCGCCGCCCGCGGGGGGTGTCTTGCCGACCAGTCCGGGCTCGCGCCTGGTCGACAAGACGCCCCCTCGGGCTCTCAGGGCACCACCGGCTCGGCCGGGTCCGTGGCCGGCACCCGCCGCCGGCGGCGGTGCTTGAGCAGCACCCAGGGGCCGCGGGCGGCCGTGACCTCCGTACCCGCCTGGCCCGCCGCGGCCGACGCGGCCTTCGCCACCGGCAGCATGTCCTCGTCCCGGGACACGTCCAGCCGGTCCGACTCCGGCCACAGGCCCAGTGTCGCGCACAGGGTCGGCAGCACGGCCATGGCAGCGGTCGCGTACCCCTCGGCCGACGGGTGGTAGGAGTCCGGGCCGAACATCTCGCGCGGGTTCGCGGCGAACTCCGGGCCCAGCAGGTCCCCCATGGAGACCGTACGGGCGCCCAGCGCGACCACTCCTATGGTCTGCGCGGCGGCCAGCTGGCGCGAGACCCGGCGCGCCAGCCAGCGCAGCGGCTGGTAGACCGGCTCGATCGTGCCCAGGTCCGGGCAGGTGCCCACGACGACCTCCGAGCCGGCCAGGCGCAGCCTGCGCACGGCCGAGGTGAGCAGCCGCACCGACTGGGTCGGCGGCATCCGGCGGGTCACGTCGTTCGCGCCGATCATGATCACGCACACGTCCGGGGCCGGCCGGTCCCCGTCCAGCAACAGGCCCACCTGCCGGTCCAGGTCGTCCGACATGGCACCCGACAGGGCCACGTTGCGCAGCTCCACCGGCCGCTCGGCCACCGCCGCCAGCCCGGAGGCCATCAGGGCCGCCGGGGTCTGCCGGGCCCGCCGTACGCCCAGTCCCGCGGCCGTGGAATCGCCCAGCATGCCCAGGCGCAGCGGGCCCGGGCTCTGCTCCGGCCCGCCGAACTCGCTCCCGTACAGCCCGTCGGCCCGCGGTGGCTCCGGCAGCCCGGACCCCACCGCACGCCTGGCGAACTGCATCTCGGCCACCACCAGCCCGACCGCGGCGGCCCCGACCAGTCCGAGTCCGCCTCCGCCGTACGCCGCCCCCGCCGCGATCCGGCGGGCTGTTCTCGCCCTGGACATCCTTCAGGCCACCTCCTCGGTCCTCATTGACCCCTACCTGCCCCGTACGGACGGTCGGCCAATCCCTTTCCGCATACTCTGGCCGGACCTCCCGGAGAACCCGTGGAGTCCCCTCCTTGGAGAACATGGTGCAATTCCACGACTCGATGATCAGCCTCGTCGGCAACACCCCGCTGGTGAAGCTCAACCGTGTGACCGAAGGCCTGCAGGCCACCGTCCTTGCGAAGGTCGAGTACTTCAATCCCGGTGGATCCGTGAAGGACCGGATCGCCGTACGGATGATCGAGGCCGCCGAGCAGAGCGGAGCCCTCAAGCCCGGCGGCACCATCGTGGAGCCGACCAGCGGCAACACGGGTGTAGGACTCGCCATCGTGGCCCAGCAGAAGGGCTACAAGTGCATCTTCGTCTGCCCTGACAAGGTGTCCATGGACAAGATCAACGTGATGCGCGCGTACGGCGCCGAGGTCGTGGTCTGCCCGACCGCCGTCGACCCCGAGCACCCGGACTCGTACTACAACGTGTCCGACCGCCTCGCGCGCGAGCCCGGCGCTTGGAAGCCCGACCAGTACAGCAACCCGAACAACCCCCGTTCGCACTACGAGACCACCGGTCCCGAGCTGTGGGACCAGACGGACGGGAAGATCACCCACTTCGTCGCGGGCGTCGGCACGGGCGGCACGATCTCCGGTACCGGCAACTACCTCAAGGAGGTCAGCGGCGGGAAGGTCAAGGTCATCGGCGCCGACCCCGAGGGCTCGGTCTACTCCGGCGGCTCCGGCCGTCCGTACCTGGTCGAGGGCGTCGGCGAGGACTTCTGGCCGACCGCCTACGACCCGAACGTCACCGACGAGATCATCGCGGTGTCCGACAAGGACTCCTTCCAGATGACCCGCCGGCTGGCGAAGGAAGAGGGCCTGCTCGTCGGCGGCTCCTGCGGCATGGCCGTCGTGGCCGCGCTCAAGGCCGCCGAGGGCCTGGGCCCGGACGACGTGGTCGTCGTCCTGCTGCCGGACAGCGGCCGCGGCTACCTCAGCAAGATCTTCAGCGACGAGTGGATGGCGGGACACGGCTTCCTGGAGGAGGCCGGTCCCGCCGCGCGCATCGGTGACGTGCTGAACGACAAGGAGGGCGGCATCCCCTCCCTCGTCCACATGCACCCCGAGGAGACCGTCGGCGAGGCCATCGAGGTCCTGCGCGAGTACGGCGTCTCGCAGATGCCGATCGTCAAGCCGGGCGCCGGTCACCCGGACGTGATGGCCGCCGAGGTCATCGGCTCCGTGGTCGAGAAGGAGCTCCTGGCGGCGCTGTTCGCCCAGCGGGCCTCCCTGACCGACCCGCTGGAGAAGCACATGAGCTCCCCGCTGCCGCAGGTCGGCTCCGGCGAGCCGGTGTCCGAGCTGATGGCGGTGCTCGGCGAGGCGGACGCGGCGATCGTGCTGGTCGAGGGCAAGCCCACCGGTGTGGTGAGCCGTCAGGACCTGCTGGCCTTCCTGGCCAAGTCCGCGAAGTAGCCTGCGGCCCGCCCGGGGACGGGGCGCGGGCCACGGCCCGCCTCCCACCCCGGGCACCCGGACCGTGGCGCGGCCTTCGCGCAAACGGTACGGGCATGACACGTGACGGCAGCACCCGCTTAACACGGCTCCGGCACAGTGGTGGTTGTCGGCAGGGGAGCCCGGGAGACCGGAACCCGGCCGGCACCACGGAACGGCGTGTGCGTACCTCCGGAGCGGCTCCCGGACCTCGCGTACGCCACGGACGCGGACGGCCCTGACCCGGCCGTGTCCTTCGCGGGGACCGCCGTCGTCCCGCCCCTCGGGCAACCGAGGGTGCGGCGGTCCCCGCGCAATCCTTTTTTGGGCTCGGTTCGCCTCCGGGGCGCCTTGTGCCGGCTCGTGACGGCGTACGTGCTCGAAAACCGCTCTCCCCCAGCTACCACTGGGGGTGCCCCCGGCTCACGGTTTCCTCCGCGCGTTCGCCCTCACTCCCCGTCGCGCCCCTTCGGCTCACTCGCCCTCGCGGCGGTGGTGGCAGCGGACCCGCGCCCGCCCGACGGGGCCGGTCAGCCCCGGGGATCCTGCGTACCGCGCCGCAGGCGCCGGGCGTGGATGAAGTTCACTCCCACGATCCCCGCCCAGGCGACGATCAGCCCCGGCAGCCGCGCCTGCGCGACGGCGATCGCCGACAGCGGGATCGCCAGGACCAGCGTGATGATCGCGAAGCCGAAGCGTTCGCCGAAATTGCCGTCCCCCAGCGCGGCGGAAGGCGCCCTGCCGTCACCGCGGGCCGCGGACAGGCGCTCCTCCGCGAGCCGGCGCCGGACCTGCGCGTCGACCTTCTCGACGAACGAGTCCACGAGTGCGGCCTCGTACTCCGGACCCAGCTCGCGCCGGGCGTCCATCGTCGCGTCGAATTCCTTCTTCAGCTCTTGGGCGTGCGCGTCCATGCCCCCACCGTAGGAACCCCGGCGGGCTCCGGCACTGGGGCTAGCCCCCGTATCCGGATCGCGGGCACGGCTTGCCCCGCTGCATAACCGCATGCAGAGTGCTCCGTGACTGAATATCTCACCGGGACGGAGGGGACGGGATGAGTGACAGCCCGGCCGCGCGGCTGCAGAAGCTGTTCGAGGGGCACCGGCTGACGCCGACCCAGCGGCGGATCGCGCACTGCATGGTGCGCGGGGCGGCGGAGGTGCCCTTCCTGTCGAGCGTCGAGCTCGCCGAACTGGCCGGGGTGAGCCAGCCCTCGGTGACCCGGTTCGCCGTGGCGCTGGGCTTCGACGGATATCCCGCGCTCCGCCGCCACCTGCGCGAGGTGGCACCCGCCGAGCGGCCCGAGACCGCGCACGAGGACTCGTACAACGAGTACCAGCAGGCCGTCCTGGGCGAGATCGAGAACCTGCGGCAGCTGGCGGCGATGCTCGCCGATCCGTCGCCGGTCCAGGAGGCGGGGCGGCTGCTCGCGGCCTCGACCCCGCTGCTGGTGCTCGGGCTGCGGGCGGCTTCCTCCCAGGCGCGCGGGTTCGCGTACTTCGCGTCGAAGGTCCACCCGGATGTACGGCTCCTCGACGAGGGCGGCTCGATGATGGAGGACCGCATCGACGCGGCGGTCTACGAGGGGGCCTCGGCGCTGCTCTGCTTCGCGCTGCCCCGCCACCCCCGGGAGGTCGTGGACACGCTGGAACGCTCCCGGCGGGCCGGCCTCACCGTGGTCACGGTCGCCGACTCGGCCTTCGCCCCGGTGGCCCGCCACTCGGACCTGCTGATTCCGGCGCAGGTCGGCACCGGGCTGGCCTTCGACACGGCGTGTGCGCCGATGCTGCTGGGCCGGGTGCTGCTGGAGTCGATGGCGGACGCCCTCCCGGACGCGCAGGCCCGCCTGGAGGCCTTCGACGCGCGGGCCGCGGCGCGGGGCCTGTTCGTGGAGTGAGCCTCAGCGGCAGTTGAGCTCCGCCGGCTCGGTGGCGAGGCGGTCGCGCAGCGCCGGGATGCGGGCGAGCAGTGGCAGCAGGGCGTTGCGCGCGGCGCGCAGGACCGGGTTCCGCTGGGAGGTGCCCCCTGGCGGGGCTGAAACGCAGCCCTCCGGCGATTGAGGAGCGGGGTCCGGGGCGGAACCCCCGGGAGGCCCCGCGCAGCGGCTACAGCAGGGCGTCGCGGAAGGCTCCGCCCGCCTCCGCGACGATGGCCGAGACGTCCTGCGCAGGGCGGACGAGGCTGAAGCGGACCTCGCCCGACGCGGTGAGCGTGAAGCCGTGGACCGCAGGGCGGGGCAGGCTGTTGTAGCCGTAGTGGGCCGTGAAGAAGTACGCGCCGGTGTCCGGGACGCCGATCAGGTCGCCGGGGGCGAGCCGCGGCAGCTCGCGCGCGGTGGCCAGCAGGTCCCCCGCGAAGCAGGCCGGGCCCGCGATGTCCTGGGCCACCGGGTCGCCGGTCTTCGGGGCGCCCTTCGCGTCGTAGGGCAGGATCCGCACCGGCCAGGCCGCCGGGGCGTACGCGGTGCGCGTCGCCACCTGGACCCCGGCGTGGGTGAGCGCGATCGGCCGGGACCCGCTGGTCTTGGTGTACTCGACCCGCGCCAGGACCAGGCCGTGCTTGGCCAGCAGGGACCGGCCGAACTCCGTGACCAGGCCGTACGAGCCGTCGAACAGGGCGGGGACCGCCTCGCGCAGGGCGGCCACGTACTGCGCGTGGGTGGGCGTCTCCTCGTCCGAGGCGAAGTTCACCGGCAGGCCGCCGCCGATGTCGAGGGTGTCGACCTGGCGCCGCCCGGCCGCCGCGTTGATCTCCTCGGCGAGCGCGTGCAGGTCCCGTACGCCTTCCGCGATCAGGGCCAGGGGTACGCCCTGGGAGCCCGAGTGGATGTGCAGGCGGGTGAGCCACGGCCGGTCCAGGTAGGCCCGTACGAGCCAGGCGCGGGCGCCGGGGTCGCGCAGGCCGATGCCGAACTTCGAGGTCGCGGTGGCCGTGGACAGGGCGTCGATGGCCCCGGCGCCGGTCTGCGGGTTGATCCGCAGGCCGATCGGAGCCGCGGTCGGCGCGGCCGTCGCCGCGACGAGCGCGTCGAGGCGTTCCAGCTCCTGGGGATTGTCGGCGTTCACGGCGATGCCCAGGGCCAGGGCCTCGCGCAGCTCGGCCGGCGTCTTGGCGGGGGAATCCAGGACGGTCCGGGCCGCGGGGACGCCCGCCGCCCGGGCCAGCGCCAGCTCCCCGGGGCTGGCCACCTCGCAGCCGAGCCCGGCGTCGGCGAGCAGCCGCAGGACCGGGACGAGCGGGGCGGCCTTGACGGCGAAGGCGTGCAGGACGGGGGTGCCGGGCGCGAGGGCGGCCGCGAAGGCGCCGGTCAGGGCGGCGGCGGAGGCCCGGATCCCGGCGACGTCCAGCAGGCAGGCCAGGGGCTCCGCGCCGTCGCCCCCGCCCACGAGGCCCTGCTCGACGGCGGCCCGTACGGCCAGGTCCCGGCGCTCGGCGGCGCTCCCGGCGCCGCCCTCGCCCTCCGCGTGTACAGCCATGCCGGCCATCCCATCATCCGACGGGGCCGACCGCAGCTGTTGACTGAATCTATTCAGGGCGGGAGGATGTGAATAGATTGACCAACATCGGAGGAGGCACCGCCATGTCAGGACCCCGCCCCGTACGTGCCGCGCGAGGCACCGACCTCAGCACCCTGGGATGGCAGCAGGAGGCCGCCCTGCGGATGCTGCAGAACAACCTCGACCCCGAGGTCGCCGAGCACCCCGACAAGCTCGTCGTCTACGGCGGCACCGGCAAGGCCGCCCGCGACTGGCGCTCGTACGACGCGATGGTCCGCACCCTGCAGACCCTCAAGCAGGACGAGACGATGCTGGTCCAGTCCGGCCGCCCGGTCGGCGTGATGCAGACCCACGAGTGGGCGCCGCGCGTCCTGCTCGCCAACTCCAACCTCGTCGGCGACTGGGCCAACTGGGAGGAGTTCCGCCGTCTGGAGCACCTGGGCCTGACCATGTACGGCCAGATGACCGCCGGGTCCTGGATCTACATCGGCACCCAGGGCATCCTCCAGGGCACCTACGAGACCTTCGCGGCCGTCGCGGCGAAGAAGTTCAACGGCACCCTCGCGGGCACCATCACCCTCACCGCCGGCCTCGGCGGCATGGGCGGCGCCCAGCCGCTGGCCGTGACGATGAACGACGGCGTCGCGATCTGCATCGACGTCGACCCGCGCGCCATCGACCGCCGCATCGAGCACCGCTACCTGGACGTCAAGGCCGACAACCTGCGCCACGCCCTCCAGCTGGCCGTCGAAGCCCGCGACGCCCGCAAGCCGCTCTCCATCGGCCTCCTCGGCAACGCCGCCGAGCTGCTCCCGCAGATGCTCGCCGAGGGCGCGCCCATCGACATCGTGACCGACCAGACCTCGGCCCACGACCCGCTCGCGTACCTGCCCGTGGGCGTCGACTTCGACGACATGGCCTCCTACGCCGCCAAGGACCCGGCCGGCTTCACCACCCGCGCCCGCGAGTCCATGGCCAAGCACGTCGAGGCCATGGTCGGCTTCATGGACGCCGGCGCCGAGGTCTTCGACTACGGCAACTCCATCCGCGGCGAGGCCCAGCTGGCCGGCTACGACCGCGCCTTCGCCTTCCCCGGCTTCGTCCCCGCCTACATCCGCCCGCTGTTCTGCGAGGGCAAGGGCCCCTTCCGCTGGGCCGCCCTGTCCGGCGAGGCCTCGGACATCCACAAGACCGACAAGGCCATGCTGGAGCTCTTCCCGGAGAACGAGTCCCTGCACCGCTGGATCAAGATGGCGGGCGAGCGCGTCCACTTCCAGGGCCTGCCCGCGCGCATCTGCTGGCTCGGCTACGGCGAGCGCGACAAGGCCGGCGAGCGCTTCAACGAGATGGTCGCCGACGGCACCCTCGCCGCGCCGCTGGTCATCGGCCGCGACCACCTCGACTGCGGCTCGGTGGCCTCCCCGTACCGCGAGACCGAGGCCATGCTCGACGGCTCCGACGCGATCGCCGACTGGCCGCTGCTCAACGCCATGGTCAACGTGGCCTCCGGCGCCTCCTGGGTCTCCATCCACCACGGCGGCGGCGTCGGCATGGGCCGCTCCATCCACGCGGGCCAGGTCACGGTCGCCGACGGCACCCCGCTCGCCGGCGAGAAGATCCGCCGCGTCCTCACCAACGACCCGGGCATGGGCGTCATCCGTCACGTCGACGCCGGCTACGACATCGCCGAGTCGGTCGCCGGCGAGCGCGGCGTCCGTGTCCCCATGCGTGAGGGCGACGACGCGTGACCTTCCACGACATGTGGGCCGAGCTCGCGCCCATCGGCCGCGACACCGGCACCGGCGGATACCGCAGGTACGCCTGGAGCGGGGCCGACGCCGACTGCCGGACCTGGTTCCAGGAGCAGGCGGAGGCGCGCGGGCTGACGTACGAGACCGACCGCAACGGCAACCAGTGGGCCTGGCTCGGCGACCCCCTCGCGGGGGACGCCGTGGTCACCGGCTCGCACCTGGACTCCGTCCCCGACGGCGGGGCCTTCGACGGCCCCCTCGGGGTGGTGTCCTCCTTCGCGGCCCTGGACGAGCTCCGCAGGAGGGACGCGGAGTTCTCCAGGCCGCTCGCCATCACCAACTTCGGTGACGAGGAAGGCGCCCGCTTCGGGCTCGCCTGCGTCGGCTCCCGGCTCGCCGCCGGGCAGCTGACCAAGGACAAGGCGTACGAGCTGCGCGACGCCGAGGGCATCTCCCTGCCCCAGGCCATGGAGGCCGCCGGATACGACCCCGAGGCCATCGGGGCCGACCCCGAACGCCTCGGCCGCATCGGCGCCTTCGTCGAGCTGCACGTGGAACAGGGCCGCGCCCTGGACCTCTCCGGGGACCGGGTCGGCATCGCCTCCGCGATCTGGCCGCACGGCCGCTGGCGGTTCGACTTCCGCGGCGAGGCCAACCACGCCGGCACCACCCGGCTGGTCGACCGCCGCGACCCGATGCTCACGTACGCGGCGACCGTCCTGGCCGCCCGTACCGAGGCGGCCCTCGCCGGGGCCGTCGCCACCTTCGGGAAGATCTCGGTCGAGCCCAACGGGGTCAACGCCATCCCCTCGCTCGTGCGCGGCTGGCTGGACTCCCGGGCCGCCGACCAGGCCACCCTCGACACGGTCGTGACCGCCATCGAGAAGGCCGCCCGCGAGCGCGCCGACCAGGACGGCATCGACCTCGGCATAGTCCGGGAGTCCTTCACCCCGGTCGTCGAGTTCGAGCACGCCCTGCGCGACGAGATGAACCGGATCCTGGGCGGTTCGGTCCCCGTCCTCGGGACCGGGGCGGGACACGACGCCGGAATCCTCTCCGCCGCCGTCCCGACCGCCATGCTGTTCGTACGGAACCCCACCGGCGTCTCCCACTCCCCGCGGGAGTTCGCCGCCGAGGACGACTGCGTGGCCGGCGTCCTCGCCCTCGCCGACGTACTGGAAGGCCTGGCATGTCGTTGACGACGTACTGGCTGGAGCACGCCTGGCTCGGCACCCACGTCGAGCCGGGCGTCGCCCTGGAGGTCACGGCCGACGGCCGGATCGGCGCCCTGCGCACCGGGGCCGAGACCCCGCCGCCCGGCGCCGAGGTGCTGCGCGGCCTCACCCTCCCCGGGCTGGCCAACGCGCACAGCCACGCCTTCCACCGGGCCCTGCGAGGCACGGTCCAGGTCGGCTCCGGCACCTTCTGGACCTGGCGCGACCTGATGTACAAGGTCGCCCAGAACCTCACCCCCGACAGCTACTTCGCGCTCGCCCGCGCCGTCTACGCCGAGATGGCGCTGGCCGGCATCACCAACGTCGGCGAGTTCCACTACGTCCACCACGCGCCCGGCGGCGCCGTGTACGCCGACCCGAACGCGATGGGCGAGGCCCTGATCGAGGCCGCCGCCGCGGCCGGCATCCGGATCACGCTCCTGGACACCGCGTACCTGTCCTCGGGCTTCGGCGAGGCCCCCGACACCCACCAGCTGCGCTTCTCCGACGGCACCGCCGAGGCCTGGGCCGAGCGCGCGAGTGCACTCAAGCCCCGCGAGCACGCCCTGATCGGCGCCGCGATCCACTCGGTCCGCGCGGTCCCCGCAGCCGAACTGGCCACCGTGGCCGGCTGGGCCGAGGAGCGCCGGGCGCCCCTGCACGTCCACCTCTCGGAGCAGACCGCGGAGAACGACGCCTGCCAGGCCGCCCACGGACGCACGCCGACCCAGCTGCTGGCCGACCACGGCGTGCTCGGCCCGCGCACCACCGGCGTCCACAACACGCACCTCACCGACACGGACATCGCCCTCCTCGGCGGGACCACCACCGGCACCTGCATGTGCCCCACCACCGAACGCGACCTCGCGGACGGCATCGGCCCGGCGACCCGGCTCCAGCACGCCGGCAGCCCGCTGTCCCTGGGCAGCGACAGCCACGCCGTGATCGACCTGCTCGAAGAGGCCCGCGCCATGGAGCTCAACGAGCGCCTGCGCAGCCGGACCCGGGGCCACTGGACGGCGAACGCCCTGCTCGCCGCCGCCACCGAGGACGGTCACGCCGCCCTCGGGCGCCCCGACGCGGGCCGCCTGGAGGCGGGCGCGCTCGCGGACTTCACCACGATCGCGCTGGACTCCGTCCGCACGGCGGGTCCGCCGGCGCGGCTGGGTGCCGAGACGGCGGTGTTCGCCGCCACCGCCTCGGACGTCCGCCACACGGTGGTCGGCGGCCGCCACGTGGTCCGCGACGGCTACCACACCCTGGTCGGGGACGTACCGTCCGCCCTGGCCGCATCGATCGCCGCCGTCCGCCGCTGACCGTTTCCTGGGGCTCCGCCCCAGACCCCGCGCCTCAAACTCCCCCAGCTACCGCTGGGAGGTGCCCCCTGGCGGGGCTGTATTTCAGCCCGTCCGGCGTTTGAGGACCGGGTCCGGGCAGAGCCCGGTGCTCTGAGAGGAACCCCATGACCACCACCGCCATCACCAACATCGGCAGCCTCGTCACCAACGACCCCGCCCTCGGCGACGGCAGCCCCCTCGGCCTCATTCAGGACGCCGCCGTCGTCATCGACGGCGAGACCGTCGCCTGGGTCGGCCCCGCCGGCAAGGCGCCTGCCGCGGACGAGAGCTTCGACGCGCAGGGTCGGGCCGTCATCCCCGGCTTCGTCGACTCCCACTCCCACCTCGTCTTCGCCGGCGACCGCACCCAGGAGTTCAACGCCCGGATGTCGGGCCGCGCCTACTCCGCCGGCGGCATCCGCACCACCGTCGCCGCCACCCGCGCCGCCACCGACGCGGAGCTGGAGGCGGGCCTGGTGCGCCACCTCGACGAGGCCCGGCGCCAGGGCACCACCACCTTCGAGACCAAGTCCGGCTACGGCCTCACCGTCGCCGACGAGGCCCGCGCCCTGCGGATCGCCGCCGCGCACACCGAGGAGGTCACCTACCTCGGCGCGCACATCGTCTCCCCCGACTTCGCCGAGGACCCGGCCGCCTACGTCGACCTCGTCACCGGCGAGATGCTGGCGGCCTGTGCCCCGTACGCCCGCTGGGTGGACGTCTTCTGCGAGAAGGGCGCCTTCGACGGCGACCAGGCCCGCGCGATCCTCACCGCCGGGGCCGCCGCCGGGCTGATCCCCCGCGTGCACGCCAACCAGCTCTCCTACGGGCCCGGCGTCCAACTCGCCGTGGAGCTCCAGGCCGCCTCCGCCGACCACTGCACCCACCTCACCGACGCCGACGTGGACGCCCTCGCGCAGGCCGCCGGCACCACCGTCGCCACCCTGCTGCCCGGCGCCGAGTTCTCCACGCGCGCCCAGTGGCCCGACGCCCGGCGCCTGATCGACGCGGGCGCCACCGTCGCCCTGTCCACGGACTGCAACCCCGGCTCCTCCTACACGAGTTCGATGCCGTTCTGCATCGCGCTCGCCGTCCGCGACATGCGGATGACCCCCGACGAGGCCCTCTGGTCGGCCACCGCCGGCGGCGCCCGCGCCCTGCGCCGCGACGACATCGGCCGCGTGGCCCCGGGGGCCCGCGCCGACCTGGCCCTGCTGGACGCCCCGAGCCATGTCCACCTCGCCTACCGGCCGGGCGTACCGCTCGTTTCCGGGGTCTGGCAGCGGGGCCGCCGCGTGCACTGACGAACGGTCAATCCCGGGTTGTCCTTTGTCTTCCCTCCGTAAGCCCCCGGGCTTACCTTGAGCCACCGATCTGATGTGTCGTCAGTTTTCTGTGGCCCGAGGGGAAGACGAAGGTGTCCGACCGCAAACGCTCCACCGCGCTCGCGCTGGCCTCCGCGCTGGCCGGATCGGCGGTGCTGTTCACCGCCCCCGCGGCCCATGCCGCCGTCGTCGACGTCGCCTACGACTGCAAGACCCCGATCGGGGACAAGTCGGCGGTGTCGCCCATCGACATCAAGGCCGTCAAGGAGGGCGACGGGTACAAGCTGACGATGTCCTTCCAGAAGGGCGTCTCGTCCAGCCCCATCGAACTCGGCAAGGGCGCGATGAACCCCAGCGCCGTCATCCTCGTCGACGGCGCCGAGAAGGTGTCCGTACCGGTCTCGGGTCCGCCCAACCCCGAGGCCGTGCCCCCGGACACACCCATCAGGATCACCGACCTCTCGGGCACGTACACGCCCAAGAAGAGCGGCAAGGTCACCTTCACCGCCGGGGTGCTCACCATCATGGCGATGAGCACCACGACGACCTGCACCCCCGGCAACAGCCCGAAGCCCTCGCTGGAGCTCGACGTCACGGCCCCCGGCGGCGGCGGGAACACGCAGGCAGGCGCCGACACCACCGGCGACACCCTCCCGCAGACCGGGCCCGCCGATTCCGCCCTGGCCCTCGGCACCCTCGGCGGCACCGTGCTGCTCTCCGGCGCCGTCGGCGTGCTCTGGCTGACCCGGCGCGGCCGGCGGGCCGGGTCCTGAACGGAGCACCCCGGTCATGCCCGTGCTCCCCACCCTGAGGCGCGCCGCCGCCGTCCTCCTGCTTGCCGCCGCCACGCTGTACGCGGCCCCCGCGTGCCCCGCGGCCGCCGACGAACCGGGCTGGACCGCCGAGCCCGCCGCCGGAGCGGCGGCCACCGCCCGCCCGTACTTCTACCTGGCCGGTGCCCCCGGCACCGTGCTGGAGGACCGCCTCGCCCTGGCCAACACCACCGACCGGGAGCGCACCATCACGCTGCGCGGCGCCGACGCCTACAACACGGCCGAGGGCGCCTTCGCGGTCCGCCCGGCGGCACCCGGCACCGGGGCTGCCGGGTCTGCCGACGCCACCGGGGCCGGCTCCTGGATCAGCTTCGGGGCCGCCACCACCGTGAAGGTCCCGCCCCGCACCCGCGCCGTGGTCCCCTTCACCCTCACCGTGCCGCCCGCGTCCCCGCCCGGCGACCACCCCGCCGCCGTGATCGCCACCGAGGGCGGCCACGAGGTCGGGGTACGGGTCCACCTGCGGGTCGGCGGCCCCGCCCTGGCCGCCCTCACGGTCGAGGACGTCGCCGTACGGGGCCGGGGCCCGGCCACCGTCATCGCCTACACCCTCGTCAACCGCGGCAACGTGGCCCTCGCCCCCGAGCTCCGGATCCGCGCCGAGGCCCTCGTCGGCGAGGTGTCCGGCCCGCCCCGCGGCCGCACCCTGCCGGTCGAACTGCTGCCCGGCCAGCGGGTGGAGCTCACCGAGCCCTGGCCCGGCGCCCCGGCCTTCGACCGGGTCCGCGTCACCCTCACCGTGACCGCCCCCGGCGGCGCCCGCGCGGTGGCCACCGGCTCGCGCTGGCTCGTCCCCCGGGGCCTGGCCGGCTGGACCGGGGCCGGCCTGCTCGGCCTCGGCGCGGCCACCGCCGCCGCGCTGTACCTCGTACGCCGTCGGCGGCCCGTACCCGGACCGGGCCCGGGGACGGCGCCGGACGCGCCGTCCGCGGCCGGACCGACGACCCCTGCACCGCACCACGAACTGACGGGAGCCGCCAGGTGAGAAGAGTCGGAGCCCTGCTGGCCGCGGGGCTGGCGGTGTGCGCCCTCGCCCTGTTCCCCACGGGCCCGGCGGCCGCCGCCGAGGGCAAGCCGGCCGTGGCGCTCTCGCTCCAGGAGGCCGCCACGGGCACCGGGATCACGGTCACCGGTACCGGCTGGCCGGCCAGGACGCTGGTGATGCTGCTGGTCTGCGGCCAGAACATGATCGGCGGCACCAACAGCTGCGCCAACGCCGACGGCGCCGCCGTCTCGGTCGCCGCCGACGGGAGCTTCACCGCCCAGCTGCCCGTGGTGGCACCGCCCAAGCCGTGCCCCTGCATCGTCAACGTCACCTCCGTCAACGGCGACCAGTCCACCGTCGCGACCCCCCTGAAGATCAACGGCCACCCGGTCGCCGAGCTGCCCGCCGAATCCGGCACGGCCCGCCTCGCGATGCTCACCGGGGTCCGGCTGGAGGGCGAGGACGGGGTACTGACCTGGTTCGGCGCCCCTCCCTCCCGGAAGTTCAAGGTCACCGTCGGCAATCTCGGCCCGGTCCCGGTCAAGGACCCGGTCTTCCAGCTGGGCACCGCCCACGGGGTGTTCGCCCCGCTGTGGGAGGAGGCCCGCTGGAAGGGCACCATCCCGCCCGGCGGCAAGGCGGAGATCGCGCTCGACGCGGGCCTCGCCGCGGGCGCCCACGGGGACTACACGATCTCCCTCAAGTACGGCGAGACCGTGCTGGCCACGCAGCCCTGGGGCGTGGACCGCCCGTACGGGGTGCTGCTCTTCTGGGGCCTGCTCCTGCTGGTGATCCCCGCCGCGGTCTTCCGCATCGGCATGGCGGTCGTCGACCGGGTGCGGCCGAGCTCCGCGCCCGCCGCCGGCCGCCACCGCGGTACGCGTCCCCTGGATACGACCGCTGCCGCGGCCGCTGCGGCGGCCTCCGCCGTGACGGCCCGGCTGCCGCGGATCGCGGCCCTGCGGCCCCCTGAGCCGGCCCCGGGATCCGACCGCCCGGAGCAGTCCCCCCAGACCACCACGGCGGTCCTGCCGTGGTTCACCCCGGACAGCGCGCCGGGCACAGCACCACAGGCGTCCGCACCGTCTGAGAACCGTTCGACGACGAAGGGACATTCGTGAATACCCAACGGAGGGTGAGCACGGCCGTGATCGCGCTGCTGCTCGGCGGCGCCGGTATCGCCATCGGAGCCACTCCCGCCCAGGCCGCGGAGACCAAGTTCAACGTCAAGTGCGTTCCCCCGGCCGGGGGCGGCAGTCCGGTGGAGGGGGAGACCACCGCCAAGGTCACCGCCCCCGCCTCGGCGAAGGTCGGCGACGAGGTCGACGTGTCCTGGGAGACGGTGAAGCCGGCCTCGAACAACACGGACCTGATGGACATCCCGCAGGACGCGGTCCAGCCCACCGGCTGGATCACCGTGAGCGGAGGTGGCGGTGAGCTGAAGGTCGTCGGGGAGAAGAAGAACCCGCCGATCCCGAAGAAGGCGCCCATGGTGATGTCCGTGATGAAGGGCAAGCTGAAGCTCACCAAGGCCGGGAAGATCACGCTGACCCCCGGCAAGTACGACGTGGCCGTCACCTTCTCCTTCGGCACGTTCGTCACCAAGTGCGCCCCGACCGGCAGCGTGGGCGTCGGCGCCACCATCGACGTGGCGGCCGGCTCCAGCGGCGGTACGACGACCGGTGGCACCACCACGGGAGGCTCCACGACCACGGGCGGTTCCACGACCACCGGCGGCTCGACGACCACCTCGGGCGGATCGGCCTCGGGCGGCTCCGCCTCCGGCGGCGGGGGCGGCCAGACCGACTTCCCCGGCAAGGCGGTCGAGGTGGCCTTCGACTGCGGGCCGGTCGTCCCGGGGGGCATCAAGACCCCGGTCACGATCAACGCGAAGAAGAACGGCGGCAGCTACGACCTGACGGTCAAGACCGCCAAGGGCGCGATGGCGGCGCCCATGGCCCTGCCCGCGGGGGCGCTCAAGCCCTCGATGGACGTGAAGCTCGGCGGGGCGGACAGCGGCACGGTCAAGGTCTCCGGCCCGGCCAACGCGGAGCCGATCCCGGACAAGGCCCCGGTCAGCCTCAGCGACATGACCGGCACCTACAAACCCGGCAAGAGCGGCAAGGTGACGCTCAGCCCGGACCAGCTGACGATCGACGTCACGATGGCCCCCGGCGCCACCCCGATCAACGTCCCCTGCAAGGCGACGAGCAGCGGGGTCTCGCTGGAACTGGACACCGCCGCGCAGCCGGGCGGCTCCGGTTCCTCCACGGCGTCCGGCAGCGGCACCTCGGGCGGCCTCGCCGAGACCGGGGCGGAGGACGAGGGCGGCATCAAGGCCCTGGCCCTGGTCGCCGGCACGGTGATCCTGCTCGGCGGCGCGGTGTTCACCTTCACCCCGTGGCGCCGCCTGCGCGGCACCCGCTGACACGCGAACGGCCCGGCACACCTTCCGGTGTGCCGGGCCGTTCCGTGGGACGGGACGCGAACGCGTCAGTTCATGTCGCCCATCAGCTGGTCGACCTTCTTGCGGTACATGAAGATCGCGAGACCGGCGAGTACGGCGGCGACCGCCTGGAAGAGGATGACGCCGACGCCGTTCAGCTGTACGTCGGCCAGACCCATCAGACCGGTGATGCAGTCACCGGCGGTGACGGCCAGGAACCAGACGCCCATCATCTGGGAGCCGTACTTCTGCGGCGCCATCTTCGTGGTGACCGACAGGCCGACCGGGGAGAGGCACAGCTCGGCGAGGGTGTGCATCAGGAAGATGAGCACCAGCCACCACATGGTGACCTTGGTGTCGTTGCCGGCGGTCTGGCTCAGCGGCAGGGCGAAGACGAAGAACGAGGCACCGACGATGACCAGGGCCACCGAGAACTTCACGATGGTGCTGGGCTCGCGGTTGCGGCGGGCCATGGCCACCCACGCGGCGGCGAAGATCGGCGCCAGGATCACCACGAAGAGCGGGTTCAGCGACTGGAAGATGACGGTCGGGACTTCCCAGCCGAACAGGGCGCGCTCGGAGTTCTTGTCACCGAAGAGCGAGAGCGTCGAACCGCCCTGGTCGTAGATCATCCAGAACACGGCGGCGGCCACGAAGAACCAGATGTAGGCGCTCATCCGGGTCTGCTCGACGGTGGACAGGTCCTTGTCCCGCTTGATGCGGACGAGGACGGCGACCGGGATGATCAGACCGGCGATGGTGATCGGGTACAGCGCCCACTTGATGGTGAACATGTCCGCCGCGACCACGGCGCCGTAGAAGACGGCGACGACGGCCAGGACGGCGAGGGCCTTGACGATCACGGCCTTGCGCTCGGACGCGGACAGCGGGTTCGGGACGACGCTGCTCTGCGGGCTCAGGGTGCGGCCGGCGAGCAGGTAGACCACCAGGCCGACGGCCATGCCGACGGCAGCCAGCGCGAAGCCGAGGTGCCAGTTCACGAGCTCGCCGACCATGCCGATGCCGATCGGGGCGAGAAGGGCACCGACGTTGATGCCGATGTAGAAGATCGTGAAGCCGCTGTCACGGCGCGGGTCGTCCACGCCCCGGTACAGGTGGCCGACCATCGTGGAGATGTTGGCCTTCAGCAGACCGGAGCCGATCGCGACCAGCAGCAGACCGACGAAGAAAGCGATCTGGCCGGGCATCGCGAGCGCCACGTGGCCCGCCATGATCACGACACCGGCGATGGCGACCGTCTTGCGGGCGCCCCAGACGCGGTCACCGAACCAGCCGCCGGGCATGGCCATGAGGTAGACCATGGCCACGTAGACGGAGTAGATCGCCGTGGCCGTCGCGGCGGTGAAGCCGAGGCCACCACCCTGGCTGTCGGTCGCGGCGTCGACGCCGCCGGAGACCAAGTACAGAACGAGAAGCGCACGCATGCCGTAGTAGGAGAAGCGCTCCCACATCTCGGTCATGAACAGCGTGGCCAGGCCGATCGGGTGGCCGAGGACGGTCTTCTCGTAAGCGGGGCTCGGAGAAGCCGTCGTCAGGCTGGAAGCCATGGTCGATCCTTGCTTGCTCGGGACGCATCGGCTTCGTGAGCTCATCCGCGCCCGGTGGGGGGTGGCCGGCACCGGCGGACGGATCTCCCACCCCACGCCTCGGGGTCCGCCCCACGGGGGTGGGGGCGGCAGGACATCCGTAACCGGGATCCACGCCCTCGCGCGCAGTCATCACGCGAGGGCCCGGCCAACAGGTCATTCACTGTCGTCAAGACGGGCCGGGCCCGCCCTTGAGAGGGCGGTCCGTCCGGTTCAGGACAGAAATAGAGACCTTCGTGCTGCTTTTCGGCACAAAGGTCCCTGAGGTATTGCATCAGGCGTCTCGCCACCATACGACACGACACTGCGGCATATGAAAGGACTTGAGAGATGGATCACAAGGCGCGCCGGGAACCGTTCGACCATATTCGAAGGCGCTTAGTAGTTCATAAGCCCAGATAGAGAGGGGTCTGCCCGCAGGCCTCTGGTTTCAGCCGCCGCGGACTACCATCACCCACATGACGCGTGTACTGCTCGCCGAGGACGACGCATCCATCTCGGAGCCCCTGGCCCGCGCCCTGCGCCGGGAAGGGTACGAGGTCGAGGTCCGGGAGGACGGCCCCACCGCCCTGGACGCGGGACTGCAGGGCGGCGTCGACCTCGTCGTCCTCGACCTGGGACTGCCGGGTATGGACGGCCTGGAGGTCGCCCGCCGGCTGCGCGCCGAGGGCCACGGCTTCCCGATCCTGGTCCTCACCGCCCGGGCGGACGAGGTCGACACGGTCGTCGGCCTGGACGCCGGCGCCGACGACTACGTGACCAAGCCCTTCCGCCTGGCCGAACTGCTCGCCCGGGTCCGGGCCCTGCTCCGGCGCGGTGCCACCGAGGCCCTCCAGCCCCCCGCCACCCACGGCGTGCGGATCGACGTCGAATCGCACCGGGCCTGGATGGGGGAGGAGGAGCTCCAGCTCACGGCCAAGGAGTTCGACCTGCTGCGGGTCCTGGTCCGCGACGCGGGCCGGGTCGTCACCCGCGACCAGCTCATGCGCGAGGTCTGGGACACCACCTGGTGGTCCTCCACCAAGACCCTCGACATGCACATCTCCTGGCTGCGCAAGAAGCTGGGGGACGACGCCGCCAACCCCCGCTACATCGCCACCGTGCGCGGCGTCGGTTTCCGCTTCGAGAAGAGCTGACCGCCTCCCGCGGCCTCACCTGGGGCATGCTCTAGGGCATGCGCCGCCGCCTCATCAACTCCACGCTCGCCGTGGTGCTCGTCGTGATCGCCGTCTTCGGGGTCTCCCTCGTCATCGTGGAGACCCGGACCATCACCAGCAGCGCCCAGGACCGCATCGAGTCCGAGGCGCTGCGGCTCGTGGGCATCGTCGAGGCGAACGTCCTGGAGAAGAAACCGATCGACCCCCTGGCCCTCGGCGAGCAGCTGGACGCCGGCCACCACGCGCGGATCACCGTCCCCGGCCAGCCGGCCGTGGACGTGGGCGCCCCGATCCCCGACAGTGTGATCCGCGGCACCGCCCGCGGGGAGCAGGGCGAGGTCGTGGTCGTCGAGGAGTCCCGCTCCACCGTGACCCGCGAGGTCGGGCGGACCCTGGCCGTGGTCGGCGCGGTGGCCCTGCTGGCCGTCGTGGCGGCCGTCCTGCTCGCCGTACGGCAGGCCAACCGGCTGGCCTCCCCGCTCACCGACCTGGCCGAGACGGCGGAGCGGCTCGGATCGGGCGACCCGCGGCCCCGGCACAAGCGGTACGGGGTCCCCGAGCTGGACCGGGTCGCGGACGTGCTGGACTCCAGCGCCGAGCGGATCGGCCGGATGCTGACGGCCGAGCGGCGCCTGGCCGCGGACGCCTCCCACCAGCTGCGCACCCCGCTCACCGCGCTCTCCATGCGGCTGGAGGAGATCACCGTCACCGACGACCTGGCGACCGTCCGGGAGGAGGCGACGATCGCCCTGACCCAGGTGGAGCGGCTCACGGACGTGGTGCAGCGGCTGCTCACGAACTCGCGGGACCCGCGGACGGGCTCGGCGGTCCCCTTCGACCTGGACGAGGTCGTCAAGCAGCAGGTCGAGGAGTGGCGGCCGGCCTACCGCAGTGCGGGCCGGGCCATCGTGCGCTCCGGACGGCAGGGCGTACGGGCCGTCGGCACCCCGGGCGCGGTCTCGCAGGTACTGGCCACCCTGGTGGAGAACGCCCTGATGCACGGCGGCGGCACGGTCGCGCTGCGCACCCGGGTGATCGGCAACCAGGCGGTGCTGGAGGTCACGGACGAGGGACCGGGCGTCCCGCCGGACCTCGGCAACCGGATCTTCGAGCGGGCCATCAGCGGCCGCAACTCCACCGGGATCGGCCTCGCGGTGGCCCGGGACCTCGCGGAGGCGGACGGCGGACGCCTGGAGCTGCTCCAGACGCAGCCGCCGGTGTTCGCGCTGTTCCTCAGCCGGACGGCGCCGGAGCCGGCCGAACCGCAGACCACGGTCCGCTAGCGGACCCGAGCACCCCTAGTTGTTCGCGGGCGCCGGCTCGGGCACCGGATCCGGCCTGCGGTCCGGCTTCGGCAGGGGCGCCGGCTCCGGCATCGGCTCGGCCGGCTCGGCCGGCGCGGGCAGGGCCTTGAAGACCCAGGTCCGGTACGACCAGAAGCGGAACACCGTGGCGGTCCCGATGCCGATGAACTTGAACACGTTGCTGGCGACCGGGCCGTCCCAGCCGAACCCGTAGGTGGCGGTGTAGAGCACACCGCTCTCGATGACCAGGCCGATGCCGCTGAACACGGCGAACAGGACGAGCTCGCGGGTGCGGCCGCTCTTGGCGCGGTCCCGGTAGGTGAAGTAGCGGAAGCCGATGTAGTTCGTGGCGATGGCCACGACGGTGGCTATCACGCTCGCGCGCACCACCTGCAGGTCGGTGGTGTTGCGGATCAGGTTGAAGACGCCCAGGTTGACCAGGACACCCAGACCGCCGACCGCCCCGAACTTGGCCACCTCTCGTACGAGGCCGCGTACACGTTCGACGACAGATCCGCCAGGCGTGCTCATCAGTAGGTCAGTCCTGTCGGTCACCGCCCGCTTACGGGGCGTCCGGTGTTCTCCGTCAACCCACCCATGCTAAGTGTCCCCCCTGCGCTCCGTCTGTGCCTTCCAGCACCCTGCGACGCACGGCACACGGGCAGATCGGGCCAGGGGCACGTCCGGATGGCGGAATACCGGCGGATACCCTGGAGGAGTGACGTTCCCGGTAGTCGGTATGGTCGGCGGCGGCCAGCTCGCCCGCATGACCCACGAGGCGGGCATCCCCCTCGGCATCAGATTCAAGCTCCTCAGTGACACCCCGCAGGACTCGGCGGCCCAGGTCGTGAGCGATGTCGTCATCGGCGACTATCGCGACCTGGAGACGTTGCGTGCCTTCGCGCGCGGCTGTGACGTGATCACCTTCGACCACGAGCATGTACCCATGGAGCACCTTCGGGCCCTGGAAGCGGACGGCATCCCCGTCCGCCCGGGGCCCGACGCTTTGGTGCACGCCCAGGACAAGGGGGTGATGCGCGCCAAGCTCGACGAGATCGGCGCCCCCAGCCCCCGCCACCGGATCGTGAGCGATCCGGACGACGTCGCCGCCTTCGCGGAAGAGGTGGGCGGCTTCCCCGTCATCCTCAAGACCGTGCGGGGCGGGTACGACGGCAAGGGGGTGTGGTTCGTCCGCACCCACCAGGACGCGGCGGCCCCCTTCAAGGCGGGCGTCCCGGTCCTCGCGGAGGAGAAGGTCGATTTCGTCCGCGAGCTCGCGGCGAACATCGTCCGCTCCCCGCACGGCCAGGCGGTGGCCTACCCCGTCGTCGAGTCCCGTCAGGTGGACGGCGTCTGCGACACGGTGATCGCCCCGGCCCCGGACCTCTCGGAGGCCCTCGCGGGCGAGGCCCAGGCCCTCGCCCTGCGCATCGCCAAGGAACTCGGCGTGACCGGCCACCTGGCCGTGGAGCTGTTCGAGACCACCGACGGCCGGATCCTGGTCAACGAACTGGCGATGCGCCCGCACAACAGCGGCCACTGGACCCAGGACGGGGCCGTCACCTCACAGTTCGCCAACCACGTACGGGCGGTCCTGGACCTCCCGCTGGGCGACCCGCGCCCCCGCGCCAGGTGGACGGTCATGGCGAACGTGCTGGGCGGGGACTACCCCGACATGTACGCGGCGTACCTGCACTGCATGGCGCACGACCCCCAGCTGAAGATCCACATGTACGGCAAGGACGTGAAACACGGTCGCAAGGTCGGCCACGTCAACACCTACGGCGACGATCTGGACGATGTGCTGGAGCGCGCACGCCACGCTGCCGACTACCTCAGAGGAACGGTCACCGCATGAGCACCACCTCCGCAGCCCCCGTCATCGGCATCGTCATGGGCTCCGACTCGGACTGGCCCGTCATGGAGGCGGCCGCCCAGGCCCTGGACGAGTTCGAGATCCCCTACGAGGTCGATGTCGTGTCCGCCCACCGGATGCCGCGCGAGATGATCGCGTACGGGGAGCGGGCCGCCGACCGCGGGCTGAAGGCGATCATCGCGGGCGCGGGCGGAGCCGCCCACCTGCCCGGCATGCTCGCCTCGGTCACCCCGCTGCCGGTCATCGGTGTGCCGGTACCGCTGAAGTACCTGGACGGCATGGACTCGCTGATGTCGATCGTCCAGATGCCGGCCGGGATTCCCGTCGCCACCGTCTCGATCGCCGGGGCGCGCAACGCGGGTCTGCTGGCCGTACGGATGCTGGCCGCCCACGACACGGAGCTGCTGGCCCGCATGAACGACTTCCTGCAGGAGCTCAACGACCAGGCCACCGAGAAGGGCAAGCGGCTGCGCACGAAGGTCGCGAGCGCGGAGTCCTTCGGGTTCGGCAAGTGAGCGCGGCGCAGCGTCTGGACGAGGCGCGCGAGCTGTTGGCCGAACACCCCGTCGTGGACGGCCACAACGACCTGCCCTGGGCGCTGCGCGAGCAGGTGCGCTACGACCTGGCGCGCCGGGACATCGCGGGAGACCAGTCCGCCCACCTGCACACCGACATCCCCCGGCTGCGCGCCGGCGGGGTTGGCGCCCAGTTCTGGTCCGTCTACGTGCGTTCCGACTACGCCGGTGACGAGGCGGTCAGCGCCACCCTGGAGCAGATCGACGTCGTCTCCCAGCTGATCGACCGTTATCCCGGCGACCTCGTGCGGGCGCTGACGGCGGACGACATGGAGGCGGCCCGCGCCGACGGCCGGATCGCCTCGCTGATGGGTGCCGAGGGCGGCCACTCCATCAACAACTCGCTGGCCACCCTGCGCGCCCTGCACCAGCTGGGTGTGCGGTACATGACGCTCACGCACAACGACACGATCGACTGGGCGGACTCGGCCACCGACGAGCCCCGGCACGGCGGCCTGAGCGACTTCGGCCGCGAGGTCGTCCGCGAGATGAACCGCGTCGGCATGCTGGTGGACCTCTCGCACGTCGCGGCGACGACGATGCGGGACGCGATCGAGGTGTCGGCCGCTCCGGTGGTCTTCTCGCACTCCTCGGCCCGGGCGGTCTGCGACCACCCGCGCAACATCCCCGACGACGTGCTGGCGATGCTGCCGGCCAACGGCGGGGTGGCGATGGCCACCTTCGTGCCGAAGTTCATCCTCCCGGCGGCCGTCGAGTGGACCCTGGCCGCCGACGAGAACCTGCGGGCGCACGGTCTGCACCACCTGGACACCACCCCCGAGGCGATGGCCCTGCACCGGGCCTTCGAGGCGGCGCGCCCGCGCCCGGTGGCCACGGCCGCGACGGTGGCCGACCACCTGGACCACATGCGCGAGGTGGCCGGCATCGACCACATCGGCATCGGCGGGGACTACGACGGCACGGCCTTCACCCCGTCCGGCCTGGACGACGTGGCGGGCTACCCGAACCTCGTCGCCGAGCTGCTCACGCGCGGCTGGTCCAAGGCCGACCTGGCGAAGCTGACCTGGACCAACGCGGTGCGCGTGCTGCGCGACGCGGAGTCGGTGGCCCGCGACCTGTCGGCTTCCCGGGGGCCGTCGAACGCGGTGCTCCGGTAGCGGACGCGGTGCCCGGCGGGCGCGGTGACAGGGTGTGACCTGCGGGTTCACTCGAACGCTGCGTCCGCCGGGCGGCCCTGCGCTCCCGCGTGTCACGGTGGCACCATCTCTCCCTGCTGCCGCCGAGACCGGAGCCAATGCCATGGCCGACCTGCAGGATGAACCCCACTCCGTGGGCATCGGAGCCGAAGACCTCCCCGCACCCGCGGTAGCGGTGGCGGCGGGCGCCCTCGACCGGGCCGTCGCGCTGCTGGCCGTCCATCCCGTGGCCGACGGGTGCAACACCCTGGTCTGGACCCTGCACCAGAGTCCGTACCACGACATCGAAACCTCCGACACGGGCGTGGACACCGACATCCCGCGGCTGCGCGCCGGGGGAGTGGGGGCCCAGTTCTGGTCCCTGCTCGTGCCGTCGGCGGGGGCGCGTGAGGACGCCCCCGGTGACCAGGTGCTCTCCGACACGCTGGACCAGATCGACACGGCGCTGACCCTGATGCGCCGCTACCCCGACAGCCTCTGCCTGGCCCTCAGCGCCGACGACCTGGCGGACGCCCGCAACCGGGGCCGCATCGCCTCGTTCCTGGGCCCGGTCCCCGGCCGCACGCTGACCGACTCCCTGGGCGCGCTGCGCGCCTTCCACGCGCTGGGCGTACGGATCCTCGCACCCGCGGGAGCGCCCTGGGCGCAGGAGGAGCTGACGGCCTTCGGCCACGAGGTGGTCCGCGAGGCGAACCGGCTGGCGATCCTGCTGGACCTCACGGGCTGCCCGCCGCCGGTCGCCTGCAGGCTCGCGGGAGCCTCCAAGGCCCCGGTGATCATCTCGAACACGGCGGCGGCCTCGCTGAACCCGCATCCGGGCAACGTGACCGACGAGGTCCTGGCCGCGCTGCGCGAGGCCAACGGCCTGGCGATGGTCACCTTCGACACCGCGCGCACCGGGGACTCCCTGCACGCGGTGGCGGACCACCTGGACCACGTACGGGCGATCGCGGGCCCGCACGGCGTCGGACTCGGCGCTGCCTTCGGCACCGGACCGGGCCACCCCCGCCCGACGGGCCTGACCGACCCCTCGGGCTATCCGCGGCTGATCGCGGAGCTGCTGGAGCGCGGCTGGCCGGAGTCCGAAGTGGCCCTGCTGACCTGGGGCAACGCCCAGCGTGTCCTGCGCGACGCGGAGTTCACCTCCCGCGCCGCCCAACACCGCCGCTGATCCAGCCCCGCCAGGGGGCACCTCCCAGCGGTAGCCGGGGGAGTTTGAGGCGCGGGTGCCGGGGCAGCGCCCCGGCAACGGCGCCGCACCGGCACCCGGGATCCGCACCCCACCCCGGCCCGCGGGCCCGGCCCGCGGGCTAGGCCCGCGGGCGCCCCATCGCCCGGTAGGTCCAGCCCGCGGCCCGCCACTTCACCGGGTCCAGCGCGTTGCGGCCGTCCAGGACGAGCCGGTCGGTCACCACACCGGCCAGCTCCGCCGGGTCGAGGTCACGGAACTCGCGCCATTCGGTGAGGTGCAGGACGACCTCCGCGCCCCGGGCCGCCGCCAGCGCGGAGTCCGCGTAGCCGAGGGTCGGGAAGACGCGGCGGGCGTTGCCCATGCCCTTGGGGTCGTAGACGGTGACCTGGCCGCCCTGGAGGTGGATCTGCCCGGCCACGTTCAGCGCGGGGGAGTCCCGTACGTCGTCGGAGTCCGGCTTGAAGGTGGCTCCGAGCACGGCGACCCGCTTGCCGAGGAACGACCCGCCCACGGCCTCCCGGGCCAGCTCGACCATGTGCCCGCGCCGGCGCATGTTGATGGAGTCGACCTCGCGCAGGAAGGTCAGCGCCTGGTCCGCGCCCAGCTCACCGGCGCGCGCCATGAAGGCCCGGATGTCCTTGGGCAGGCAGCCGCCGCCGAAGCCGATCCCGGCGCGCAGGAACTTCGCGCCGATCCGCTCGTCGTAGCCGATCGCCTCCGCCAGCTTGACCACGTCGCCGCCGGCGGCCTCGCATACCTCCGCCATCGCGTTGATGAAGGAGATCTTGGTGGCGAGGAAGGAGTTCGCGGCGGTCTTCACCAGCTCCGCGGTCGGGAAGTCGGTGACCACCAGCGGGGTCCCCTCCGACATCGGCGTCTCGTACACCTCGCGCAGCAGCTTCTCGGCGCGCTCGCCCTGGACGCCGATCACGATCCGGTCCGGGTGCAGGGTGTCGTCCACCGCGAAGCCCTCCCGCAGGAACTCCGGGTTCCAGGCCAGCTCCACGTCCGCGCCCGCCGGGGCCAGCTCCGCGAGCTTCACCGCGAGCCGCTCCGCCGAGCCCACCGGCACCGTGGACTTGCCGACCACCAGGACCGGCCGCGTCAGGTGCGGGGCCAGCGAGGCCATCGCGGAGTCCACGTAGGACATGTCGCAGGCGTACTCGCCGTGCTTCTGCGGGGTGTTCACACAGACGAAGTGGACGTCGCCGAAGGCGCCGACCTCCTCGAAGGAGGTGGTGAACCGCAGCCGGCCGGTCGAGCCCGGCAGCCCGGCCACGTGCTTGGCCAGCAGTTCCTCCAGCCCGGGCTCGTACATCGGGACCCGGCCCGAGGCCAGCATCTCGATCTTCTCGGGCACCACGTCCAGCCCCAGCACCTCGAAGCCCAGCTCCGCCATCGCGGCGGCGTGGGTCGCACCGAGGTATCCGGTGCCGATCACAGTGATCCTGAGGGGGGCCATGGGTGCTCCAGAGGTGCGGGGCCGTTTGCGGCCACTGAGCATAGTCGGGCCCACCAGCGGGGACGTTCCCCAGGAGACCACCGCTGTCACCCATCTCACGTGGCCCGTCCATATCGCCATCCGTGACCGGACCACTAGGCTTGGGTTACTTAACGGTAGTTAGCATCACGCATCACCCTGGGGAGTGAGAGATCTTGGCGGGTTCTGCCGACTTCGACCTGTACCGTCCGGCCGAGGAGCACGACATGCTCCGCGAGTCGGTCCGCTCGCTCGCCGAGGCGAAGATCCTGCCGTTCGCCGCCGCGGTCGACGAGGAATCCCGCTTCCCGCAGGAGGCCCTGGACGCCCTGGTCTCCAGCGACCTGCACGCCGTCCACGTGCCCGAGACCTACGGCGGCGCGGGCGCCGACGCCCTCGCCACCGTGATCGTGATCGAGGAGGTGGCCCGTGTCTGCGCCTCCTCCTCCCTCATCCCGGCCGTGAACAAGCTCGGCTCGCTCCCGGTGATCCTCTCCGGCTCCGAGGAGCTCAAGGCCAAGTACCTCGGCCCGCTGGCCAAGGGCGACGCGATGTTCTCGTACGCGCTCTCCGAGCCGGACGCGGGCTCCGACGCCGCCGGCATGAAGACCCGCGCCGTGCGCGACGGGGACTTCTGGGTGCTCAACGGCGTCAAGCGCTGGATCACCAACGCGGGCGTCTCCGAGTACTACACGGTCATGGCCGTCACCGACCCGGAGAAGCGCTCCAAGGGCATCAGCGCCTTCGTCGTGGAGAAGAGCGACGAGGGCGTGTCCTTCGGCGCCCCGGAGAAGAAGCTCGGCATCAAGGGCTCCCCGACGCGCGAGGTCTACCTCGACAACGTCCGGATCCCGGCCGACCGCATGATCGGCGCCGAGGGCACCGGCTTCGCCACCGCGATGAAGACCCTGGACCACACCCGCATCACCATCGCGGCCCAGGCGCTCGGCATCGCCCAGGGCGCCCTGGACTACGCCAAGGGCTACGTCCAGGAGCGCAAGCAGTTCGGCAAGCCGATCGGCGACTTCCAGGGCGTGCAGTTCATGCTCGCGGACATGGCCATGAAGATCGAGGCCGCCCGCCAGCTGACCTACTCGGCCGCCGCGAAGTCCGAGCGCGTCGACGGCGACCTGACCTTCTTCGGCGCCGCGGCCAAGTGCTTCGCCTCCGACGTGGCCATGGAGGTCACCACGGACGCCGTCCAGCTCCTCGGCGGTTACGGCTACACCCGTGACTACCCGGTGGAGCGCATGATGCGCGATGCCAAGATCACCCAGATCTACGAGGGCACCAACCAGGTCCAGCGGATCGTCATGGCCCGCAACCTGCCGTAGCCGGCATCTGACCTGCAGCGACGCGAACTCCCCCGGCACCGGGCCGGGGGACGTTCGCGCAGGGGGCGGCGGGCTAGGCTGTGCGGCTGTCAGCCGTAGGCGCGCAGGTGGGGCGGAAGCAAACATGTTCACGGAACGCCAGATATCGGCAATGCTCGGGCAGATCGCCCGCCAGGACGTCGTCGAGATCGGCCCGGAGCAGGCCGCCGGCCGGGTGGCCGCCCTGGCCCACGTCGCCGAGCAGTACGGATACGCGTACGACCGGGCGTACCGGACGGGGCACAACGACATGCAGATCCTGGTGCGGATGTACCGGGACCCGCACCCCGACGCGCGAGCCCGCGAAGCGGCGACCATCGCCGCCCACCCGCAGGCCGGCAACGGCGGGACGGTACCGGGCTTGCGGCCGGGGACGGTCAAGCCGCTCCCCGAAGCGCAGGAGGCCGTGGCCCGGCTGAAGGACCGGATCATGCTCGACGCCCTGGCCCAGGCCGCGGACAAGCGGCAGAAGACGATCGCCTGGGGATCCGTCGGGGTCCTGGTCCTCATGCTGCTCGTCCTCGGGATGCCGGTCGCCGCGCTGGCCGGCGGCGCGGCGCTCGCGGCGTTCCTGGCAGGCGCCTTCAAGATGGGCGCGATCCGCCGGCAGCGGATCGTCCAGCGGCTGACGGATGCCGGGTTCGTCCCGGTGCGGGACGAGACCGGCAGGCAGCGCTTCCTGGAGCCGGGCCGGCAACTGCCCGGCCACGCCAATCCGTTCGCCTCCTGACAAGGCGAACAACACCGTCATTTCATGACACATCGAGTGCGTGAACCCGCGGGTGCGCGCACCGGTGGACACATCCGGCTCCGGCCTTGGGACGCCCCCCGGATGGGCTAAATTTGGACCTTCGTACGCCGGAATCGGTTGGGGAGAACGCAATGACGGAAGCGATCCTGCTGGTCGGCGGACAAGGGACGCGCCTGCGCCCCGTGACGGTGAACACGCCCAAGCCGATGGTTCCCACGGCCGGTGTCCCGTTCCTCGCCCACCAGATAGCCAGGGCCGCCGCCGCCGGTGTCACGCACATCGTGATGGCCACCTGCTACCTCGCCGAGGTCTTCGAGCCCTACTTCGGCGACGGATCCGCATTCGGCCTCAGCCTCGAATACGTGGTCGAGGACGAGCCCCTCGGGACCGGCGGCGCCATCCGCAACGCCGGAGCGCGCCTGACCGGCGGCCCGGACTCCTCCGTCCTCGTCTTCAACGGCGACATCCTCACCGGCCTGGACATCGCCGGTCTGGTCGAGTCCCACGAGGCGGCCGACGCCGACGTCTCCCTGCACCTGGTCCGGGTCGACGACCCGCGCGCCTTCGGCCTGGTCCCCACCGACTCCGAGGGGCGGGTGCTGGCCTTCACCGAGAAGCCGCAGACCCCCGAGGAGATCATCACCGACCAGATCAACGCCGGCTGCTACGTCTTCCGCCGCAGCGTGATCGACTCCATCCCGGCCGGCCGCCCGGTCTCCGTCGAGCGGGAGACCTTCCCCGGCCTGCTCGCCGCCGGGGCCAAGCTGCACGGCGTCACCGAGAACACCTACTGGATGGACCTCGGCAAGCCCGAGTCGATCATCCAGGCCTCCGCCGACCTCGTACGCGGCGTGGTCTCCTCCCCGGCCGTCCCCGGACGGCGCGGCGAGTCCCTGGTCCTGCCGGGCGCCGAGGTGGCGGCCGGGGCCAAGCTGTCCGGGGGCACCGTCGTGGGCACGGGAGCCCGGATCGAGGCCGGCGCGGTCGTCCAGGGCTCCATCGTCCTCGACGGCGCCGTCATCGGCCCGGACGCCCAGGTGAACGCCAGCCTGATCGGCGCCCGCGCCTCGGTCGGCGCACGGACCGTCCTGGACGCCGCCGTCATCGGCGACGGCGCTGCCGTGGGGGCCGACAACGAACTGCGCAGCGGCGCCCGCGTGTGGTGCGAGGCGCAGCTGCCCGCCGCCGCCATCCGCTTCTCCCCGGACGCCTGACGGGACGCCTGACGGGACGCCCGACCGGACGTCCGGTCCCGGTCCCGGTCCGGGGAGGGGAGTACGGCCGACCGGCCGCACTCTCAGCGCCGTCAGTTGCCGCGGACGGTGACCTTCTCGTCGTTCTGGATCTGCTTCACCAGCTGCTGCACCTTCGCCTTGTCCCAGACGAGGTTGCCGCCGCGCTGGCCGGAGATCGGCATGTTCATCGACACGCCGTCACCGCCGTTGACGCCCTTCATCGCGAAGAACATCTGGCCCATGTCGTACAGGCCCATGTCCTTGTCCACGATGAGGGTGTCCAGGCCCGCGCCCAGCATCGGGTAGAGCGCGAACGGGTTGAGGATCGTCGACGGCGTCGCGGCCTGGCTCGCCAGCGCCGACAGGAACTTCTGCTGGTTCTTCGTCCGCTGCAGGTCGGACTCGGCGAAGGCGTACCGGGTCCGTACGAAGGCCAGGGACTGCTCGCCGTTCAGGGTCTGCTTGCCGGCCTTGAAGTCGGCGCCCGACTTCTCGTCCTTGAAGCCCTCCTCGATGTCCAGCTCCACACCGCCCAGCGCGTCCACGATGTTCGCGAAGCCGGCGAAGCCGATCTCCGCGTAGTGGTCGATGCGCAGGCCCGTGTTGTGCTCCACCGTCCGCACGAGCAGCTCGGGGCCGTCCTCCGCGTACGCGGCGTTGAGCTTGACCCGGCGCCCCTGGGCGGGGAACGTCTTGCCGGACTGCGAGCCCACGAAGGACGGGATCTCCACGTCCGAGTCGCGGGGCAGCGAGATCATGGTGTTCCCGCTGGAGCACTTCGCCAGGATCATCATCGAGTCGGTCCGCTTGCCCTCGGCCGAGCCGGTGTGCAGCTTCTTCTTCTCCTCGGCGGTCATCCCCTCGCGGCTGTCCGAGCCCACGATCAGGTACGTCGTGCAGTCGCCCTCCTTCGGGCGCTCGATGACCTTGGAGAGGTCCACCTCGCGGCGCACCTTGGAGTCGGCCCAGAAATAGGTGGCGACCGAGGTCACCAGCAGCGCGGAGACCAGCACGATCGAGCCGACCTTGATCCGCTTGCGCCAGTCCGGGGCGGGGCCGGGCGCCCGCCCGGGGCGGCCGGGTCCGGACGGCCCGCCGGGGCCTCCCGGTCCGCCCGGCCCGCCGCCCTGCGGCGCCCCGTAGACCTGGCCGGTGTTGTAGCCGCTGTCGTAACCGCCGTACGTGTCGTGACCGCCCGCCTGCTGCGGGGGTACGCCGTACGCCGGCGGCGGGCCCGCCGGGCGCTGCGGGCGCGGGGGCTGCGCGGGCCGAGGCTGCGGCTGCGGCTGCCGCTGGATGTGCCGCATCCGCTGCACACCCTCGGGCTGCGGCTGCGCGCTGCCGCGCCCGTACGCGTCGTCACGACCTTCTGGCCAGTCATTCATGCGCCCAAGAATGCCTGCCCGGGTGCCTGCTCCGACAGCCCGGTCCGTATTCCGTACCGCTGCTGTTGCAGAGCTGATGCCTCCATGAGCCAACTCGGGGGTGTCTCGCCGGTCGGGCCGGGCTCGGGGCGCCCGGCCCGCACGCTCGCCGCGTTCTCGTCGGTCGCCGACGCTCCGTGTCGACTCCCTCCTCGGCCTCGCGATCCTCCCCTCGGCCCCGGCGGGCCTGGGGATGCCCCATGGCACCGGCCACCGCTCCCTGATCCGGCCCGCCCGGCAAGACACCCCTAAGGTGTCCGTATGACACAGATACCGGGCGAGCTGCCCGGGAAGCCCACCGCAGCCTCCCGGACGACCCTCAGCCACATCATGACCGCCAACGACACCAACCTCCTCGGAACGGTGCACGGCGGCGTGATCATGAAGCTCGTGGACGACGCGGCGGGCGCCGTGGCCGGCCGCCACTCCGGCGGCCCGGCGGTCACCGCCTCCATGGACGAGATGGTCTTCCTCGCGCCCGTGCGCGTGGGCGACCTCGTCCACGTGAAGGCCCAGTGCAACTGGACCGGCCGCTCCTCCATGGAGATCGGCGTACGCGTCCTCGCGGAGCGGTGGAACGAGTCCACCCCCGCCACCCAGGTCGGCACCGCCTACCTCGTCTTCGCCGCGGTCGACGCCGACGGCAAGCCCCGCGAGGTCCCGCCCGTCCTCCCGGAGACCGAACAGGACGAGCGGCGCTACCAGGAGGCCCAGATCCGCCGCACCCACCGGCTCGCCCGCCGCCAGGCGATCATGGCGCTGCGCGAGGAGCGGGCGGCCCAGGGCTTCGACGACTGACGACCTGCTCCCCGCAGAGCACCCGGTCCCGGCAGAGCACCTAGTCCCCGCAGACCACCTGGTCGCCGGTGACCACCCCGAAGGTGCCCTGGTACGGGTCCTCGGCGCGCACCGGCACCACCTTGCGGTAGTCCGCGCCCGCGACCACCAGCACCGTCCGGCCCTGGCCCGCCACCGCCCGCAGCTCGCTGCCCGGCAGCGCGGTCGCCACCGACCGGGCGGAGCGGTCCCAGCGGGGGTCGTACGTGATCACCGTGCGCTTGACCTCGCGGCTGGCGCCGTTGCCCGGGGCCTGGGTGGTGTCGAAGCCGGTGGCGCGCAGCGCGGCGTCGACCCGCCCGCCCAGGCCGTCGATGCGGGTGCCGTTCTCCACCTGGACCCGGATCTGGCGCGGGGGCACGTCCACGGGCACCGCCGCGGGCGGGCCGCCGCCGGCCTTCCCGGGCCGGGCGGGGGCCAGCGGCCGGTCCTCGCGCAGCGCCTCGAACAGCTTGGCCGCCTTCGGTTCGTCCCACTTCACGGTGGACCCGATGCCCTTGACGGGGAAGGAGGGGCTGCCGATGGGCACCGAGGCGAACTCCGAGGAGGACGGGGTGAAGTCCCGCATCGCCTGCCCGAGGGCCAGCATCTGCTCCGAGCCGAAGTCCTTGTCGGCCCGCACGGAGCCGAGGAGGGTGGAGCTGACCTCCTTGAACTTCACCGGGTTCAGCAGCACCCCGCCCCCGGTCGCCTGCTTGATCAGGGCGGCGATGAACCGCTGCTGGCGCTGCATCCGGCCGAGGTCGGAGGCCCCGTCGACGTGGCGCGAGCGCACGTACTGCAGGGCCTGTCCGCCGCTGAGGCGGTGGCTGCCCGGCAGCAGGTCGAGGCCGGTGTTGCGGTCCCGCATGGTCTTGGCCGTGCAGATCTCCACGCCGCCCATCGCGTCGACCGTCTTCATGAAGCTGGTGAAGTCGACCTCCAGGTAGTGGTCGATCTTCACCCGGGTCATGTTCTCCACGGTCCGCACGGTCAGGTTGGGCCCGCCCTCCGCGTACGCCGCGTTCAGCCGTACGGGATGCGCCTTGTGCGCCTTGCCGGTGACGAGGTCCCGGTGCGCGGGCACCTCGGCGTAGCTGTCGCGGGGCAGGCTGATCACACTGGCCCGCTCCTTGTCGGCCGACAGGTGCACCAGCATGATCGTGTCCGTGCAGTGGCAGGGCGCGCCGCCCAGGCGGTACTCGCGCTTCTCCTCCGGGGAGATCTTCTCCCGCCCGTCGGTGCCCACCAGCAGGAAGTTGAGGCCGTGTCCGGCCTGCGGGCGGTTCTTCATGTCCTTGAACGGGTCCACCCGCTCGATCCCGGTGTCCAGGCCGGTCATCACGGCGTGCCCGACGGCCCCGGAGCCGAGCACCGCCACCGACAGTCCGGCGGCGAGCCGTACGCCCCACCGGGGTCGCCCGTCCCGGTGCCGGGCGGGACCGCCTCCGCCCCGTCGGGCGCGCGGCGGCCGTGGCGGCCCTTCGGGACGGGCGGGACGGTGCGGCTGGGGCACGGTGGACACCTCCGCGGGGGCAGCAGGGAGACCGGTCGGGGCTGGCCGGCCGGATCAGCTGATTCGGCAGAACAGTAGGCCCATACGATCAGCTGCTGTCCTTACCGGTCGCTCGGCGCGCACCCGGTTCCCCCGTACGCGGTAACGTGACACCGATACCCGACCGTGAAGGACCACATGCCCGCCCAGCAGCCCGCAGTCTCGGTGATCATGCCGGTGCTCGACGAGGAGCACTACCTCCGCGATTCCGTCCGCCACATCCTGGAGCAGGAGTACGCGGGCGAGATGGAGGTGGTGATCGCACTCGGGCCGTCCACGGACCGCACCGACGAGATCGCCGCCGAACTCGTCGCCGAGGATCCCCGAGTCCACACCGTCCCGAATCCCACCGGCCGGACCCCGGCGGCGCTCAACGCCGCCATCAAGGCCTCGCGCCACCCGATCGTGGTACGCGTCGACGGTCACGGCATGCTGTCGCCGAACTACATCGCCACCGCCGTCCGCCTCCTGGAGGAGACCGGCGCCCAGAACGTCGGCGGCATCATGCACGCCGAGGGCGAGAACGCGTGGGAAGAGGCCGTCGCCGCCGCGATGACCTCGAAGATCGGTGTGGGCAACGCGCCGTTCCACACCGGCGGCCAGGCGGGACCGGCCGAAACCGTCTACCTCGGAGTCTTCCGCCGCGAGGCGCTGGAGCAGCAGGGCGGCTACAACGAGGAGTTCATCCGCGCCCAGGACTGGGAGCTGAACTTCCGCATCCGCGAAGCCGGCGGTCTGATCTGGTTCTCGCCGGAGCTGATGGTCCAGTACCGCCCGCGGCGCTCCGTCAAGGCGCTGGCCAAGCAGTACAAGGACTACGGGCGCTGGCGGCACGTGGTGGCCCGCTACCACTCGGGCTCCATCAACCTGCGCTACCTGGCCCCGCCGACCCTCGTCTGCGCGATCGCCGCGAGCGTGGTCGTGGGCGCCGTCACCCCTCTGGGCTTCGCCCTCCCGGCCGGCTATCTCGCGGCGATCACCGCGGGCTCCGTACCGGCGGGCAAGGGGCTCGGGATCAAGGCCCGGGCCCAGATCCCCGTGGCCCTGGCGACCATGCACCTGAGCTGGGGCTTCGGCTTCCTGACCAGCCCGCGGGCCCTGGCGAACAAGGTCATCGCGAGCCGCCGTCCGGCCGTGCACCGGGACTCCGCGCAGGTCTGAGACGTACGAAGGGGCCCGGCCCGGAGGCTGCGTACCGTCGCAGCCGCCGTGCCGGGCCCCTTTCGCGTGGGCGCTACCAGGTGAAGCCCGGCTGGACCGCCATGCAGGCGCCGTCGTTGTCGCCGTTGAGCGCGTGGGCCGAGGTCGGGGCCACGGTCGGGGCGGGCGGCGGCGGGGTCGGCGCGGTGCCGGTCCGCCAGTCCTTGCCGATGAACAGGGTGATCCCGGGGACCTCCTCGGACTTCTGCACCGAGGTGGCGGGCAGACCGAGCGCGGTGGCCACGGCGCCCGCGTCGGCCGCCTGGGCGTCCGTGGCGTAGCGGACGACCGTGGTGTCCTCGGCGCCGGTCTGGGTGTCGGCGGTGGCCTTGGTGAAGCCCTTGCCGGTCAGCACCGCGGCCACGTCGTTCGCCCGGTTCTTGACCCGGGTCTCGGCGCCGTCCTTGCCGCCCGTGGCGTTGCGGACGGTGACCGCGATCTTCGCGGGAGCCGCGGCCGGGGCCGTGCTCGGAGCCGTACTCGGAGCCGTGCCGGGAGCCGTGGTCGGGGTGCCGGGTGTGCCCGGGGCCGCGGAGACGCCCGGTGAGGGGGACGCGCCGCCCTCCGGGGTCCCGGAGCCCTTGCCGTCGAGCGCGATGTCCTCGCGGATCATCCGGAACACGGCCTCGGCCTCGCCCGCCATGGGCTCGACCCGGCCGTCCATGCCGGGCTTGGTGCTGTACACCCACGGCATGGTGGTCATGGTGATCCGGCCCGGGGGCACCTTCTTGAGCTCCATGCTCAGGTCGTACAGCTTGTCGATCTTGTTCAGGCCGTTGTCCACGACCATGGCCTCGATCGCCGCCTGCGCCAGGCTGTTGAGCTTCACCGGGTTGGTGAGCTTGGCGTTCTTGCGGAACTCGCGGGCCATCGACGTCATGTACTGGTGCTGGGCGTGGGTGCGGCCGATGTCCGTGCCGTCCTCGAAGCCGTAGCGGGTGCGCAGCCACTGCAGGGCCTGCTCGCCCTGGATGACGCTCGTGCCCTTGGGCAGCTTCAGGCCGGAGCCCTTGCCCTCACGGGTGCGGGAGTGGATGTTCTCCTCGACGCAGACCGGGACGCCTCCGATGGCGTCCGCCATCGAGACCACACCCTTGAAGTCGATCATCATGAAGTGATCGATGGGGATCTTGGTCAGCTCCTGCCAGGTGGCGACCGTGCAGCCCGGACCGCCGCGCTGCAGGGACTCGTTGGTCTGTACGAGGCCCTTGCTGGCGGCGTGCACCTTGCCGCCCGGCTCGGTGCACTTGGGCATCATCAGGATCGTGTCGCGCGGCATCGAGACCACCGACATGTTGCTGCGGTCCGCGGACAGGTGCAGCAGCATCTGCACGTCCGCCAGCGGCGGGCCGCCGAAGGTGTCCGTGGCCCCGCCGAGGGACTGGTTGGCCTCGTCGTCGCGCGCGTCGGAGCCGATCAGCAGGATGTTCAGCGGGGTCTGCCCGAAGGCGTTGGGCTTGGAACCGCCCAGCTTGGTCTCACCGAGGTTCAGCTCGTCCGTGTGGATGCTGCCGTTCAGATGGCGGTAGTACAGGTACCCGGCGGCCGCCGTCCCGAGTATCAGCAGGGACAGCACGGAGGCCGTCCAGCGCAGCACGCGCCGCCGGCCCTGTCTGCGGGTGGGCCCGCCGCCCGCCCGGCGAGCCGCACCGGAGCCGCCCCGCTGTGGGGGCACCGTGCCGGACGCGCCCGCCCCGCCGCCGGATATCTCCCCGGCGGCCTGGGCGTTCGCCCCCTCCCCTCGCACGCTGCTGCGCCTCACACGTCCCCCTCAAGATCCTTCTTGGTCAACGGAGTGCCGGTGTCACCGGCAGATTCCTGCTACTTGGCGCAGATCGCCTTGTCGGCCTGCGCCTGCTGCACGTCCTCGGGCAGCTGCTGGGGCACCGGGGCCGCCAGCGGGGAGCCCGGCTGCTGGAAGTCCGGACCCAGCGTCAGCTTCATCGGGGTCTTCGCCGGGGCGTCCGCCGTCCCCACCTTCAGCGCGGTCGCGGGCAGGCCCATGATGTCCGCCAACGCCCGGGCCTGGTCGGCCTGGTTGGGGGCGTACTCCAGCTGCGTGGCGCCGACCTTCGCGGGCGCGTTGCCGACGTTGCTGGCCCTGGGCACACCCTTGCTGTTCTGCAGCCAGTTCAGCGTGGTGGAGGCGGAGCCCTTGGGGCCACCGCCGTTGTAGATGCTCACCCGTACATCCGCCGCGGCCGCGCGGTTGCCCTGGAGCAGCGCGTCCTGCTTGGCCTTCGCGTCCGCGTCGGCCGCCTCCTTGGCGGCCTGTTCCTTCTTCTCGACCTCCGTGAGCGAGACGTCCCCCCGGATCATCTGCAGCAGCGGATCGGCCAAGGTGTGATCGACGACGACGGTCGCCTTCTTGCCCTCCGGTTCGGCCGGGTTGTCGAGCACCGGGAGGGTGGTGAAGGTGATGTTCTTCGTGTCGATGCCCTTCAACTCACCGGCCAGATCGGTGAGTTTGCCGATGGACCCGATCCCCGAGTCCACCCCCAGCGACTTGGTGGCGGCCTCCGCGAGGGAGAGGAACTTCTTGGGGCTGGTCAGCGTCTCCTTCGACTTCATCTCACGCATCATCGAACCCAGGAACTGCTGCTGGATCCTGATCCGGTCGAGGTCGCTGTTGTTGCCGAAGCCGTGCCGGGTGCGCACGAAGGCGAGGGCCTGTTCGCCCTCCAGGCGGTGTTCGCCGGCGTCCAGCTTGAGGTGGGAACCCTCTTCGTCGTTGACGGGCTTGGCCAGGCACACCGGTACTCCGCCGACCGCCGTGCTCAAGGTCTTGACGGCGTTGAAGTCGGCCATCATGAAGTGGTCGACCTCGATGCCGGTGAGTTCCTTCACCGTTCGCATGGTGCAGCCCGCGTCGCGGCCCTCCTGGCCCAGGCTGGTGTTGAAGCGGGTGCCCTTGGAGGGGGCGATCGTCTTCGTCGATCCGTCCGGCTGTTTCGTCGGGCAGGCCGGGATGTTGGTGATCAGGTCGCGGGGGATGGACAGCGCGGTCGCGTTGGTCCGGTCCTTCGAGACGTGGAACAGGATCGTGGTGTCGGCGTGGCCGACGCTGTCCTTGTCCCCGTAGCTCTCGTTGCCCGCGCCGGTGCGCTTGTCGGTTCCGATGACCAGGATGTTGATCGGCTGGTCCTTCTTGAAACCACCGGTGCCCGCGCCCGCCACGTCGGTGACGCTGAGGTTGCCGTTCAGGTGGTTGTAGTAGAGGTACCCCGCCACGGAACCGCCGACCAGCAGGAACGCCAGCGTGCCCCCGGTGATGACCAGCGCCTTCTTACGGCCTCCGCCGCCGAGCTTGCGGGAGCGTCCGCCGCGCCGGCCGCCGGGCGGCGGGTCGCCGCGCCGCGGCCTCGGCACACCGGGGGAGGGGGCGGTAGGGGCTGAAGGAGCAGACGGCGATCTGCGGGGCGCGGTGACCTTGGGCCGCGCTTGCGCGGCGGAGTCGGCCAGTCGCAGTTCGTAGTTGCCGGTGCGGGGATTGAGTACCCACTGGTCTGCGGGGTCGATCTCGTCCGCCCGCCCACGGCTTTGCGCATCCACGGTTGCTCGAATCCTCCGTCGGTGCCTCGCGACGCGCCTCCCCCAGGCGCACGGTCAACGATCCGGCTGCTGGTGCCCGCGTCTGGTCCGGCCGGGCACCGGATCGCTCACCCTATCCGCCCTGTTCGGCGGCAAACCATGCTGGTGACAAATTCCACTCCCCTTATAACGGGGTGAACCACCCATCCCACTCGGTTCGGGCACCGGCTTTTGGGATTGCTTTACCGGCAGTCGGCGTTACCTGCAGTGGTTCCGGTGAAAGTGGGGACGGGTACCTGAGGTGTGACGGTTCCCTCGTCGGTGGAATCCGTGTCCGAACCGGGCTCCGTGCCCGCCCCCCGGCCCTCGGCCGCGGCCGCGCTCGGCGAGGGCTCCGGCGGGGCGACCGTGACCGGCTTGTCCATCCGCAGCTGCTGGAACAGCCGCTCCGCGTCGGGCTCGACCAGCTCGTCCCGGTTCGGGTCGGGCGCGTACGGCTTGCGCGGCACCGTCAGGAACTTGACCTGATCGGTCGGGATGTCCCGCATGCCCCGCACGAGTTCGTACAGGCCGCGCAGCGAGGCCAGTCCCGGGTCCGTGGTCACCGAGGAGGTCGCCGCGTCCAGCAGCGGGTACAGCCGCGCCGGATTCAGCAGCACCCCGTTGCTCTGCACCTTCTTGACGAGCGAACCGAGGAACTGCTGCTGCCGGTCCATCCGTTCGGTGTCGCTGCCGTTGCCCAGACTGTGGCGGGCGCGGACGTAGCCCAGGGCCTGCTCGCCCCGCAGGGTCTGGCGCCCGGCGGCGAGCCGCAGCTTCGCCTCGGCGTCGTTCACCGGTTCCTTGAGGCAGACCTCCACCCCGCCGATGGCGTTGACCATCTTCTTGAACCCGCCGAAGTCGATCACCATGTGGTGGTCGACGCGGATCCCGGTCAGCTTCTCCACCGTACGGATCGTGCAGGCGGCCCCGCCCCACTGGAACGCCCAGTTGAACTGCGCGAACCGCTCGGCGGTGCGGCTCCCGTCCACCTGCCGGCAGGAGGGGATGTCCGTCATCAGGTCCCGGGGAATCGACACCGCGGTCGCGCTCCTGCGGTCCTGCGGCAGGTGCAGCAGGATCGTGGTGTCCGAGCGCTGGGTTCCCCCGTCCTGCCCGTACTTGGCGTTGTCCCGCCCGGAGCGCGAGTCCGAGCCGATCAGCAGGATGTTCTGAGCCCCGGTGCCCAGGTGCGCCGGGCGCTCGCGCTCGTAGCGCCGCAGCTCGGCCGCGGCCGAGGTGTCCTCGGTGATGTTCCCGTCGAGCTTGTTGTAGAGCCACCAGCCGGTGGCCGTACCCGCCAGGACCAGGAAGGCCGCCCCGAGGCCGATCCAGCGCAGCAGCCGGCGCCGGCGCCCGCGGATGCGCGGGGGCCGCCCCGCGCCCCCGGCCGCGTCGGTGCCGCCCGGTATGCCTGCGCTGTCCGTCACTGGCGTCCGTCCCCTCGCCGCTACGACTGCGGGCCGTCGGCCGTACGGGTGAGCACGGCCACTGCCGATGCTGCCCCCGGGGCGCCGGAGCAGCCCGGGGACGGGTGCCTGTCTAGGGCCATGCGGGTGACAAATCGCCCGTACCTGCCTTTCACCAGTGTGAGTGACAGGTGAGTGACAGGCCTCCGGGCGGCGATCAGACGGTGTGGGTGACGCGCTCGCTCTCGCTGCGCTGGGCCAGCCCGGCCGCCGGGAGCCGGTCCAGGTTCCGGCACAGCACCACGGACCCGCCGGCGGCCAGCGCGGCGTAGAGCCCGGCCGAGAGCCCGTCCCAGGTGTCGTAGCCGAGCCCGGTCAGCACCCGCGAGCCCTCGCCGAGGCCGAGCTTCGCCGCGTCCTCGCGGGCGCGGGCCACCAGCGCCGTGTGCGTGAGCTCCTCGCCGCCGACGACCAGCGCCGGGCCCTCGGGATCCACCGGCGCGAAGGGCGCGAAGCGGTCGCCCTGCCCCGGCACCTCCACCGCGTAGTCCGCGAACCCGGCCGGCGGCTGCGGGAACCGGCCGCCCAGCGGCCGCAGCGCGAGCGCCACCCGCTCACCGCCGCACGCCAGGGCCCGCTCCAGGGTGTCCGGCCCGCTGACGACGAGATCCGCGTCCGCCGGATCCCCGCCGACCTCGGCGACCACCCCGACGGAGGCGCAGGCGAGCAGCCACACCGCGCTCTGCCAGTGCGCCGGGAGCATCAGCGCGAGCCGGTCCCCGGGCTCGGCCCCCAGGTCGCCCTGGAGCAGATTGGCGGTCTTGGCCACCCAATTGGCGAAGGTCGCGACGGACAATTCGACGCGCTCGCCGGTGGCATCGTCGTAGAAGGTGACGAGCGGGCGGCCCGGATCGGCGGCGAGCGCGGATCGCAGCAGGTCGGCAGGGGTGCGGTCAGTGGCGTTCACCCGGCACAGCGTACGCGGGCCCGTCCCCCGTACGGGGGCCGTCGGCTCCTCCGTACGGGGGAGGGGTACGCGCGGCGGGCCGGACGGAGCGTCAGTTCTCGGATGGCGCCCGGCGATCCGCGTGCTCACCATCCTTTTCATGCGTGGATTCCTTGCTTCCTCGATCGGCGTCGCGACGGCCGCCGTACTGGCCCTGCCCCTCGCGCTCCCCACCCCCGCCCTGGCCGAGACCGCCCCCGTAACCCCCGCCGGGTCCACCCAATCGCTGCCGCTCGTCCCGCTGGGACCCTCGGCGACGCGAGCGCCCGGAGTACCCGGAATGAGCGCCTCCCCGAGCCGCCCCGAGACGCAAGGTCTGACCGCACGCGAGGTCAAGACGTTCTCGCTGGTCGGCGTGGTCTGGGACGACGCGGCCACCGAACTGCACGGCCGGGTCCAGGTGCGGACCCGGTCCACCCGGACCGCCACCTGGTCGGACTGGCAGGACGTCGAGACCCACAACGGCGAGCACGCCGCCGACCCCGACGCGGCGGAACGCGGCTCCGGCCGGATCCGCGGCGCCACCGCCCCGCTGTGGGTGGGCGAGTCCGACGCCGTGGAGGTCCGCGTCCAGGCCGAATCCGGCGCCCCGGCCACCCGCGCCCCCTCCCGGCTGCCCACGGGCATGCGGATCGAGCTCGTCGACCCGGGCGCGGAGACCCCGGCCGCGGGCTCCGACGGCAAGAACACCGGCCCCGACGGCGACGGCAAGGGCGAGGTGGCGGTGCCCGCCATGACGATGGAGACGGCGGAGTCCTCCGCCGCGAACGTCCCGCACGCCTCGCTCGGCGCGAACGAGATCACCGCACTCGACAAGGCCGACTCCACCGCCGACGCGGTCTTCGCGAGCGACGGCGAGCTGACCGCCGCGGCCGCCCCGTACATCGGTCCGCGCCCGAGGATCGTCACCCGCAAGGGCTGGGGCGCGGACGAGAGCCTGCGCGAGTCGGGCTTCGTCTACACGAGCACGGTCAAGGCGGCCTTCGTCCACCACAGCGCCTCCGGCAACAACTACGCCTGCAAGGACGCCCCCGCGGTCCTGCGCAGCCTGTACCGCTACCACGTGATCAGCAGCGGCTGGCGGGACTTCGGCTACAACTTCGCCGTCGACAAGTGCGGCACGGTCTACGAGGGCCGCGCGGGCGGCGTCTCCAAGGCGGTCCTCGGCGCGCACACGATGGGCTTCAACACCAACAGCATGGGCGTCGCGGTGCTGGGCACCTTCACCTCCTCGGCCCCGCCCGCGGTGGCGGTCGACGCGGTCGCCCGCCTCACGGCCTGGAAGCTCGGCCTCTTCAGCCGCGACCCGCGCGCGAAGACCACCCTGACGTCGGGCGGAGGCAACCGCTACCCCAAGGGCAAGAACGTGTCGATGAACGTCATCTCCGGCCACCGGGACGGCTTCGCCACCCAGTGCCCGGGCACGAAGCTCTACGGCAAACTGGGCGCCACCCGCAAGGCCTCGGCAAAGCTCCAGGGCCGCCCGTAGCCTCCGGCGGTCGCAGGTTGGACACGCGCGGCCCCGTCCCCGGGCCTCGGCCCCTGTGGGCTCCGCCCCGGACCCCGATCTTTCAGCCCCTCCGGCGTTTGAGGAGCGGGGTCCGGGGCGGAGCCCCGGGGGAGACGCGGCCGGGCCGGGCTACGCTCGACGCATGGCCGGCCGCTTCGATCCCCTCACCCGCGCCGCGGTCCGCGGCGGCCGCACCGACGTCCCCCCGGGCCGGGGGAGCACCGCCGGCTCCGGCGCCGAGGAACGCCGCTGGACCCCCGACGGCCCGGTCGACCTCGGGCTCGTCCTCGGCCCCCTCAGACGCGGCCCCGCCGACCCCACCTTCCGCACCACCCCCGACGGCTCGGTCTGGCGCACCGGCCGCACCCCGCAGGGCCCGGCCACCCTCCGCGTGTCCCGCGCGGGCGAACAGGTGCACGCCGAGGCCTGGGGCCCCGGCGCCGGCTGGTTCCTCGAACAGCTGCCCGCACTCCTCGGCGCGGGCGACGATCCCGCCGCCTTCGTACCCCGCCACCGCCTCGTGCACGCCAGCCACCGCCGCCGTCCCGGCCTGCGCCTCACCCGGACCGGCCTGGTCCTGGAATCCCTGATCCCCACGGTCCTGGAGCAGAAGGTCACCGCCGACGAGGCCTACCGCTCCTGGCGCCGGCTCGTGAGGCAGTACGGCGAGCCCGCGCCCGGGCCGCAGGACCTCTACGTCGTGCCCGACGCCCGCACCTGGGCCATGATCCCGTCCTGGGACTGGCACAAGGCCGGGGTCGACGCCAAGCGCTCCGCCACGATCGTGCGGGCGGCCCGCGTGGCGGACCGCCTGGAGGAGGCGGCCGCGATGGACCTGCCCGAGGCCGTACGAAGGCTGGAGGCCGTTCCCGGCATCGGCCCGTGGACCTCCGCCGAAACCCTCCAGCGCAGCAACGGCCACCCCGACGCGATCACCACCGGCGACCTCCACCTGCCCGGCATCGTCGGTTACGCCCTCGTGGGCGACCGCGACGCCGACGACGCCGCCATGCTGGAGCTCCTCGCCCCGTACGCCGGCCAGCGCCACCGCGCGGCCCGCCTCATCCTCCTCGCGGGCCACACCCCGCCCCGCCGTGCGCCCCGCATGCCGCGCGGCGACATCGGCCGCTTTTAGGGGGTGCCGGGCGTCCCCGCCCCGCCGGACCAGGGCCCGCCCGGCAGGGCAGGGGTGGCCCGCCGATCCGCCGGGCTCGCCGCAGGCGTCACCGCACCTCGATGAAGTCCGCCGCGGAGCGCCCCGGCCGGTCCGCCGGGGCCGCCGCCGGGTGTCCCACCGCCACCGTTCCCATCGGGTCCCAGTCCTGCGGCAGCTCCAGCACCTCCCGCACCACGTCCCGGCAGAACATCGTCGAGGACACCCACGCCGACCCCAGCCGCTCCCCGGCCAGCGCGACCAGCAGGTTCTGCACGCCCGCGCCCATCGCGACCACGAACATCTCCCGCTCCGCCGTGTCCCGCCGGGCGTGCCCGTAGTGGTGCGCGCCGTCCGTCACCAGACACGGCACCACCAGGTACGGGGCGGCCCGCAGCACGTCCCCGCGCCGCACCCGCTTCGCCACGGACTCCTCGGACTTGCCGTCCGCCCGCAGGTCCGCGATCCACGCGTCCCGCATCGCGTCCAGCAGCCGCACCCGTGAGGCCTCGGACTCCAGCAGGACGAACCGCCACGGCGTCGTGTGGTGGGGGGCCGGGGCCGTCACGGCCGCCGCCACCGCCCGCCGCACCGCGCCCGGGTCCACGGGCTCCGCGGTGAAGGCCCGTACCGTACGGCGCTGCGTCACGGCTTCCCGTACCGCTTCCGAGGTGCCCAGCCGGAACATGTCGTCGGCCGGTGAGCGCACCAGGTCCCGGGCCGAGGAGCCCTCGCCCAGGAGGTGGGCCAGCCCGCGCACGACCGCCACCGGCAGACCGGCCGCCTTGCCCTTGACCAGGTCGCCGGCGGCGGCCAGCTCGTCCGCGGTCGCCACCACCGTCGAACTCAGCGGATTGCCGTGCGCGTCCGTGCCGCCGCGCAGGTCGTCCAGGACCCGCACACCGGCCGAGCCGATCGCCACGTCCGTCAGCCCGGTGCGCCACGGCCGCCCGAAGGTGTCCGTCACGACCACGCCCACGTCCACGGACAGGGTGTCGCGCACCCCGGCGCGGATCGCGGCGGCCGAGCCGTCCGGGTCCTCGGGCAGCAGCAGCACGGTGCCGGGGGCGGTGTTGGAGGCGTCCACGCCGGCCGCGGCCATCACCAGGCCCTGCCGGTTCTCGACGATCCGCAGCGGACCCCGGCGCGCGACGACCCGTACGGTCTCGGCGTCGATCGCGGCCTCGCGCGAGTCGGCCTCCACGATCCGGCCCTCGGCCTTGGAGACGATCTTCGAGGTGACCAGCAGGACGTCCCCGTCGCGCAGGTCGGGGGCGGCCGTCGTGATCAGCTTCGCCAGGTCGTCGCCCGGCCTGACCTCGGGGATCCCGTCGAGCGCCCGCACCTCGTAAGCGGGCATCCGCGTCACCGGGAGGCCTCCGCCAGCGCCAGCGCGGCGCGGGCCATCTCCGCGGTGGCCTCCACGTCGGTCATCATCAGCGGCACCGCGCGGCAGGTGATCCCGGCGGCCTCGACCTCGGCGACGGCGTCCGCGTCCGAGGTGTCCACGAGCCAGCCGTCCAGCAGCCCGGTCCCGTAGTGCAGGGCGACCGCGGCGGCGGTGGACTCGACACCCACCGCGGCGAGCACCTTGTCGGCCATCCCGCGCACGGGCGCGCCCCCGACGATGGGGGAGAGGCCCACGACGGGCGCCCCGGCGGAGGCCACGGCGTCCCGGATGCCGGGGACGGCGAGGATCGTGCCGACCGAGACCACGGGGTTGGACGGCGGGAAGATGATCACGTCGGCGGCGGCGATGGCCTCCAGCACACCGGGGGCGGGCTTGGCCTGCTCGGCCCCCACGGGTACGACCGCTTCCGCGTCCACCGAGGCCCGCAGCCGGACCCAGTACTCCTGGAAGTGGATGACGCGGCGTTCCCCGGTGTCGGCCTCGGTGATCGCGACGTGGGTCTCGACCCGGTCGTCGGACATGGGCAGGAGTCGTACGCCGGGCTGCCAGCGGTCGCAGAGGGCCTCGGTGACGGCGCTCAGCGGGTAGCCCGCGCCGAGCATCTGCGTACGCACGATGTGAGTGGCGAAGTCGCGGTCGCCGAGGCCGAACCAGGTGGGTCCGACCCCGTACGCCGCGAGTTCCTCCTTGACGGTGAAGGACTCGTCGGAGCGGCCCCAGCCCTGGTCCTCGTTGATGCCACCGCCGAGGGTGTACATCACCGTGTCCAGGTCGGGGCAGACCTTGAGCCCGAAGAGGTGAATGTCGTCACCGGTGTTGCCGATGACCGTGATGTCCGCGTCGGGCACCGCCGACTTGAGTCCGGACAGGAACCGGGCGCCGCCTATACCGCCGGCCAGAACAACAATGCGCATGCAGACAGTCTGTCAGCCGGAGGCTGTCGTCGAGGGGTGGTGGTCGGGCGACGGGTGGGACTGTCGGCCGCACTGCCGACGGGGGGCGGAGGTCAGGCCGGTACGGACGCGGTTTCGGCCGGGGAGCAGCTGTGCATCGGCATCTCGGTCAGGCCGGGGAAGTAGACGTGCAGGCTGACCGCGCCGTCGAGGGTGTCGTTGACGACCTCGTGGGCGTAGCCGGGGGCGAAGACGCGCTGGGTGCCGGGGCGGTGGCTGGTGTGGCCGCGGGGGGTGTGCTCGGTGAGCTCGCCCTCCAGGACGGTCATGACGCCGGAGGAGGCGCCGTGGTCGTGGAGGCCGCTGCCCTGGCCGGGGACCCAGCTGAGCAGCCAGACCTCGTAACCGGGGCCGGTGCGCAGCCGGTGGTACCAGCGGGTGGTGGCGTCGTACTCGACGAGGTGCTCCCAGGAAGCGCGGTCCTCGGCGATGGAGCGGGCGAGCCCGGCGAACTCGGCGACGGTGGCCGGGTGCTCGCGGGCAGGCTGGAGGAGGTGCTGGACGGCGAGGATGTCGCCGGCGATCTGGAGGTCGCTCTCGACCGTCGCGGGAGCGGCGGGAGAGGCGGAAGCGGTGGGGGTGGCGCTGTGCGTGCTGTTCATCGTGGGGGGTACCTCGACGGATGTCAGTCGTGCTGGCGGTTGCTGCGGGGGCGGGCCGGAGCTCTGAGGAGCCGGGGCTCCGCGGGCATCAACAGCTGCAACAGCAACAGCGAACCTGGGCAGCGCACAGGAACCCACGAATGGGGGTCCGGGTGGTGGCTGCGGGCGCTGACATGCAAACAAGGAGAACGGCTCGGGGGCCTGACTGTCAACCCAATGTCCGGTTTGGGGTAAAAGTTTCACCTCATCCGGTTACCGTGCCCGGAGAAAGGTTTGTGCAGTGTGCGGCAGGGGATGTGGCGCTGTGTCGGCGCTCAAACCCGATCCCGACTTCCGTGACCTGAATGTGATCTGCGCCGCTTCTCCGGCCGGACCGCAACCCCACCCGGAGGTGGCACGTGGAATACGGGTAAAGGCGGCATCCTGTGGCGCCGGTGGCATGTGTCACGATTTTTGGCGATATGAACACTTTCTGCATAGGCTTGGTTCCGCAGAGTGAATAAGGGGCCCAATAGCAGATCTCGGCTTGACTGCCCCGGAGCCACGCACTTGTAATTTCACTCGTGTCGTTACGTAGCAATCAGTGACGGCATCGTCACGGGGACGCACAGACAGAGCGAGGGGCGCACATGACCGAGCTGTTTCAGGAACTGCTGGTCGAGGAGGCGGACGAAGAGCTCGGGTGGCAGGAGCGCGCACTGTGCGCCCAGACCGACCCCGAGTCCTTCTTTCCCGAGAAGGGCGGCTCCACCCGCGAGGCCAAGAAGGTCTGCCTCGCCTGCGAAGTCCGCTCCGAATGCCTTGAGTACGCCCTCGCCAACGACGAGCGATTCGGCATCTGGGGCGGTCTGTCCGAGCGGGAACGCCGCCGCCTGAAAAAGGCAGCGGTCTGAAACGGCCGACGCACCACCGGTCAGGCACCTACCGCACATCGCACGACATATCGAACGCACCACGGAACGCACCGCAGCACGCACCACGGAACCCACCACAGAGCGCACTTCGACGCATGACGGACAGTGCGCCGAACGGGACGACGAGCGCGACACACGGCACGGCACACGGTCCGCCTCCTGCACCTTCCCCGCAGGAGGCGGACCGCTGTCGTGGCAGCCGTTAGGGTGGGGCGCTGTCCAGCAGCCTCCGAGGGCACACCACCCCCGGACCCCCGGCCGGAGGGCCCGTACCGCGATGTCCCTGCACAGCCAGTCGACGGCCTCCTACCAGGCCCCAGCCACACCCGAGTTCCCCCGGCACGTCGTCACCGCGGTCCTCGTCGCCCATGACGGCGCCCGCTGGCTGCCCCGGACACTCGCCGGCCTACTCGGCCAGGAACGCCCCGCGCAGAACCACATCGCCGCCGACACCGGCAGCGCCGACGACTCCGCGCGCCTGCTCACCGAAGCCCTCGGCGACGACCACGTCCTGCACCTCGCCCGCCGCACCGGCTTCGGCACCGCGGTCGACGAAGCCGCACGCTCCGCGGGCACCCTGACCCCCGAGGACCTCCCGTACCTCAAGCGCCCCAGCGGCTGGGACCCCGTCAGCCGCACCTGGCGCGACGACACGTACGACCTGCCCGACCTCCCCCACGGCGAACCCGTCCAGTGGCTCTGGCTCCTGCACGACGACAGCGCCCCCGAACCCGACGCCCTCACCGAACTGCTCCGCGTCGCCGAGGAGAACCCCGACGCCGCCGTCATCGGCCCCAAACTGCGCGGCTGGTACGACAAGAAGCAGCTCCTCGAAGCCGGCGTCACCATCGCCCGCAGCGGCCGCCGCTGGACCGGCCTCGACCGCCGGGAACAGGACCAGGGCCAGCACGACCAGGTCCGCCCCGTCCTGTCGGTCTCCACCGCCGGCATGCTGGTCCGCCGCGACGTCTACGACGAGCTCGGCGGCTTCGACCGGCGCCTGCCCCTCATGCGCGACGACGTCGACCTGTGCTGGCGCGCCCAGAGCGCCGGCCACAGCGTCCTCGTCGCCCCCGACGCCGTCCTGCGGCACGCCGAGGCCGCCGCCCGCGAACGCCGCACCGTCGACTGCGCCGGACGCACCACAGCCGGCCCGCACCGCGTCGACAAGGCCGGCGCCGTCTACACGATCCTCGCCAACAGCTCCGGCCGCGCCCTGCCGTACGTCCTGCTGCGCGTCCTGCTCGGCACCGTGCTGCGCACCCTCGGCTACCTCATCGGCAAGGCCCCCGGCCAGGCCGTCGACGAACTCACCGGCCTGCTCGCCACCCTCCTGCGCCCCGGCCGGCTCCTCGCCGCCCGCAAGGCCCGCCGCCGCCCCGCCGTCCCCGCCGCCGAACTGCGCCCGCTGTTCCCCCCGCCGGGAGCCTCCCTGCGGGCCAACGCGGAACAGCTCGCCGGCTACTTCGGCAGCGACCGCGACACCGCCGCCGCCCCCGCGGGCCGGCACGGCGGAGGCAGCGTCCTCGACGCCCCCGGCGAAGACGGCGACTACCTGGTGGAGACCGAGCGCTTCGCCCGCCTCAAGCGGCTCGCCCGCAACCCCGCACCCCTCCTCCTCGCCCTCCTGGCCGTCGTCTCCCTCGCCGCCTGCCGCGCCCTGATCGGCGGCGGCTCCCTCATGGGCGGCGCCCTGCTGCCCGCCCCCGGCAGCGGCTCCGAACTCTGGGCCGCCTACACCGACGGCTGGCACGCCGTCGGCACCGGCTCCACCGCCTCCGCGCCGCCCTACCTGGCCGTCCTCGGCACCCTCGCCACCCTGCTGTTCGGCTCCACCCAGGCCGCCCTGACCCTGCTGCTCGTCGGATCCGTCCCGCTCGCCGGCCTCACCGCCTACTTCGCCTCCCGGCCGCTCGTCGAATCCCGGCTGCTGCGCGCCTGGGCGGCCATCGCCTACGCCTTCCTCCCGGCCGTGACCGGAGCCCTCGCCGGCGGCCGCCTCGGCACCGCCGTCCTCGCCGTCGTGCTCCCCCTCCTCGCCCGCTCCGCCGTCGCCGCCTTCGACCTCGCCGACGGCGCGGAAGCCACCGACCGGCGGGGCGGCCGGCGCGCGGTGTGGACGTACACGCTGCTGCTCACCCTCACCACCGCCTTCACCCCCGTCGTATGGCCGCTGGCCGCCGTCCTCGGGACCGGCGCGCTGGCCTTGCGCCGCGCGCACTGGAAGGCGTACGGCCTGCGGCTGCTCGCCACCCTCGCCGTCCCGCTCGCCGTGCTCGCCCCCTGGTCACTGGGCCTGCTCACCCACCCCGGCCGCCTCCTGCACGAGGCCGGGCTGCCCTACGGAGCCGGCTCCGCCGACGCCCTCGGCCTGCTCGCCATCAGCCCCGGCGGCCCCGGCACCGGCGCCGGACCGGTCCTCGCCGGAATCGTCCTCGCCGCCCTGGCCGCCCTGCTGCGCACCGACCGCGCCTTCGCCGTCCGCACCGCCTGGGCCGCAGCCCTGGCCGGACTGCTCCTCGCCGTCGTCCTCAACCCCACCGCCTGGGCCGGACCCGCCACCCTCGTCTACGGCCTCGCCCTGCTCACGGCCGCCGCCCTCGGCGCCGACGGAGCCAAGGAACGCGTCGCCGCCCGCAGCTTCGGCTGGCGCCAGCCGCTGGCCGCGCTCATCGCCCTGGCCGCCGCCGTGGGCCCGCTGGTCGCCGCCGCCACCTGGATGCTCGCCGGCGCCGACGGCCCGCTGCAGCGCCGCGACCCCGTACAGGTCCCGGCCTTCGTCGCGGACGCGGGCGGAGACGACAACCAGACCCGCACCCTGATCCTCGACCTGGACCCGCCCGCCACCGTCTCCTACAGCCTCGTCCGAGGCTCCGGCGGCCGCATCGGCGACGCGGAGGTCACCGCCCGCACCGGCGGCGACGCCCGCCTCGACAAGGTCGTCTCCAACCTCGTCGCCGGCTCCGGCGCCGACCAGTCCAGCCAGCTCAGCGCCTTCGCCATCCGCTTCGTGATGTTCCGCCCCGGCGGCCCCGAGGAGATCCGCCGCGTCCTCGACGCCACCCCGGGCCTCAGCCGCCGCCACCAGCAGGACGGCACCGCCCTGTGGGGCGTCGAACCCTGGCTGCCGCGCGCGGTCATCGTCTCCGGCAAGCAGGGCGAGGCCCCGATCCCGGTCGCCGCCGGACCCGTCGAGGCCCACAGCAAGATCCCCGCCGGTGACGCGGGCCGCGTCCTGCGCATCGCCGACCGGGCCGACGAAGGCTGGCAGGCCACCCTCGACGGCAAGCCCCTCAAGCCCAAGACCCTCGACGGCTGGGCACAGGGCTTCGAACTGCCCGCCGACGGCGGGCGCCTCGACCTCGTCCACGAGGACTCCCTGCTGCAGACCGCCTGGTACTGGGTCCAGGGCCTCCTCGCCCTGGTCCTGCTGGTGATGGCCCTGCCCGGCCGCCGCGCGGAACTCGACGACGACCTGCCGGACGAGGAGGCCGCGCTCCAGGACCGGCCCGCCCCAGGCGAGGCCGGCGAGGGCCGCCGCGCCCGCCGGCTGCGCGCCGAGGCCGAACCGGCCCCCGTACCGGTGGAGACCGCGGCGGTCGCCGACCCGTACGCGCAGATCCCGGCACAGCCGGTGTACGGCGACGACAGCTACGCGTACCAGGCGTACGGCGACCAGGGCGGCTACGCGTACGAGTCGCAGCAGCAGACCCCGTACGACCAGTACCCGCAGTACGGCGGTCAGGGCGGGCACGGTGGTCAGGGCGGGCAGAACGGTCAGGCCTACGAGGACCCGTACCCGCCCCAGCCCCAGCACCAGCCGGTCCAGGACCCGGACCAGCAGCAGTACACCTACCCGTACGAGCCGTACCAGCCGTACGACCCCCACCACCCCCACGCACCGCACGACCCGCGTCCGGACGGGAGCCCCCAGCAGTGAAGCAGCGCGCACCCCTGACGCTGGCGGCGGTGACCGCGGCCCTGGCCGCCCTCACCGGCGTCGCCGCCCTCACCGCACCCGCCGCCGACGGGAAGGCGGCCGACGGCAAGGCGGCGGCCGCCGCCCGGATGCCGGTGGAGCGGTCCCTGCTGGTGTGCCCGGGGCCCAGCTCCTCGGACATCGCCGAGACCACGTACACGGCCTTCACCCCCGGCGCGCCCGCCGGCGAGGGCAAGGGCTCGGCCCGGCTGCTCGGCGCGACCAAGGACGCCAAGCCGGTGCTGGAACCCAAGGAGCCGGGCAAGCCCCTCGGGGCCACCGCCAGCGGCGCCGACGCACCCGCCCTCACCGGCAGCGCCGACGGGGTCCTCGCCCCCGGCTGGACCGCGCAGCTGACCACCAAGGTCTCGGTCGGCCGGACCCGTGGCGTGCTCGGCGTCGGCTGCACCGCACCCGGCACCGACTTCTGGTTCCCCGCGGTGAGCACCGCCAAGGGACGCGAGGACTACGTCCACCTCACCAACCCCGACGACGCCGCGGCCATCGTCGACATCAAGCTCTTCGGCCCGGACGGTCCGGCCAAGCCCGACGCCGGCACCAGCGAGAGCATCCGGGTCGACCCCAAGTCCACCAAGACCGTCCTGCTGTCCACCCTGGTCCCGGGCGCCCAGCTCGCGGACGCCACCGCCCACGTGACCACCCGCGCGGGCCGGGTGGGCGCATCGGTGCAGGTCGGCGAGGAGGCGGTGGGCGCCGACTGGCTGCCTGCCTCCGCCGACCCGGCGGGCTCGCTCGTCCTGCCGGGCATCCCCGCGGACGCCGCCTCCGTACGGCTGGTCGTCTTCGTACCGGGCGAGGAGGACGCGGAGCTGAAGGTGCGCCTGGCCGCACCCGGCGGCTCGATCAGCCCGGCGGGCAACGAACAGCTGCACGTCAAGGCCGGTATGACGGCAGCCGTCGACCTCAAGGACCTGACCCGCGGCGAGGCCGGCTCGCTCCTGCTGACCCCCTCCGACCCCAAGAAGTCCGCCCCGGTCGTCGCGGCGGTACGGGTGGTCCGCGGCAGCGGCGCCAAACAGGAGATCGGCTTCATCCCCGCCACCGGGCCGGTCGGAGCACGGGCGACCGTGGCCGACAACCGGCCCGAGGAGAACACCACCACGCTGGCCCTGACGGCCCCGGGAGCCGACGCGAAGGTCAAGGTCACCGCCTCGCCGGGCACCGGCGGCGGCGAGGCGGCCTCCCAGGAGGTCACCGTCAAGGCGGGCACCACGCAGATGCTCTCCCTGGCCCCGGCGGGCGGCAAGGGCTCCTACGCCCTCACCGTCGAGACCCTCTCGGGCGGCCCGGTCCACGCGGCCCGCACCCTGTCCCTCCCGCACGAGGGCATCGCGATGTTCACCGTCCAGGGCCTCTCCGACGACCACTCCACGGTCTCGGTCCCCAAGGCCGCCCAGGACCTCTCCGTCCTGACGCGATGACGACCGGATGACGGGGCGCCCCCGGTACGCGGCGGCAGGACGGACTCAGTCCTGGCCGTACCGGGGGTCCACCGTCTCCGGCGAGAGCCCCAGCAGCTCCGCCACCTGCTCCACCACGATCTCGTGGATCAGCATCGCCTTCTCGTCCCGCGTCTTCGTACGGATCTCCACCGGCCGCCGGAAGACCACGATCCGGGCGGGCCGCCCCTCGCGCGACTCCGACACCGCGCCCAGCGGCACCGCCTCGTCGTTCCAGCCGCCGTCCGGACCGCCCGGCGGCCCGGGTACGTCACCGATCAGGAACTCCACGTCGGCCAGCTGCGGCCAGTGCCGCTCCAGCCGCTCCACGGAATCCCGTACGAGGTCCCCGAACAGCTCCGACCGGCTCGCCGACAGCGGCACCTGAGGAGGGGCCACCGGACCGCGCATCCCCCGCCCGTGCCGGTCCCGCCGACGCGGGCGCGGCTCGGCTCGGGTCCCCGTGGGGGGCTCGGCGGGGCAAGGAGGAAGAGGGGTGTCGGTCACCCCCGCAGGGTAGCTCCGAGCACGACACGGGGGAGTGAGCGGCGGTGGAGTCGTCGCGGCCCGGTCAAGAGTGCGGTACCGTCCAACGTCGTGAGCCTTGTACGTCGCTGTTCGCGCACCGCGTGCGGCCGCCCTGCCGTCGCGACACTGACGTACGTCTACGCCGATTCGACCGCAGTTCTCGGCCCGCTCGCCACCTACGCCGAACCCCACTGCTACGACCTGTGCGCCGAGCACTCGGAGCGCCTGACCGCCCCACGGGGCTGGGACGTCGTGCGCCTGTCCGACGGCTCCGGGCCGTCCCGCCCCAGCGGCGACGACCTCGAAGCCCTCGCCAACGCCGTCCGCGAAGCCGCCCGCCCGCCGGGTCGCACGGCCGAGGCCGGCCGCCCCGGCCAGGGCGGTCCGTCCACCGGCGAGACCCGTCGTGGACACCTGCGCGTCCTGAGATCGCCCGATTCCTGACGCTCCGGTGGCCTGAAGAGCTGCTCCTGGTTCAGGGTAGGTTTTGCTGAACCGCACAGGACCTTCAGGAGGGCAGGCAGTGGCCGCAGATCTTTCGAACATCGTCAAGGCGTATGACGTGCGTGGCGTCGTGCCGGACGAGTGGGACGAGTCCCTGGCCGGGTTGTTCGGTGCCGCGTTCGTGGA
>NZ_JBIAVW010000029.1:0-102292 GCF_042894785.1 Streptomyces sp. NPDC001502
CGGCGGAAGGCTCCGGTGGAGGCGCTGATGCCGCTGAAGCTGGCCAAGATCGGTGTGCCGCTCGCGGAGACGACCGCGGAGGCGCTCGCGGCGACCGGGATCGACCTGGCCGTGCAACGGCCGGCCTTCACCCCGCCCGAGGCCCTCACGTCATCCCTTCCGGCGACGGGTCGGGACCCGGACGAGTACACAGCTGCGGAGCAGCCCACGAAAGGCCTCTTGGATCCCACGCCACGAGACCTTCCCGTCGAAGATCAGGCCGACGCCGAAGCCGCCGTCGATCCGGAGTTCATGCCGGTGGCGTCGGCAGACGGCGAGGCGTACCCCTTCCCCGGGGAGACGACTGCGGCGCCTGGTCCTGCGACAGAACCGGCGCCCGCCACCGCGGGCGTGACGGATCCGCTTCCCGCGCCCTCCGCGTCGGCGAACGGCGACGCGCCGATGCGCGTAGTCGCGGACGGGAAGCGGTCTGCAGTGCCCGCTCCTACCAGCGAGGACCAGCCATGGCCCACGGAGGTGGCCGACAGCGGTGATGTCACCCCCCGGGTTCCCCCACAGCAGAACACCGAGCCCGGGGCCGACTCGATTCAGCAGCAGATCGAGTTGGTCGCCGGATGGCTGGCCGAGGCTGAGGGCACCGGGGTGAGGCTCTCCGGAGCTGAGACGGCGCGACGTCTGGGGGTATCGCCCAAGACGGGCCAGCGCCGCGTCCTCGAAGCGGCCAAGTACCTGAAGGAGCGCGGGCAGCAGCAGGGACGCGCGCGCCTGAGGTCGGTCGGCGGCTGACCGACCGCCCCCTTTCCTTGTGGCCGCTCACCCTCCTGGGCCGATGGCCGCCCCCGCATCCGCGTCCTCGGCGTGACCGATGCTGCCCTGCCGACTCCGCGCGACCGGTCACGAACACATCGGCCACCGGCCGCCGCATGACCGGTCAAGCTCCGGTACCAGGAGACCGGTCAGGAGCCCGTCGGCCACCGGTCATGATGACGCTTGCCATGGAGCGGGCACGCTTGCCCATGGCTTACCCCGAGGTCGAGCAGGAAATGGGCAAGCCCCTCGACCTGGCTCTTCGACGTTCGGGCAAGCTTTCGGGCAAGCCGGTCCGAGGATCGTCTACGGCACGAGATCCGAAAGGAACGTGCCGTGCACGATGCGCAGCATCCCGCCGCCAGTGGCGGAATCTTCGACCGTCTGGACGCGGACTGGGCCGCACTGTGCGCCGACCCGGCGATCCAGGCGGCCGTGACCGACTGGCTGACAGCCGACCACCTCGCCGACGGCATCGCGGCAGCCACCGGTGTCCGGACGCGCCCCCTGGCTCCCGACCAACTGCTCGCCGCACTCCGCCCGGTGACCGGACGCGTGCCCGATCCACTGACCGACTCCGTCCTGCGGGTCCTCCTGCGCCGCGCGGCCGGCCGTGACCAATCGGCCAACGTCGCCGCCCGCGTCGTCGTCCAGGCGATGATCCCGGCCGCCATCCGTATCACCCGCAGTCAGATCCGCCCGACCTACGGTCGTAGCCGCGACACGGTCGGGCACATGACGGTGGCCGCCCTCTACGAGGTCTGCCGCTCCGGCCGCATCCACCACCGGCCTGGCCGGCCCGCCGCGAACCTCGCACTGGACACCCTGCGCCTGGTCCTGGCCGAACTCGCTGCCGAACAGGGGAGCGGAACCGAGGACCTGTCCGCAGCCGCGGTGTTCGTCGACCCCACACCGGGCCCGTACCGGATCGCCCATGCCCGCGCGATGCGCGCCGCAGCCGCTGCCGCAGGCCTGCCCACCGGCGGACCGGCCGACGAGCACGAGGTGTACGGGGCCCGGATGGAGCTGCTGGAGCTCCTGCTCGACGCGATGCAGGACGGCGCCATCTCCGTTGCCGACGCACGGATTCTGGGCGGCCGCTACCTCGCCGGTGCGCCGGACACGCTAGAGGCCGCCCGTTCCGGCACCACGGCCGGTGCTTGGCAGCGCCGCCGCTCCCGCGCCGTGACCCGCCTGCGCACTTCGCTGCTCCGGGCCGCGGCATGACCCCCTGACTCTGTCCCGGCCACCGTTCACGCCTCCCCTGGAGATGCACCGTGCCCGCATCCGCCCCGCAACCCCTGGACACTGACGAGGAACGCGTCACCCGCGCCCAGCAGCTGCTTGTCCGGCTCGGCGCAGCCCTCGTCCTGCACCCCTTCGACACGCGCACCCACGACCAGCTACTGACCTTCCTCTCCCACGACGTCGACGCGGTCCGCGCCTCCCTGGCCACGCTTCAGCAGCGGCCCGAGTCGGAACTCCGGCGCCGGATCGCCGAGCTTGCCGGCCACAGCCTCCACCCGGCCGGAGGCGCGGCATGAGAATCCTGCGATCCGGCCGGCGCCGGACACCCGGCACCACGGCCACGGCCACGGCGCACGAGCAGGGCAAGCGGCCACCTGTCCGCCCGGACAAGGAACCGGTGGGCGGCTGGTCGACGGGCGCCCAGGCCAACACCACGAACCTGCTGCGCTGGGCGGCCTGGGGCCTGCTCGTCCTCGGCCCGTTCATCGGCACGATGGCCTACCTCGCGCCACCGTCACAGGCCGGCCCGGCCGAGCCCGAGCCGACGTCCTCAGCGGCGCCGGCCGCCGGCGGTCAGGGAGCCGCCGGGTTCGCCACCCTGTTCGTGGCCTCCTGGCTGTCGGCGGGAGAAGGCGACCAGAACAAGCTCGCCGCCTACTACCCGCCCGCAGCCAGTCTCCGCTTCGAAGGCCCCTCAGGCCGCCGGCACGGCGAGCAGCTGACCGTGGTACGCCTGCGGCAGACCGACCACACCGTGTGGTCGGTGACCGTCGCGGCCCGCGTCGTCCCGGTCCGGCCCGCCTCTGCCAAGCCGTCCACGGAGCCGGGCACCGCCGGTTCAGAGAAGGTCTCCGACGGCGTGCGGTACTTCCAGGTCCCCGTCGCCACAGCGGCCGGAACACAAGGAGCCACCGCATACACGGCGCTGGCCCTGCCCGGCGAGGTCACGGCCCCCGAGCGGGCCGCGACGCCGGATCTCATCTACGGGCCCATGCGCCCCGCCCTCCCCTCCGACCCCCGCACCCAGGCCGTCACCAGCTTCCTGACCGCCTACCTCACCGGCGTCGGCGCCGCCGAACTCGACCGCTACCTCGCCCCCGGCACCCAGCTGGCTCCGATCACCCCGGCCCCGTACAAGGGCATCGCCCTCGACCAGCTCGCCATCGAAGGCGAGCAGGGCAGCGAGCCGGGCGTCACGGTCCCCGGCGACGGCACCACGCTCCGCGTCCTGGCTGTCCTGCGCGCCACCGAGCACGACGACGTGCGCGTCCCACTGGCCTACGCCCTGACCCTCAACGCCCGCGCCGGCCGGTGGGAGATCACCAGCCTCGACGGTGCCCCGACCACCGCATCCGAAGCCGCGGCCCCTGCCCCGGCTTCACCCGGCCCTGTGACCCCGACCAACTGAAGGAGACCCGCAACATGAACGACACCCTGTTGCTCGCCGCCGGATGGCTCCAGACCGGCGGAGGCATCGGCGGCGACATCAAGGACCTCATCTTCGACATCGCGATCCCCTGCCTGTGCGGGGCGTTCGTCGTGTTCATCGGATGGAAGACCAAGGCTCCCGGCCCGACGATCATGGCCGTGATCTTCGCTTCGATCGTCTGGGGCGGCGCCGCGAACATGGAGGGAGTGCTCAAGGACAAGACCGTTCAGGACATCAAGAAGTACGACACTCCGCCCGCCCCGAAGGGCGACAAGTGACCGCATACCCGGACGACTCCGAGGGCTCCGAGGCGATCGGCCGCTGCTACACCAAGGCCCGCCGCGCACCCCTGGTCCACGGTGTGATCCGCGACGTCAACGGGGGGCGCGGGATCCGCCTGCCCGGTGGCCCCTACACCCTCACCCAGCTCGCCGGGATCGTCTCCACCGTCGTCGTGCTCGTGCTGACCCGGCCGCTGTGGGGTGGCCACGGCGCCCTCGATGCCGCCGTCGTGATCATCCTGCCGTTCGCAGTCGCCTTTGGGCTGCGCCACCTCCACGTCGACGGCCGCAACCCGGCGGCCGCCCTGGTGAGCGTCGCGGTGATGCTGGGCAGCCCCCGCTGGGGCACCTTCCGCGGCCGCCCTTACCGCTCCGTCGGCCCTCTTCAGGCAGAGGCCCTCGTCCACCTCGTGCCCACCCCGGCAGCCCGCCCCCTCCCCGACACAGCGGTCCCGGCCGAACCCGAAGAGGTCCGCCGGCCCCGCACTCGACAGCCGGCCGCAGCCCTCCCCTTCGCAGGCTCCGGCGCGCCCGTGGCCTCAGGGGCCCAGGCCCTGCTCGCCCGCCGAGCGGCCACCCGATCCAGACTGGAGAACTAAGACGATGCGACTGCCCATTCGGCACGTAGAGGGGAACCTCGTCTTCACCACCCACGGCACCGCCTGGGCGATCTGGCGGGTGGCCGCCACCAACTACAGCCATGCGCCCGCAGTCGCGAAGAAGCGCCGGCTTCAGGCACTCGAAGGCCTGTTCAAGTCTCTGACCGGCGAGCCCATGCTCATGTCCTTGTGCCCCCAGGTCGATCCGATCGCCGTCGTCCGCGCGATGGTGGCCGACGTCGACCTGGCCCGGGCACCGCGCTACGAGCGCCTGGGCCACGCCGTTCTCGACCAGCTGGAAGCGATGGAGCTGACGGGTCGCAGCGACTGGCTCGCGATCCCGCTGCCGCCCCTGTCCAAGCAGGATGCCGTCCGCTCCGCGTTCCACGCGGCGAAGGCGGAAGTCGCCGTGCAGCTGGGCCTGATGCCCGCCGTCGTCACCCGCGCCGAGGTGGAGCGGCGCAGCGAACAGGCGCAACGCCTTCAGGCGCAGTGGCCGACAGGGGTCGCCATGCAGCCGGCGACCGAGGCGGAGATCCTGTGGATCTACGGGCACTCTGCCCGTCGGGGACTCTCGGAGCCGTTCCTGCCGGACGGCACCGAGACGCCGGTCCGCGGCCGCGGCCGTACCGTCGCGGCACTGGGCGAGATCCTCGTGGCCGAGGGCGGCGCCGACTTCACCGAGCGCAAGCCGCTGCCGGGCAACCCCTTCACCCGCCGCTTTCTGCAGATCTCCAGCGAGTGGGGCGACTCCTACCAGGCGCTTCTGGCCCTCTCGGAGATGCCGGAGGCGTTCGCCCTGCCCGGCGCGGCCTACCTGCAGCAGCTGGACGACCTCGCCTATCCGGTCGACTGGACCGCCCGCCTGGTCGTCGTCCCCGGCGCGAAGGCGGAGCCGAAGGTCCGCAAGCGGGCCCGTCACCTGAAGGCCCAGGCTGCCGAGTACGAAGGCGATCCGGCCGGTCCACCCGCCGTCGTGGCCCGAAACCAGGCCGACAACGAGGAATACCACGACCGGCTCACCTCCAACCGGCGCGAGGTGGAGATCCACGCCATGGTCACCCTCGCCGTCTGGGGGAGCAGCCCGGACGACGCCATGGACCGCGCGGCCGCCCTGGCGAGCGACTTCGGCTCCACCGACTACACCTTCTCCCGGCCCGTCGGCGAACAGGCCGGCCTGTGGCAGGCCATGCTGCCCGGCACCCGTACCCCTCGTGTCATGACCGGCTACGCCCAGATCCTCCTGGCCCGGGACTTCGCCATGGCCATGCCCTGGTGCGGCTCCCAGCTCGGAGACGAACGCGGTGGCCTGTACGGGCTGCAGGTCGCCTCCGGCGGCGCCCGCCCGGTCCTCATCGACCCCGCCCGCGGTCCCCGCGAGAACGCCTCCGCGTCCATGGCGTTCATCGGCGAGCTCGGCGCCGGCAAGTCCGTGGCGATGAAGTCGGCCGTCTACAACGTCCTGGCCCGCGGCCAGGTCCTGGGCCGGCCCGGCAGCCGGGGAAGAGCCGTCATCGTCGACCGCACCAAGGACGAGGAGTGGGCCCGCTTCGCGCAGGCCTGCCCCGGCACCACCCAGCTCATCCGCATCGACCAGAAGGCCGAGGTCTCCCTCGACCCGCTCCGCCTGTACGTCAAGGACAGCCCCGAGGTCGCCGCCCGCTTCTGCGAGTCCTTCCTCACCCTCCTGCTCGGCGTACGCCCGATGGACCTCGAAGGCGTGGCGCTCTCGGAGGCCGTTCAGGCCGTCCTGGAACGTCCCGAGCCCTCGATGCGCGCCCTGATGGAGGAGCTCGCCACACGCGGCGCGGGCGACCCGGCCGCACACGGCCTGGCCCGCAAGCTCGCTGCCGTCGCCCGCAAGGACCTGGCGAAGGTGGTCTTCGACGACCGGCTGCCGACAGTGGACACCGCCCGCGCGGACACGGTCGTCTTCCTTGTCAATTCCCTCGGCCTGCCCAAGAAGTCCGAGCTCGCAAGTGAGCACCGCATCGAGCGGCTGGAGTTCGAGAAGGTGCTGGGCCGGGCGCTGATGTACCTGATCGCCGCGGTCTCCCGTGAGACGGCGATGCGGAGCAGGGACGAGTTCGCTGTCACCGTCTTCGACGAGTGCTGGTGGCTGACGAGCTCGGACGAGGGTCTGGAGCTGCTGCTGGAGCTCGCCCGTGACGGCCGCAAGCGCAACTCGGCCGCGTACGTCGGCAGTCACGACGCGGACGACATCGGCCCGGCCGACTCCGAGAAGGGCGCCATCGTCCGCGGCCTGATCCCGCACCGGCTCCTGTTCCGGCAGACCAGCCGCACCCTGGCGACCCGCGGCCTGGACTTTCTCGGCGTCGATTCCTCCGACGCCGACCTGCTCGACCTCGTCACCACCGGTCTCTCGCCCCTCGGCCTGCCCGAGGACCAGCGGATCGCCCGCGCGGGGGAGTGCCTCTACCGCGACCTCGCAGGCCGCATCGGTCTCATGAAGGTCGTCATCCCCATGGACAAGGCCATCGAGAAGGTCATCCACACGACCCCCAACGACGACCGGATCGCGGCATGAGAAGAGGAGTTCCGGGCTGGCGCCGACTGCGGCTGCTGGGCACTGCCCGGCTACGCCTCGCACTCGTCATGGCAGCGATCGCGGCGACCGCCATCACGATGCTCACGTCACTGCCGGCACTCGCCGAGCCCACGCCCTCCCCGAGCTCCTCGATCGCCGAGCCCACGCCTTCCCCGAGCCCGTCGACCGGCACGGGCCTGCCGCCCGTCGTGGGGGAACGCACTCCGACGCCGGAAGAGATCAAGGAGATGGAGGAGCTGCTCGCCGAGCTCAACGAGCGGATCTCCGAAGACCTGCAGGATGCGTTCCTCAATGCCGGAGCGGAGCAGATCCGCAAGCAGCTGCCCAACGAGGGCGGCATCATGGCCGTCTTCGACGTGACCGACCGCAACGGCGTCCCGATTTCGGTGTACTCGGCCAAGACCGGCACCGGCACCGGCACCTGGACGGATTGGGGTCCCGGCATCAGTGACTACTTCGCCGACATGTTCTTCATGTGCGTCAAGTGGGCCATCGCCTTCTGCTGCTGGCTCATCGGCTGGAGCCTGAGTTTCGGCCTCGCCAAACTCCTCCTGACCCCCGTGGCGTCCGCCGCCAGCGGGCTTCACGTCCAGGTCATCCTGCAGATGGGGTTGCCCAGCCTCTTCCTGGCCGTGTGCGGGCTGATCACCGTGGCCCGCATCCTGTTCGGTGACCGGGCCAAGGGATGGGGCGATGCCGCCCTCTCCCTCCTCCTCGCCGCCCTCACCACCACCCTGCTGGCGTCACCTCCGGATACGCTGATCGGTCCGGAGGACAGCGCACTTGCCGTCACCAGGGGCATGGCCCTCGAAGTCGCCGACATCATCCTGGACGCCAAGCCCCACAAGACGGAGGACGACCGAAGGGACGCGGCCAAAGAGGATTCGGTCAGCCCCACGTCGCTCTCCCGCCCGTTCAAGAACGAGCTGACCGATGCCTTCGTGGTCAAACCCGCGATGCTGTTGCAGTACGGAAGGGTTTTCAAGGGCGACTGTGCGAAGAAGTATGCCGACACGAAGATCTCCCAGATCGCCTACGACCGGCAGGTCGCCAAGTTCGTCGACAAGCTCAGGAAAGCCAACCAGCTGCAGGCGGCCTGGAACCCGTTCGGCGCTGTGATGACCGAAGCGGTCCTGTGGGCCAAGGCCGAGAAGTTGGCGGCCGCCCGGCTCGGCATCTCACCAGTGGCTCGCTTCGAAAAGGAGTGCGTCTCGGGCGACGCCGAAGCTGTCAAGCGGGCCACCATCGACAAGGTCGGCGGCGCCCTCTTCCTCCTCATCGCAGCCCTCATCGTCACCGTGCTGATCTGCGGCCTGTCCGGCAGCTTCCTCCTTGCCCAGTGCCGCATCGCCTGGGACGCCGTACGCGCCGAACCCGCCCTCGTGGCAGGCCTCGTCCCCGGCGCCGGCCGCGCGTTCTTGTGGAACGTGTGTACGTCCATCCTTCACTCACTCGGCAAGCTGTTCGTCTCCGTGATCGGGCTCGCCGTCCTCATCCTGATCATCCAGGCCGTCCTCGATCCCGGACAGCAGGACGAGGCCTGCAAGGACCTGGCGGACGCGGGCTGCATGGCACGCCCGGGCGACCTCACCTTCCGGTTCCTCGTGGTGGACATCCTCTGCATCGGCGCCGTCATGAAGCGAAAAGCTCTCGCCGCCCGTTCCCAGCGGGTCGCCAACAACCTTCTCGCCAAGCTGTCCGCCAGCCGCATCGGCGGTACCGACGGATCCATCTTCACCCCCGCCGCCACCCCGATTCCCAAGAACCGCACCATCGTCCGCACTACAGCGCGCGGTGCCGTACGCACCGCGATGGTCGGCATCTCCCTCCCCACCAACCCGGCCGCCGCCGTCGCCTACGCCGCCTCTACCAAAGTCAACCCCACGGCCGATCTGATGAAGCGGCTCAAGCCCAAGGGCGCCCCGTGACGAAGCCGATCAAACGGTTGATGGCCGGCGGGGCCTGCCTGGTCGGGTTCGGGCTCATCCTGTTCTGCGCGTTCGTCGCTCAGGCTTTCGCTCTCCGCCAGAGCGAGGCGGAGGCGGAGGCGGCTGCTGCCGCCGCCCGGTGCGGGACCGGCCGGCCCGGTACGGACTCCGACACCGCCCAGATCGCCCGCCAGGTCAAGGCCATGGTCGACGGCAGTACGGACGTCAAGGTCTCCGGGCTGTCCTCGCCCCAAGAGCAGATAGCCAACGCCAAGGTGATCGTCGCGACGGGCGCGCAGAAGGGGATCCCGCCCCGCGGACAGATCATTGCGCTGGCCACCGCCCTGCAGGAGTCCACCCTGATCAACCTCGATCACGGCGACCGCGATTCGCTCGGCCTGTTCCAGCAGCGGCCATCCCAAGGCTGGGGGACCCGCGAGCAGATCATGGACCCTGTGTACGCGTCCACGAAGTTCTACAACGGCCTGACCTCGTTGAAGAACTGGGAGCAGATGCCTCTGACGGTGGCTGCCCAGAAGGTGCAGAAGTCCGCCTTCCCGGAGGCCTACGCCAAGCACGAGCCGCTCGCCACCGCGCTGCAGCAGGCCATCGGCCCTACCCTCGGCGCTGCACCCGGCGGGGTCGCTCCGGCTTTCCCCGGCATCGGCGGCGGCATCGTCCCAGCCGGGTGCACCAGCCGGCAGACCGCCGACTTCGGAGACGTCCCGCCTGGGACCGTGCCTGATGGCTATCAGATCCCCGCGACCGCCCCGCCTCAGGTTCAGAACGCGATCCGCTGGGCGCTCGACCAGGTCGGCACCATGTACCAGTGGGGTGGCAGCTGCACGAACCCGCACGGAACCAACCCTGCAGAGCGGTGCGACTGTTCGTCTCTGACCCAGCGGGCCTACGGCGTCGCGGGCGTGGAGATCACCCGCACCACCTATACGCAGGTACACGACGGGCGCGGTGTCCCGGCGAGCGCCATCGCCCCCGGCGACCTGCTCTTCTTCCGCGGCACGGCTGCCGTGCCCGAGCACGTGGCTATGGCCATCGGGTACGGGTACGTGGTGCACGCACCAGGGACGGGCAAACCGGTCAAGATCGTCAAGGAAGGCGACCTCATCAGAGACATCGGCCCGATCCTCGCCGTGCGGCGTGTCGTCGGCTGAGCCCCGTGCCGTCGGCGGGCCGCACGGCGGTGCAGGTGGTAAAGGCATCGCAAAATCCGGTGCCCGGGTGTCTGGTTCGGCCGCCGGACCTCACTTGGCCCTGGTGAAGGGGCTCTTTCCGCAGACCAGGAGGCACTGTGCACGACACCGCCGTACCCCGCAGTGCCGCCGCCGGCCGGCCGGCATGAACGAGATGCTCGCCCGAGCCCTTGAGGCGCTCACCCCCGCCATCCCGTACGTCGCCGCCGTCACCCCTGCGGCGGCGGCCTGCTGGATCCGGCTGGCCTTCCGACGCGCGCGGCAGGTACAGGAGGCGCTGGCCGACCGGGTGCTGGTGGAGACCGTACCGACGGTCGCCTTCGACCCGGGCGAGGTGGAGGTCGGCAGGTGGGCGCGCCAACTCGGCAGTGTCCACCACGCCGCTGGCGGTGTCCCGGCCCGTGGATCCGCGGTGAGGGTGCGCTACACCGCTGTCGACGGCAAGATGCGGTGCTTCCTTGAGGGGCCGGCGGCCGCGGCCGCCGTGCTGGCGATGCCCGGGTTCGCCGAAGTCGAGATCCGCGGCCCGTCGCACCCGGACCGCCCGGACCGGCAGGACCGCCCGGACCGGCAGGACCGCCCGGTCGGGCAGGGAGCCGGTCATCTTCACGGGTCCCACCGGGGCGGTGGCGGTGCCGTGAGCCCCTCGGTGCCCCTCACGAAGCCGCAGGCTTCTTCCCGGACCGCGGGCTCAGGCCGCTCCCGCCGCCACGTGGAGCAGGTCGAGCTGGTGCTCGCGCGGTCCGACGAGAAGCCGCTCGCCTCGCTCGGCCTGAGCCCCGATCCGCTTCGGCAACTGGCCACGGCCATGGCCTCGGTCCGTACGAACGAGGGCGAACGGGCCGACGCCGTTCTCGACCTGGTCCCCGTCTCGGAGCGGAGCCTGGACCGGAAACGGCGTCGCCTGAGGGCCGGTTCCACGGGCCGGGCCCCCTCCGCGTACGGCAGGTCGCCCACCGGCGGCCCGGTCTGGGCAGCGTTGCGGCGATCGGCGGCCTCGGCGTGGAGCGGCGGAGCCGGTGCGGGCGGGAGCCGCGGCGAGGGGCCATCCGGAAAGAGCGACCCGCGTGAGGGTGCCGGCAAGTTCGGCCCCGACACCGGTGCCGTCTTCGCCGTGCAGATCCTGCTGCGCACCGAAGCCGCTCACCCTCGGACGGCGCCGGCCCGCATGCACCAGTTGCTCGCTGCGATGGCCATCACCTCGGCAGAGAACCACCTGGAGGTTCACCGCCCGCGTACCCGGTGGGCCGTCGCACGGTTCGAGCGGCGCTTCACCACGGGCGAATTCTCCCCGGCCAAGCGGCAGTGGATGACGGTGCCCGAGCTGGCCGGCTTCCTCAAGCCGCCGACCGCGACCTGCCGCTCCTCCGGTGTGATGCGGTCCGGCGGTCCGGCTCCCCCGGCCCCGACGGACCTCCCCGAGCTCATCGAGATACGTGAATTTTTGACAAGCGGATGCATTCGGTCTTCAGCCACCCGCGCTCCGCCCTCGCCCGTGCGGGGCGGGAATCGCAAGGATGGATGAATCGACATGTCCGGAACCGCGTGAAGGGTCGGCGTCGGAAATCCGGACACGAGCGGGGTAACTCGTAGGACTCCATTCGAATTTCCTTCATCGGGGGACGGAAAATGCCGGTTTGTACGCAGCGTGTGCGTGTGTACTTCACTAACCCCTTTCGATGTTGGCCGAACTCTGCGTAACGTATGGGAACAGTCCGGCCGATCGTTGCGGATGGGGTTTGTGCCGTTGTTGCAGGGCAGGGGTGCGCCCGTGTCGATCGATGATCGCTTTTTGCAAAGGGGAGGCAGTGGTACCCATGGCACGACTTGATCAGTCCGGCTGGAACCGCAGCCGAACGGTCCCGTTATTCCTCACTCTCTGCATGGTCCTCACCTCCGCGTGCACGTCGTCGAGCGGCGGCGAAAAGGAGAAGGCCGGGCCGGCGACGCCCCCGGCCTCGGCCAGGCCCAGCACGGCGACACCGCCGGATCCGGCCGAGACCGCGAAGGCGGAAGCCCTTTCCGCCTACAAGGGGTACTGGACGGAGATGCCGAAGGCCCTTTCGGTCCGGGCGATCGAAGGTACGGACCTGAAGCGATATGCCGCTGCCGAGGCGCTCAGCAAGGCCGAGGTGAGCGTCGGCAACCTGAAGAGGAACGGGCGGATCACGACCGGGGAGCCGGTAGTCACCAATTCCACCGTGACCGCTGCGGAGCTGGAGAAGAAGACCCCGAACGTCTCGGTCTCCAGCTGCCTGGACATTTCGAAGTGGAAGATCGTCGACAAGCAGACCGGAGAGCCTGCCCCCGGGGCTTCCAGCCCGGTGAGCAGGTACGTCGTCGTCAGTCTCATGGAGCGTTGGGACGGCGCGTGGAAGGTGCTCAAGGACGACCTGCGCGCGGACCAGCCGTGCTGACTGCCCGTCACGCCGTGCTCGCCGTGCCCTTCGTGGCCTCGCTCGCGTTCCCGGCCGCAGCTGCGGCACAGCCCCTGTGCGACATCGGCCAGATCTGTCCGATCGTCGAAACGCCCGCAGACCCGGGCGGAGTCCGTCCGCCCGGTGGCGGTGATGGTGGCGGGGGCACCGGTGGCGGGAACAGCCGCTACACCTGCACCTACACGCTGGCGGATCCGCAGCCCTCGGACGACAGTGTGCTGTGGGGCTCCGGCGGTCGGCAGCCCGGTGTCTCGATGTACATCGAGGACTGCCTCGACAACGAGACCGGGTGGAGCGACGTCAAGAACATCTTCACCACCGCGCCTCCGGGTGGCGGTCCTGTGATCGACCCTGCGGTGGTCGCTCAGCAGGCGGTGGACCGGATGCTCCTGCGTGGTCCGCAGATCGGTATCACGCCGAAGCCGGAAGGTACGGGTGTGGTCGGGATGCCGGTCTACATGTGGACGGCGACGGGCCCCGAGACGTACGGGCCCAATGTGGCCTCGGCAGCGATCGGTCCCGTTTCGGTGACGGCCACGGCCCGGGTGTCGAAGATCGTCTGGAACATGGGCGACGGCCACACCGTCACCTGCACCACGGCCGGTACCCCCTACAAGGCGGAATACGGCAAGACACCGTCCCCGGACTGCGGGCACCGCTACGACCGGCCGTCGTCCACCACCGGCTCCGGCCGGTACCACGTCACCGCGACGTCCACCTGGTCGATCGACTGGCAGGTCACCGGCGGCGCCCAGGCCGGCCAGCTCACCGAGGTCCGCACCAGCGCCGTGGACATCACCGTCGCCGAGGTCCAGGTCCTCAACTAAGTACCGATTGCACTTCCCCGAGAGGCAGTCTCCCGACATGCAATCCCCTGTCGCCCCGCCGGCGCCGCGCACGGCCGGTCCGCGCGCCGAACTCCCCATCACCACGACCGCTCCCGTGAAGAAGCAGCGCCGCTACACAGCGGCCGCCCTGTGCACGGTCCTGGCCATTGCGGCGGCGCTCGGCGCCGCCGCGGCGGTCTCCGCCGTCGGCGAGCGCGCGAAGGTACTGGCCATCGCCAATGACGTCCCCGCCGGACAGCCGCTGACCGATGCCGACATCAAGGTGGCCGAGGTCTCGGCCGACGCCGCCCTCACCCCGATGCCGGCGGCCGACAGGGCCTCGGTCATCGGTAAGCGCCCCGCCGTCGACCTCCGCAAGGGCGGCCTCCTCGTGGCCGGCCAGCTCCAGCCCGGCACCGGCCTCGGCGACAACAAGCAGCAGGTCGGCGTTCAGGTCAAGCGCGGCCAGGCCCCGGCCGGAACTCTCGTACCCGGCGACAAGGTCCTCGCCGTCACCGTTCCCGCTCAGGGCGAGCAGCCTGCGGGCAAGGACGCGGAAGCACCGCCCACGTCGGTGAAGGCCGTCGTGGTCGCGGTGAGCCGCCCGGACGCCTCCGGCGCCGTCGTGGTCAACCTCGCGGTCGCCCCCTCCGACGGCCCGCTCCTGGCGACCCGGGCCTCGGCCGGACGGATCGCCCTGATCCGCGACGTCCGGAGCCCATCATGACCGTCACCGCGCTGGTCAGCGCCAAGTCCAGCGGGGTCACCACCAGCGCCCTCGCGCTGACGCTCTCCTCCAGCCGCCCCTCTCTCCTGGCCGAGTGCGATCCGGCCGGGGGGACCATCAGGGCCGGCCTCTTCCAGGGGCAGATCTCCGCCGGGACCGGCCTCTACCATCTCGCCGCCGCCGCGCGCGCAGGCGAAGACGCCCTCGCGCAGGCTTTCGCCGGCCACCTCGTCCGTCTGGACGAGTCCGGCCACCGCCAGCTCCTGCCCGGCCTGACCGATCCCGGCCAGGCACCCGCGATGGGCCGAACCTGGCCCACCCTGGCCCAGGTCATGCGCGTCCTGTCCGACGAAGGCGGATACGACGTCGTCATCGACGCCGGCCGCCTCGCTCTGGAATCCGGACACCTCCACCCCACTCTGACCCCCGCCCCCCTGCTCCACGGCGCCGACCTGGTCCTGCTCGTCGTACGCGCCACCGACCAGTCCCTCGCCCTGGCCCGGCAGGTGACCGACCCACTGCGCACCGAACTCATCGAGCGCGGCTCCGGTGCCGACGCCCTCGGCATCCTCCTCATCGAGGAGGGCCCCCGCCGTGCGCACGAGGTCGGCGACGCGCTGCGGCTCTCCGTCATGGCCGCACTGCCCTGGGATCCGCACACCGCTGCCCACCTGGCAGGCACCGGCCGGGCGCCGCGCGCGGTGAAGAAGTCCGCACTGCTGCGCAACGCCCGAAGCGCCATCGACCAACTTCAGGCGGCTGCTTCCCGCCGCACCCTGCACCGGAGGTACCCGCCCGCGGCTCCCGGAGCCACCACCGCCCGCCTGGCCGGGGTGCTCCAGCGCCTCAACCAAGAGGCGATGACAGGTGGCTGACACCCAGCAGCGCCCCAGCCCCGGCGGCCCGGCCGTGCGAGGGCCCGCCGACATCACCGGCCTGCTCACCGGTCGGATCGGACCTGCGCGCGCTCCCCGGCCCGAGGACGCCCCGGCATCCGGTCCGCTGCCTCCCGTGCCGGCAACGCCGACGGCCACAGCCGGCCCGGTCGCCGTGCCGAAACTGGCCGGGCTGCCCGGCCGGCTCCCGGTGGGCTGGGAGGTGGTCGAGGCCCTGCAGGCGGAAGTCTCCGCCACCCTGTCCGCCGAGGACCCGAGCCGACTGCTGGAGGAGGACGACCGCCGCGCCCGCGCCCGTTCCCTGGTCACGCGGGCGGTCGCGGACTGGGCCACCAAGTACGCCCACGGTGCCACCCCGCTCACGGCGGAGGAGGAGCACGCCGTCGGGACGGCGGTCTTCGACGCGATGTTCCGCGGCGGTCGCCTTCAAGGGCTACTGGACGAGCCGGGCGTCGAAGACGTCATGGTCGACGGGCTGCGCGCGCACATCGAGTACTACGACCGGCCGCGCCGCAGCATCGAGCGGGTCGCCGACTCCCACGAGGAGCTGATCACCTGGGTCAACCGCATGGCCGGCCTGTCCGGTCACGGCGAACGCGCCCTGACCCAGTCGACCCCCATGGTCGGTTTCCGCATGCCCGACGGATCCCGCGTCACCGCGAGCCTGCTGACCACCCGCCCCTCAGTGGTGATCCGCAAGCACCGCATCAGGCAGCACGGCATCGACGAGCTCGTCCAATGGGGCTCGATCAACCCCCTCCTCAAGGCCTTCCTGGTCTCCTGCGTCCAGGCCAAGCTGAACATCCTGGTCGTCGGCGACATGGGCGCCGGCAAGACCAGCCTGCTGCGTGCTCTGGGCAGGGAGATTCCTGCCTCGGAGCGGATCGTCACCCTGGAATCGGACCGGGAGCTCTACCTCGACGAACCGGGACCCGCCGACAAGCCGGGGCCGGTCACATTCGCCTTCGAGGCACGCCAGTCCAACGGCGAGGTCCGCGGCGGGGGAGCAGCGGGCGAGGTCACCATCAGCGACATGTTCCCGACCGCCCTGCGCTTCAACGCCAGCAGGGTGATCGTGGGAGAGGTCCGCTCCGACGAGGTCCTGCCCATGCTCCAGGCCATGTCCGCCGGCGGCTCCGGATCGATGTGCACCCTGCACGTTCGCCGCCCCCACGCGATCGTCTCCCGCCTGGTGCAACTGTGCACCGAGGCCGGAATGCAGACCGAGGCCGCCCACCACCTGATCGCCTCCTCGATCGACGTCGTCGTCTACCTCACCTACCGCGACGAGACCGCCATCGGCGGCCGCCGCCACCGCTTCGTCTCCCACCTCTACGAAGTTCACGACGCCGTGGGCGAAGGCGGCCGCCCCACCACCAGCGAAATCTTCGCCCCCCACGGCAGCGAGCCGCGTGCCGTCTACCGCACCATGCCCTCGTTCATCGACGCCCTGGAGCGCACCGGCTCTTTCGACCGCCGGTGGCTGACCCACAACCCCGAGGGTGCCTGGGGCCCGGCCCTCCGACTGGCAGGCTCACGGTGATCCCCCTTACGCCCGGGACCCACAGCGAGACGCGACACGCCCGCCACCGTCGCCGCCACCGTGGCGTTGCCCCGGCCCATGGCGGGACCTGCCCACACGCTACGGGGGAACCGATGACCGCACACACCAGGGAGGCCCGGTGAACTCCGCCCAGCTCACTCTCGTCGCAGCCCTCTGCGCGGTCGTCACGGTCCTCGCCGGCCTGGCCGCCGTACGCGAGTTCCGCGGCCGGACCGTGGACCCGGTCAGACCCCTACCCCGCAGGGCCGGCCGCATCCGTGCCGTGAAGGCCGGCCTCCCCGAGACCTGGCAGCACCGCTGGCGCGCCCTGGTCACCACGGCCGGCATCACCGCCCTCGCCGTGTGGGCCTGGACGGGATGGCCCGTCCACGGCGTCCTGGCCGGCGCCGCCGTCCTCGGCTTTCCTTTCCTCCTCAACCCCGGCACGGCCGCTGAACAGCGCATCGAGCGCCTGGAAGCAGTCGGCCAGTGGCTCAACGGCCTGGCAGGCATCCACACCGCGGGGATCAGCCTCGTACAGACCATCCGTGCCAGCACCCGCCATGCACCCGCACCCATCGCCCCCCACGTACGGGCACTGGATGAGCGGCTGCGCTCCGGCATGGATGCCAAGGCCGCGTTCGCGCACCTCGCCGACGAGCTCGGCGACGGCGTGGCCGACCACGTCGTCCTGCTCTTCCAGTCCCACGCCGTGAACATGGGCCCCGGCCTGTCCACCGCGCTGGAGGCACTCGCCGTGACGATCCACCAGCAGGCCGCCGACGCCCGCGACATCGAGTCCGACCGCGCCAAGATCCGTAAGAGCTCACGGATCGTGTCCGTCGTCATCTGCATCGTGTTCGTCGGCTGCATGCTCAACGAGGCCTGGTCCGCCTGGTACCAGTCCCCCATGGGCCAGATCGCCCTCGCCGTCCTCGGCGGCCTGTTCGCGTGGACGCTGTCATGGCTGCGCCGGGCCGCTGCGAGCAAGCCCGACCCGCGCCTCCTCAACCCCCTCCCCGCGGCCGACACCACACCCCTCCTCGGAGGCATCCGGTGATCCCCATCGAAGCGATCCTGCCCGCTGCGGCCGCCGGCGCCCTCGCCGGGCTGGCCGTTCGCGCCCTGCACCCAGGTCGCCCCGACCTGGCCTCGGCCCTGGACCGGCTCGACGCCGACCACATCGCAGGCCTGCCCAAGTCCACCGCCGCCACCACAGGTTCCCTGCCGGAGAAGGTCGGCACACGCCTCCTCCCGGCGTTCGGCGAGCGGATCACGCTACCGGTGCGGGACCTGAACCTCCTGCGGATCAGCCCGGCCGAGCACCTGGGCAAGCGGTTCCTGTTCGCCCTCTACGGGCTCGTCCTGCCCCAGCTCGCCACCGCACTCCTCGCGGTGCTCGGCGTCACCCTGCCCTTCGTGATGCCCGTCGGAGCATCGCTCGGACTCGCGGGGCTGTTCTGGCTGTGGGCAGGCCAAGAGGTCCGCAAGGAGGCCGCAGCCGCCCGCCTCGTGGTCCGGCACGCCGCAGCCTCCTACCTCGACCGTGTGGCCCTCGCCCGTATCGCCAACAGCGGCGCCGCCCAGGCTCTGACCGATACGGCAGCGGTGGGCGACGGCTTCATCTTCGAGCGGATGCGGCAGGCCTTCTACGAGGCCGACCTCGCCGGGGTCACCGTCTGGGACGCGCTCAAACAGCTCGGCGAGGAACTCGACATCCCCGAACTCACCCGGCCCGCCGACACCCTCGCCCTCGCAGGCGACGGCGCGGCCGTCTACACCACCCTCCAGGCCCAGGCCCGCCAGCTGCGCGTCGCGATCCTCGCCGACGCCAAAGCCCAAGCCAACGAAGCGAGCACCGCGATGGTGCTACCCGTGACCTTCGCCGTGCTGCTCATGCTCGTCTTCGTCGTCCTGCCGCCCGTCGTCAGCATGTTCAACGGCTAGAACCAAAAGGGAGAACAATCATGGACCTCCGCGCCCTCACCACCCTGCTCGCCGCCCGCTGGGAGCGCCTGAAGAACGCCGGCGACGTCGGGCAGACCTCGGCCGAGCTCGCGGTGATCGCCGGTGTCGTCATCGCCGTTGCCATCGCCGTGGTCGCCGCGATCAAGACGTTCACCGACGCCAGGATTCCGCTCATCAGCGGCTGAACCGACTACCGGCGAGGAGGGAACAGAGTGAGAGGCCAGGCCGGCAGCCGGTGGCGGCGCCCATGGGCGCGCCCGTGCCCGTGGCTCGAAGGGGACCGCGGCTCGGGAAGCGTCGAGCTCGCCGTCCTCGCTGTCGTCGTGCTGTTCCTGGTCTTCGCCACGATCCAGACCGGCATGTACTTCCACGCCCGCAGCGTGGCACGCTCGGCGGCCACCCAGGGGGTGGAGGCCGGACGTCAGATCGGCACCGGCCCTGGAGACGGCGTCGCCCAGGCCGAGCAGCTCCTTGCGAAGTACAACAGCGTGCGCGGGGCGAGTGTGTCCGCGGACGGAAGCGGCGCGGAGCGGATCCGCATCACGGTCCGCGGCACCGTCGCCACCCTTGTCCCCGGCCTCGAACTCGACGTCGTCCAGCACGCCGAGGCGCCCGTCGAACGCTGGAGCACCCCGTGACAAGGCCGTCGCGCCGGAACTGGAGATCCGACCGGGGCAGCTACTCCGTCGAGACCGTCATCCTCGCGCCGGCCGTCATCGCCCTGATGCTCCTCATGATCGCCTTCGGCCGGGTCACAGACGCCGCCGGCGCCGTCGACTCCGCCGCGCGCGCGGCCGCGCGCGCCGCCTCCCTCGAACGCGACGCCGGAACCGCTCAGGCCGCCGGGGCAGCCGCGGCCGAACTCAGCCTCACCGGAGAAGGGGTCCGCTGCACCTCCTCCAGCGTCTCGGTCGACACCTCCGGCTATTCCCTCGACCTCGGCCAGGAAGCCACGGTCCAGGTCACCGTCGCCTGCACCGCACCGCTCGGCGAGATCGGACTGCCGGGCCTGCCCGGATCCCGAACCCTCAGGGCCTCCTGGACCAGTCCGATCGACAGCTACCGAGGCCGCCAGTGATCATCACCCCCCCCAGCCGCAGGGCCCACCTGCTGCCCGGCCGGACTCGTTCCGACCGAGGATCGCTGTCACCGTTCTACGCACTCAGCGCCCTCGGCATCATCATGATCATGGGGCTCCTCGTGGACGGTGGCGGAGCCCTCAACGCCACCAACAAGGCGACCGGCCTCGCACAGGAGGCCGCCCGTGCCGCCGGCCAGCAGCTCAACATCCCCGCAGCTGTCGAGGGCAGCGCGATCACGGTGGACCCGGATGCCGCCGTCGCCGCCGCGCAGGGCTACCTCGCCGCCCGGAACGTGACCGGCTCGGCAACCGTGACCGACGGCGGACGGCGCCTTGAGGTCACCGTCCACGACAGCTACTCGACGCTGTTCGCCCAGTTCGTGGGTACGTCGAGGATCAGTGTGTCCGGTACGGCACACGCCCGACTGCACACCCGAGCCGAAGGCTGAACCGACCCATGAGCCCGACACCTCTGCGCACCGCCGGCCGCCTGCTCCGCGCCCTGGTCGGCCTCGTCGTCCTGGCCGCGCTGGTGGCCGGCATCCCGGTTGTGCTGCTCGCCATCGGCCACCAACCCACTCGCCTGACCGGCGGCCTGGACCTGCTCACCCAGCAGGACGACGGTCAGTTCTTCCTCACCGTGCTCACTTGTATCGGCTGGGCAGCCTGGGCCGCATTCACACTCTCGGCCGCGATGGAGGCCATCGCGCTGCTGCGTGGGCGCAAGGCACGCCGGATCAAGGGCCTGGGAGGCCTCCAGTCCCTCGCCGGACTCCTCCTCGGCGGGATCGTGCTGCTCGCCCCCACCGCTGCCTCGGCCGCAACCACCGGACCCGCCGTCACCGCCACCGCCCTGCAGACCGCGCACACCGCCGACAGCCAGGCACCGACCCCGGACTCCGCCGTCACCCCGAAAGAGACCTGGCCCACGCACACCGTCACCAGCACCTCCGAACTCCCTTGGGACTTGGCGGAGGAGTACCTCGGCAAAGGGCAGAGGTGGAAGGACATCGCGGCGCTCAACCCCGACATCTCGCAGCTGGTCGCCGGAGACCAATTCCTGCCCAAGGGCGCCGTCATCAGGCTCCCCGCGGACGCCCGCCTCGCCCCGCCCGCCGCCGCACCTACGACCGCCCCGCCCCCTTCGGACGCGAGCCCGCCCGTGCAGCGGACCGGCACCGGGAACGACGGCACGGCCGGCACCCCGGCCGCACCGGATCAGCCCGAGCACGTCACCGTACGACCTGGCGACAGCCTCTGGTCCATTGCCGATGCCCACGGCGACCCCGAGGACTGGCCCGAGATCTTCGAGGCCAACCGGGGCGAAGCCCTCCCGGGGGGCGGCAACTTCGACGACCCCGACTTGATCATTCCGGGCCAGGAACTCGACCTGCCCAGGGCCAGGGTCCCGCACCCGTCTCCCCCGGCGACTCCCGAGAAACCGGCCGGGAAACCTGCCGACCCCGCCCCTGTGCCGGCCCCGCCGACCGTACCGGGCCCGGTCGCCCCCGCCCCGTCCACCACACCGTCGGCCCCCGCGGCGTCCCACCGGACGCCGTCCGGCGTCGAGCAGGTGCCGGAGACCGACCAGGCCTTGGCCCCGGCCGCTGTATGGGCAGGAGCAGGAGCGCTGGCCGCCGCCCTGGTCGGCACGCTCGCCACCCGGCGTATCCTCCAACAGCGCCGCCGTCGCCCAGGCCGCCGAATTCCGATGCCCGAAGGCCGAGCAGCCGCCACCGAACAGGGCCTGCGCGCCGCCCAGCACCCCAGCGGCTTTGAACTCCTCGACGTCGCACTGCGCAGCCTCGCCCTCAACCTTGCCGCCGTCCACCGCGAACTGCCCATCGTCACCGCGGTGGTCTTGCACGAGAGCAAGGTCGAACTCCACCTTGAGGGCGACTCGGTGCCAGTGAAGCCGTTCACGGGCGCAGCGGGCCGCACAGACCTGTGGACATGCTCCGCATCCAGCCCCGACCTCGCCGGACAGGAGGCCCTCCAGGGGGCCGAAGCTCCCTATCCGGCTCTCGTCTCCCTGGGCTGGGACAGCGCCGGGCACCTGGTGCTGGTCGACCTCGAACACGTCGGCACCCTCCACCTCGACGGAGACCCGGACCATGCGCGCCACGTGTTGCAGGCCGTAGCCGTCGAGCTCGCCAGCACCCCGCTTCCCGGACACCTGGAGATCACTGCCCTCGCCGGTACCGCACCAGGGCTCGACGCAGCCGCCCCCGAACGGGTTGTCCGCATCCAGGAGACCGAGGAGGCCACCGCCGAGCTGACCGGCCACATCGAGGATCAGCGACGCGCTCTGGCCGCCATCGGGGCCTCCGGCATGCGGACCGCACGCCTCCTGGACGACGCGGGCGGCGCGTGGACCCCCCACATCCTCTTGGCCCAAGATCTTCCCGATGACGCCGACGTCGAGGCACTCTTGACCGCCCTGGCCACCGAACCCCGGGTGGCCGGCGCAGTCATCACCTCCAGCACCCGGCTCCGGTCACCGTCGGGGGGCTGGTCGCTCAACTGCCAGAGCCGGAACGAAACGGTGCTCCTGCCGGGCTCCCGTCTCCCTGTCAAGCTGCAAGGGCTCAGCGATCAGCACTTCGCCGACGCGATCGAGCTGTTGACCCTCGCCGCCGGCGACGCCGACGCGCAAGCACCCGAATGGCTGGACGCCGTCCTCGGCGAGAACGGCTCCACGGAGGGCCAGGCAGACGGGGAGCGGACCGACGGACCAGCAGAGGCCGTCACCTTCGAGGACGTGGTGAACGCCGGCGGCGAACCGGAGGCAGCAGAGGACCCGGCAAGCGACGGGGATCCCGCGCCCCCTGCCGTCGACATGGCCAAGATCGCCCCCCAGCCGCCGGTGGAGCCGGAGCCGGCCGCCGGCCCCACGCTCGCGGACCTCTTCGCGGAGGTCGGCGCAGGCCCACTCCGTGCCGCCGACCACCCGGAACCGGTTCCCGCACGGCCGGCACCCGAAGCGGCCGCCACCCGGACATCCTCCGCCGATCTGCCCGGCGGCCCCTGGTCGGTGGACGCTTCGCTCGCCCCCACCCTTCCCCTTCCCCCAGGCACCGTCGGCCTTGCCCCCGAACCGGTCGCCACCGCGCCGAGAGTGCTCCTGCTCGGCCCCGTCGGCATCACCGGAGCCACCGGCCGCATCGACTCCAACCGGCTCAAGATCGGCACGGAACTCGTCGCGTACCTCGCGCTGGCCCCCGGCGTCGACCACCACGCCATCGACGACGCCCTCTGGCCCGGCCGCCGGGTCAACAAGGAGATGCGCAACGCGACGATCTCACGCACCCGATCCTGGCTCGGCAAGGACACGGACGGCAAGGCCCACCTGCCACGTGTCCAGGACACCGGAGACAACCGTTACCGCCTCGGCCCTGCCGTCACCAGCGACTGGGCAGCCTTCCAGGGCTACGCCCGCACGGGCCTCGCCCACCACGACGAGGACGGCGACCTTGCACTGCGCAGGGCCCTCACCCTTGTCCGCGGACGGCCCTTCGCAGCCATCGACCCCCAGCGCTACGCCTGGGCCGAGCCTGCGATCCAGGAGATGGTCTCGGCCGTCGCCGACATCGCGTACGAACTCTCGACCCGACGCCGAGAGGCAGGCGATCCCCCCGGCGCACTCTGGGCAGCCCACCAAGGGCTGCTTGCCGCCGAAGAGAACGAACTCCTCCACCGGCAGGTCTTCCTGGCCCACCATGCCGCCGGTGACTTCGCCGCCCTGCGCGAAGCCGCAGCGCGCCTTGTGCGCATCAACGAGCAACTCGGCGGCGGCGTCGACATGGAGTTCGAGACGGCCCAACTCCTGCGTACCCTGCTGCCCCAGACACCTGTGCGGCGCTGAGCTGCGGACAACCGGAGTCGGCAACCAAAGAGGGGAAGCCGTGAGGAGTTCATGCGTGCGGGCCGGATCGGGAGTGCTGCGTCCGCGGCCGCCGCGCGTTCACCGGGACGGGTAGTCAGGCAGCGGCCGGGCGGAGTCGGACGGGCAGAACCTGGTGGCCGTTGCTGATCAGCGAGCCCAGCGGCCGGAGCTGATCGGCGGGGACTGCGAGTTCAAGCTGTGGGAAGCGGCCGAAGAGCAACCGCAGGCTCGTGGCGATCTCCAGTCGGGCGAGCGGCGCTCCGAGGCAGAAGTGGATGCCGTGCCCGAACGCCAGGTGGTCTTTGCCGACGCGGCTGATGTCGAAGGTGTCGGCGGTCTCGCCGTGCCAGCCCGGATGGCGGTTGGCCGCGGCGTAGGAGGCGAGGATCGCCTCCCCCTGGGCGATGGTCTGCCCGTCGGGCAACGTGATGTCGGTGACGGCGAAGCGCATCGGGAGGTGCTTGACGGCCGGCTCGAGGCGCAGGGTCTCCTCGACGACGTCGTTCCAGTCGGCACGGCCGGCGAGGACGTGGGCGAGCTGCTCGGGGTGGGTCAGCAGCAGGCTGATGGCCTGGTCGATGACGTTCACGGTGGTTTCGTATCCGGCGCTGATCATCAACAGGAGGGTGTCGCGGAGCTCGGCGTCGGACAGGCCGCGCCCGTCCCCGTCGTCGTCGCGGGCGGCGATGAGCAGGGAGGTCATGTCCTCGCCCGGCTCGGCGCGCTTGGCGGCGATGAGCCCGTCCAGGGCCTGGTAGAGGCGGGCGGTGTTGGCGGCCTGCTCGTCGGAGCTCCGGGTGGTGTCGAAAACGCCGTCGACGACGGCACGGAAGCCTGTGCGCTGGTCGGCGGGCACGCCCATGAGGTGGCCGATGACGGCGATCGGGAGCGGGTAGGCGAGGCGCTCGCGCAGCTCGATGGTCTCCCCGGCGGGCAGGGTGTCGAGGTCGTCGAGGATGGCCGTGACGATGTTCTCGACGACGCCGGCGAGCTCGGCGACGCGGCGAGCGGAGAACGCCGGTGCGATCATCCGGCGCAGCCGCCTGTGATCGGAACCGTACGCGGTGAACATGTTGCTCACGCCCACCCACAGGGCCAGAGGCCATGTCTGTACGACCTCGCTGAACGTCGGCCAGTGGGCACGGGCGTCCTTGGACACGTCGGGGCTGGTCAGCAGGTTCTTCAGGAGGGCTGGGTCGGTGACGGACCAGGCGGACACCCCGAGGACGTCCACGCGGACCGCGGATCCGTGGCCGCGCAGCTGCTGGTGCTCGCCGTGGTGGTCGGCGCCGGTGGGGTCGAGGACGATCGGAGCGGTGGACTGCGGTGCCATCGGTACTCCTTCAGGCTGCGATGGGGGCGGGGAAGAGGACCGGCAGATGGGCCAGGGCACGGTGGAACGGGCCCGGACGCCACGTCAGGGCATCGGGCGGGCAGGCGAGGTCCATCTCGGGCAGGGCATCGAGCAGGTGGGTGATGGCCGTCTCGGCGATGAGGTAGGCATGCGAGCGCGCCGGGCAGGCGTGCGGGCCGGTGCTCCACGACAGGTGGGCCCGGTCGCCGGAGCCGCCCGTCTCGCCGAGAGCGGGGTCGTTGTTGCACGCCGTCATCGAGATGACGACCGGCTGGTGGGCGGGCAGTACGACCCCGTCGACGTTGACGGGCTGGGCCGGGTACGAGACGCAGTAGTTCGCCAACGGCGGGTCACGATAGAGGACCGTGTCCAGGGCTTCCCGTACGGAAGACCCGCCGGCGTGCACGTCCGCGGACAACTCCTCGTCGGTGAGGAGCTTGAGGACCGCGTTGGCGATCAGGTTGGTCAGAGGCTCGATGCCCGCGCCGTACAGCGTGACGAGCTGGTGTGCCATCTCGCCATCGTCAAGACGCGCGGAGTGCCCGACGAGCCGGGAAGTGATGTCGTGGCCGGGCCGCTGACGACGCAGGGAGACCAGGTCGGACACCGCTTGGGCGAGGATCCGATTGCCGGCCGCCGCGTTCACGCCGTCGAAGATCTTCGCCATGCCGTCGGCGATCCGGTGCCCGATCTCGTCCGGGCAGCCCAGCAGCGCACTCAGAACACGGAAGGCGATCGGCCACGCGAACTGCGACAGCAGGTCGGCTCGGCCCGAAGGGCGGAACTCGGCAATGGTGTCGGCAGCAACCTGTTCGACCAGGGCGTGCAGGTGGTGCTGGTCGACGGCGTCGAGGGCGGCCGTGTTCGCAGCCCGGTAGCGGGAGTGCACGGCACCGTCCGATCGCAGCGCGTTGGGCCGCCACTCCATCATCGGCCGCACGGGGCAGGTGTCGGGGATCGCCCGCTCCCACATGCGGGGGTCGGCGGGGAAGCGGAGCTCGTCGTTGAGGATGTGCCGGGCCTGCTCGTAGCCGATGACGAGGGTCGCCGGCACACCGGGAGCCAAGTCGACGGGGACGAGCGGACCGTGCGCGGCACGCATCCGGGCATAGGCGGCGTGCGGGTCGGCGGCGAACTCCGCCTCGTAGAGCGCGATGCGCGGCGGTGGTGCGATGCCGAGGGCGGCTGTGGTCACGAGCGGCACTCCAGGGGGCGCAGGGAGCGGGAGGTCAGGTAGTTGACGAGTTCGATCAGTGCCAGGTAGCCGGAACGGCCCACCCGGGCGTCGCATTCGGTCAGCGGTGTGCTCCCGTCCAGGGCCAGGGCCTGGCGAATCTCTTCGGGCGGATGGCTGGGGGATCCGTCGAAGTTGTTGATCGCCACCGCGTACGGGGTGCCCTGGTCTTCCAGGAGGGAGAGGTGCTCGTGGGAGGCGTCCAGGTCGCGGGTGTCGGCCAGGACCAGAGCACCGAGCGCGCCCTCGGTCAGATTCCGCCACAGGGGCCGGAACCTGGTCTGGCCGGGGGTGCCGAACAGGTAGAGCACCAGCGCATCGTTGATGTGGATACGGCCGAAGTCGACGCCGACGGTGGTCGTCTTCTTCTGCGGGGCGCGGGCCAGGTTGTCCACTCCGGCGCTGGCCTCGGTGATCAGCTCGTCCATATGCAATGTCGGCACCTCGGAGACAGCACTGACGAAGGTGGTCTTGCCGACACCGAACCCGCCCGCGATGACGATTTTCGCAGAGTGGACCGCGGTGGTGGGGGACAACTCAGATCTTGGCTTGTAGACCACGGAGCACCTCCCTCAGGATGTCGATCTCAGGCTGACCGTCACGAGCACGCTTGGGGATGGTCAGGTGACCGCTGTCCATCAGGTCGCAGACAAGGATGAGGACCGTGGACGGGGGCAGGTTCAGGACGGCGGCGATGTCGGCCACCGCCAGGCCGCCCCGGACACCGTGGGCCAGGGCCAGCACCCGGCGGTGATCCGGCCTGAGCCTGTCGGCAGGGCCGGTCGCGGCGAGCACCAGAGACTCCAGGCGCACGTCCGGACGAGTGGGGCGGACGCGCCCGCCGGTCCGCACGAAGGGCCTGACCATGTCCGGGTCCCGCCGCGGCCCGGTCACCCTGCTGCCTGCGCTTCCGGGCCGGTATTCCGCGCTTCAACCGCCATCTGGGCGCCTACGCTCCCGGCGAGCTCGCCCATCTGGTGGGCGATCGTTGCGATGTCGGCGTCCGGGCCGGTGGTCTGCACCAGGAGCAGCATGTTCTCACCGGCCTGCGTGATCAGGCACACGTATTCATGCATCTCCAGCAGAACCTGCCGCACCCCACCGCCGTCGAACTCCTCGCTGTACGTCCGCGCCGCCCCGCGCAGGCTGGAGGTGATGGCGGCGTGCCGCTCCCCCTGCTCCTGGGTGATGGAGGACGTGCGGGAGTGCAGCAGGCCGTCAGCGCTGATCAGGACCGCGCACCTGACTCCATCGAGGGTGCCGAGCTGCTTGTCGAGCAGCCAGCCGAGCGTGTTTGCGTGCGTGTCGGTGAACATGATCAGGCTCCTTCGCCGGAGGTGGGGGACTGACGTGCACGCCGGGTGCCGGTCGCCCATGCGGCGGCCACGCCCGCACGGCCGGGGAGCGACGGTCCGGGGTCGGCCGCGTGCCGAGGGCCGACAGCCGTGTTGCGCTGCCTCACCGTCAGACCGGTGGAGGTGGTCGCAGGTGCCGGCGCCTTCGCCGCGGGCGTGGCGGCCTCGATCGTGCCCACGGGGACACTGGTCAGCAGAGCCCGCGGGAGGAAGACCTGCGCGGAGGTACCCCTGTACCGGTTGGGGGCTTCCAGGTCGACGCTGAAGCCGTACTCGCGAGCCAGCCTCGCGGCCACGGGGAAGCCGGTCCGCGGGTGCGCGCCGAGGCGGGTGACGGTCTCCGTTTTCTCGCCCCCCAGGATCCTGCGGGCCAGGACCAGTGCCTCCCGGTTCATCTGCAGACCGCAGTCGTCGATCCTCACCGTCACGCCGTGATGGCCCTCCAGCAGCCGCACTTCCACAGCGGCGGACTTGGGCGAGTACTTCAGGGCGTTGTCGAGAAGCACGGCAAGGGTATGGACGGCCGGGCCGACGGCCCGGCTGACCACGCCGACGTCGGACTCCTCGCACTTGATCCGCTCGAAGCCGTCAAGGTGGCCCATGGCGGCGTGGATCACGTCGGTGAGCGAGGTGGCCGGCCAGCGGCGCGACAGCTTCCCCCCGCCGAGGATCACATAGCTCTGCGCGGCCAGCAGCAGCTGCTGCACAAGACGGTCGATGGTGACGAGCGTGGCGTACGCGTCATCGTTCGCGTGCTGCCGGACGCCCTCGCTGATCTGCCGGCTCACCCGGGATGTGGTTGCCACCAGGGAGGCGGCGAAGCTGCGCACCGCCGCTTGGGCGGCCTCCTCAGCTGCGTGCCGTGCTTCGGCGGTCTTGCGGTCGGCGGCCTGCGTGACCTTGGATATCTGGACACCCGTTGCCGTCTCCGCGTCGTACTGCACCTGCCGCAGAGCCCACGCCACGGAGTCGACGACGGCTCTCACCCGCTCGGCCACCAGCGCGCCCGTCAGCCCGTTGGGCATCTCAAGGGTGAAACCCTGTCCGGACCCGCGCCGGACAACGGCGGCCTGCAGTGAGGGCACGATGTCATCTGCTACCTGCCCCAGGAGCAGTTCGGTATCCCGCAGCTGCGCAGCGAGGGTCTCGGCGTGCCGGTGGAGCCTCTCGGCCCTGCGGCGTTCCGCACGAAGACTTCCCCTCAGGTGCCAGGCCGCGCCTCCGCCCGCCAGAGCCAGCGCCGACGGCACGACGACAGTCGCGGCCTCTATTAATGTGGTCATCAAATCCTCACGGGCTGACGGTGGAATCCAGCTGCGTCGGGCTGCGGCCGAGGCGCTGTGAGCAGGGGCAGAGGATCGTTGAAGACCCGGCTCCCGTTGTTGCCGAACCGGTCTGGGCGCAAGCCCGGGCTGGAACTCGGCGGGGGCACGGAGCGGACGCCGGCGCGGAGGCGGCGCACGGGCCACGGGCCATGCGTGCGGTCACCGGAACCGGGTACCAGGATCAGCAGCCACTCGAACAGAGCGGTGGCCTCGTCCGGTTCGCCGGCGAACGTGTCGACCGGCCAGCACATGAGCGACGGTCTCGGCCGCCGAAGCGGCGTTTCCGGGAGAGGGCGCAGCCGGGCGGGCGCGATGCCACCGCATAAGCAGCTGGGCTGTACCGCTGCCGGCAGGGGCGCAGCGGAGCCAACTTCCATGGCCTGTCTCCTCGAGTCGAGTCGAGCTCAGAGGAGTGGAGGCCGCCTGCCGTTCTTTGGCCAGGTTGTCCGTTCCTGTGAGGGGAAATCCGCGAATCCCCACCGGTAGAAGGCCGTGGTGGAACATGGCCCTGCAGGGTGAGGTTCGTCTGGTAGCAAGCGTGAGCGCCTCATCGTGGCAGCGGTATCAAAACATGGCCACTTCGTGGCCATGTTGAGAGTAAGCGGCAGTAGAGCTTGGCGCTATGAAGGCATGAAATGGGCCATGAAAAGGACGAGAAAGTCCCTTTGACTGCCTCTCTGAGGCAGCCTCCGGTGACGGGTGCAGGGCTTCGTGCCGGTGGATGTCCCATCCGGCGTCCAGGGCGCGCCAGGCGAAGCCGGTCTCCTGATCGCTGTTTGTGACACCGATGGAGGCGCTCGGCTACATGATGCCCTTCCACTTCCAGGGCCGGGGGCCATGGTGGCCGCGGAGGCAATCCACGCGGTACTGCGCTTGCTCTCGCCAGGCCGGGTGACTGGCCGCGTGCTGCGCGGCGTAGGAGACCATGCGCAATTCACGGGCTCCGGCCAGGATGTCGTATCCCTGCCATAAGGTGACGTCGTAGCCGTACAGCTCGCAGAATTTCGCGTACTCGGTTGCGGTGACGGCGCCAGTGGTGTGCGCGCGGACAGCGGTGGAGACCAGATCCCATTCGGGTGGCCCTACGGAGAACCGCTCCAGGTCCATGAGTACGGTCTGGCGTCCGGCGCGCACGATGTTGCCGGGCCAGGCGTCGCCGTGGACGGCACGGTGAGGAAGCCCTTCCGCAAGACCTCCGGTCCAGTGCTGGATGAGTTCGTCGTGGAGGTCGAGAAGCCACATCCGGTCTCGCTCGGTAAGCGTCCCTGCTGCGGAGAGGCGCTCCGGAATGCGCGCGAACGGGTTGAGTCGACCGATGTCGAAGTCGGGGGCGGGCAGCGCGTGCAGTGCCTTCAGGGCCTTGGCGACATCCGAGAAGTTCCCGTGCTCGTGCGGCGGCAACTCTTCCCAGAAGGTCACCGGCCGGCCCGCCGCGAGAACGGGCTGGTAGACGGACAACGGGTTGACCGTCGGGATGCCGGCGTCCAAGAGCCAGCGCGCGACGCGGACTTCGCGCGACGCTGCGTAGCCCTGGCCCGGGCGGGCGATCCGCACGATGACGCCGGTGGGGAGGCGCCAGATCTCGTTTTCGGCGATGCGTATAGGTTCTGCACCGCGGGGATCGATGCCTGCGGCGGCGCACGCTTCGCGTACGACGACGGCCAAGGGCTGGGCCGGGATCATCATGCGTGCACGGTAGCGGCGATCCGCTCGCGGAGGATGGCCGTCCCCGGGAGTCGAGGATGACGGCCGGCGACGCGGCCGAGTTCACGGAGGTCGTCCGCTGCACGGAGCGACGTGAGTCCGGCCCCGAGGTCCAGGGCCGTGTTCCCGAGCGCGACGGCTTCGCTCGGGTCACCCCGGTACATGACCAAAGACGCCAGCTTGGTGCAGGACATCGCCCTGGAGCGCTCAAACCCCGGGCTGTGCCCGTGTACCGCGCGCTGGAACCGGGTGACCGCCTCGGCCGGGTCGTGGGTGTCGATGCCGACGGCAAGATCGAAGAGCGCGTGGGCGGTGTCGCCGTTGTGCTGGGCCTCGTCGTAGTAGGCCATCCAGGGTGGGTCCTCCTCCGGGCGACGCCGGGAAAAGGCGTCGTCGGCCGCGCCGATCGCGGCCAAGGTCCCTTGTACGTCGCGGAGCTTTCCGAAGGCCCTCGCCCGCGCGGTGTGGAGCATCGCGCGCTCGGTGGCGGTCAAGCGGTCGGATCGGACGAGGCCCTTCTCGGCGTGGGTGAGAGCGTCGTCGGCGTCACCGGTCCAGGCGGCTTGACGGGCGAGGAAGCTGTAGCCCTTGGCACGCAGGTGCCAGTGCTTGCCCTCTTCCGCGCACTCGACCGCGACCTTGAAGGCGAGCCGGGCTTCCTCGTGCTGGTGGACATCGAACTGGCTTGCACCGGCGACGAGCCCGAGGCGGGCGACGGCGGCAAGGAAGTCGAGGCGCAGCTGCGGTGGGCAGTCAACCGACAGCAGCCTGATCGCCCACTGGACGCAGGCGCCGGACAGCTGGCTGATCAGGCCGCCGCCACCGTGCCGGTTGTCCCAGCCGTGAAGGCCATGAGCGATGTCCTGCAGGCGGCGGATCTCGGTCGGGGTGATCCGTACGGGCAGAGGCGGAGCGGTGGTGGGGGTGAGGAGGCGGGCCAGGTCCAGCGGCGCGGCGATGGCCAGGCCGCCGAGGGCGAGGAGAGTTCGACGGTCCACGGGCACAGGGTCAGAACTCCTCGTTGCTACGGATGCGCTACCTCCCTCCAGGATGCTCCGTGCGGCCTGCCCTGCGATGGGATCGGCAGGGTGCCGAGGCCTTCCATCCGCATCAGGGCCCCGTTTATCCGCATCGCCGAAGGCCATGGCCCAGGCCCTTGTGAAGAGGCCGCCGGTTTCGAGGAGGTCGTCGAGCCGGCGGGCCAGGTCCCTGGGGCAGCGGTAGACGCCCCTTTCGACCTTGAGGATCACGTCCACGCTGACCTGCAGGTCTGCCGCCAAAGGACCGGCGTTGTGGTAGCCGGCTTCCTTGCGGCGGTGTATGATCTCGTGGCCGAACCAGGCCTCAGGAGAGCTGGCCGGGTCGAGGACCTTCTCCGGCTGCGGCATCGCAGACCCGACCTCCTCATGCGGATTTCGCGAGGTATCCGCATCGACCTCTGCCCATGCGCCGGGCGCACTGCCTCAATGGTTTCTGACCGGCGCACACCCAGTACACACCGCAACCACCGCAACCAGGGCCCCGTAACGGGGTTTCAGGTCAACGGAACCGGACCAGACATGGCGACGACACCCCTCGATCTCACCCGCCTCGAACGGACGCGGAGCAGCCTTCACGCCCGGCCGGGTCACATGGATCTGGACCTCGACCTGACAGAGCGCTCGATCCACCACGCCGGGCGCCTGCTGGTGGAGGGCGTGCGGATGTGGGGCCTCGACGAGCTGGCCCCGGACCTCGGCCTGGTGGTGACGGTGCTCGGCGATCGCGGTCTTCACATCGTGCGGGAACTGGCCGCCAGCGTAGCCATCACGCCGAGCCCGGGGGGCGGAAAGGACATCGTGGTCATCATCAGTACCGCCCCCGGCATCCTCGCCGCTGATGCAGTGGCCGCCTGAGGTCCAGGCGAAGTGTCCTCTGCGCACAGCAGTTTCTGCCGGCTGTACCGCCGGATCCCGCACTCACCCGTGAGCAGGAGTGGTCGTGAATCTCATCGAGGAAGGGCTTGCCGTCGGCATCCCCGCCCCGACGGAAGACGCCCTCCGGTCGGTCCGGCCCTCGCGGGTTCACGACGTGTGGGCACGTGGCAAGGACTTCTACGAGGCGGACGTGCTCGCCGCCACCGCGATCGGTGAGGCGTTCCCGCTCCAGCAGACCGCGGTCGACATCACCCGCGAGTACGGGGCGTGGAGCGTGCACTGCCTTGCCGAGCGTGGCTTTACCCAGTTCCTGGACCTGGGATCCGGCTTCCCGCCGTCCCGGCGTCAGGATGTACCGGCGATTCTGTCCTTGAGTACGCACGAGATCGCCCACCGCGTTCAGCCGGAAGCACGCGTCGTATACGTCGACGTAGATCACGACGTGATCGCTCATTCCCGCGTTCTGTACGTCGGGCGCACGAGCGGTCCGGAACCGGCGGCCGTCCTCGCCGACATCACCCACATGCGATCCCTGATCGGCAGACTGACCAGCGGCCGGCTCCTGGACTTCGCCTCGCCGGTTGCCGTCCTGCTGCACGACGTCCTGCCGTGGATCGAGGACGGCCCCGTACAGGAACTGATGGCCGACCTGCGGGACCTGCTTCCGGCCGACAGCGCCGTGTCCGTCAGCCACGCCACGGCGCGGCTTCGCGCCCCGGGAGTCCGGCGGGTACCCACCGTGTACCGGGCCCACGGGATTGCCTACCGGCAGCGCCGCCTGAGCACTCTGCGGCCGCTCTTCGGCGCATGGCCGGACTTGCGCGGCGGCGCTCGTGTGGCGTTGGCCCCGGCCGCCCGCTACCACCGCGAGCACAGCCGGTACCAGGACCCCGTCCACCTGTCGTCGGCCTACGCCGGCATCGCGGTGAAACCCCCTCGCATCGCCCGCACCAGAACGGAAGGACCTTCGCAGTGAAGCTGTTGCCGACGAGGGTTGTCGGTCGTCACCGCACGTGCGGTGACCGCGAACACCATCGCCAATGCGCCCGTCGCCGCGTGCCCCAGCCGGTTTACGCGCTCCGGACACCGGTCGTCCGGTCCCTTGACGACACCGCCGTGGGAAGCAGAGAGCCGCCAGGCGGCCGCTCGGGCCGCGGCAGTCGCGTACTCCCCGTACGCACTGGTCCGCCCGGACCAGGAGACGGTCAGCCCACTCGCCGAGGCGGCGCTCGCCCGTGCACGGCGAGCCCTGGCCAACGTGACGGCCGAGGGCATCGTGGCCGTGAGCCGCACGGTGATCAGCAACCGGAGGCTTCTCCACCATGCTCTCCGCGGAGAGCATGGTGGGCGGATGACGCGTCGGGTGTCTTCGCTTTCCTTCTTCGTCCGTGAGGAGCCGGCATGGCAGTCCTGAACGACGTGGCGCCGGCCAGTGTGGTTGTTGCTTCCACGGCCACCTGGTACTCCCAGCGGGCCGCCCTCCACCAGCCCCCGCGAGCCCGGCCCGATCGGCAAGACACCCCCCAAAGCCGCCGGTCCCGTACGGCGGACCTGACACCGCAGTGCGGGACCGGCACCACCGGACCAGGCCCCACACCCGTAGCCGGGGCCTCCGCCCACTACCGGGTCGAACCGGGACCCGGCCGCCGTCTTGCAAGAGATCGGGCTTGAGCCGGCCGACAGCGAACAGTTCCTGGATCCTGCTTCACCCCACGCTTGGAGCACGACACGATCTGACCCCGTATCCATTCCCGAACCATCAGGAACACTTTGCATTGGAGCGCCACGTTGACCTACCAGGCTCCCGACTTGAACCTGACCGATCCGACGAATGGCTATCTGAACTTCGTCCTCATCACCGAGGCACGGCTGGGCATCGCCTCGGCATCGCAGAATGGCGAGGTGTCCATCGAGCCCCGGACACCTCATGCTGAGGAGTGGGTGAGCAGGCTGGTCCGCTGTGAGCCCAACGCAATGCACTGCATGCTCGTGGAGCCAGAGAAAATCCCGGCCCTCTTCCACCCGTGCGTCGAAGAGGACAAGAACAGCCCGTCTGCCGTCCGCGACCCGGGCTGCGCGTGCCGTCGGACCCTCTACGACCCCGCGTTCGGACTGCCCGTCGTGGGCGAGCATTTCGAACGCCCGGGCGAAGATGGCGTGGACCAGTGGACCTACCGGACGTACGCCCCCCTTGATCTCCGCCCCGATGACACCTTCAGCCGTTTCATCGTCAGCCGCGGCCTGTTCTGGGCCCGAACCGCGAAGGGACTCCTGTCGATCCTGCCGCAACGCCGCGCTCTTGGTTACGGCATCGGATACCGCGGCGGAGGGCCGCACGCCCTGGCTGCCTACCTCAGCCAGGTCGCCGAGACTGACGGACGGAACACGGCAGCCGGTGCCCTCTACGAGAAGGCGCATCCCGCGATCCTGTCCTGGACACAGAGCGGCCCGGCCCACCGTGCCACGAATGAGCTGACGCTGCACGACCTCAAGGCCATGCAGCGGGTCTGACCGACAGCGCGAGACGGGCGTCGAGTTCACGAGACCGACGATGCCCAAGTATCGCCAGGGGGTGTCGTCGAAAAGGTCACGGATCGTGAGGCTGAGGTTGAGATTGAGGTTTGAACGGTGCAGAGGACGAGGCGGCCTGGTGAGCGAAGAACGATCTCTGGTGATGGATGCCCAGCTCCCGGGGCTCTCGGAGTCTCCCTGGAAACCATGTGCGAGGTCGTCAGCCGACTGCTGTCCACCCCCATGGCCGGGCCCCTCCCCGGCCCCTTACGCAGTCGATTCGATGCCTGGCCTCAGTGCGGGCGGCCGGGTCCTGCTCGGCGATCTGCAGGGCGAAGGAAACCAGCTGCAACTCACGGATGGCGCGGAGGGTGGAGTAGCCCTCCCAAGACCGGACATCGTGGCCGTACGCCGTCACAAATCGCCTGTAGGTTGCCTCGATGACGCTGCCGAAGGTGTCTTGCGCGGCGGCCGTGTACGTCAAGTCCCACTCCGGGGGGCCTATGCAGGTCCACTCGAAATCCAAGAGGACCGGCCCGTCAGCGGTGATCGCGCAGTTGCCGCCCCAGGCATCGCCGTGAATGACAGACCTGGGTAGACCTTCGGGGAGCCGGCGCCAATCTGCGCGGAGCTTGTCGAGACGGTCATGGAGAAAGGCACGTTCGGCCGGGGTCGGCAGCTGTGTCGCTTCCAGCCGCTCAGCGATACGGAAGAAGGGGTCGAGGGTCCCAAGTTCAATGTCCGGTACCGGAAGCCGGTGGAGATCGCGCAGGAGGGGTGCCAGTTCACCTGCAGTATCCGGGCGGTGAGGTGGAAGGACCTCCCAGAACGTCGCCGCGCGCCCTCCTGCGTGGACGGGCTGCTCAAGCGATAGCGGGCGAACCGCCGGAAAGCCCTGATCGGCCAACCAGCGTGCGACGGCAACCTCACGAGCGGCAGCCCGTTCACGGCCAGGCCGGGCGATCCGTACGACTCCCACCGATGGCAGGAGCCAGACATCGTTCTCCTCCAACCGCAAGGGTTTCGCGCCTGCCGCCGAAAGCCCGGTTGTCTCGACTATGTGCTGAAGTACGACACGTGACTGGTTCAGGCGAGCCGCAGTGAGAGCCATACCCAGACGCTAGTCCCCATGGGCTGGAACAGTCCGACAGGTCGGCAGATTGGCCAAGAGCTGGGCGGCTGATCAGGCCGGGGCGGCGATCGAGCCGCTCGTGGCCCCGTCCCCCGACCTGTGGGCACCCCCCCCGGCTCCCCCGCGCCCACGGCTGTCCCGGCTTCCGGACCGCAGCGGGCCGCCCCATGTTGTCGCCCGCTGAGATCCGCGGGCTCGCAACTTCCCCGACCACACCCGCCATCCCGGACACCATGTACACGCTGAGGGGGGCACGGCCGTCACGGCAGCGAGTCCGCGTGGGCCCGCCCGCGCCAACGGAACGTGCGGGGACGCCGGGGCCGACCGGGACCCCCGGCGGGACACACGACAAAGCCTTTGTGCAGGCGCCGGTCCACCGCATAGGTTCACACCACGACCACGACGTGTAGCTCAGCAGCAGAGCGCCGGGCTTCCTACCCGGAGGGCGCAGGGGCAGAACCTGCCGCGTCGGCCATGAACGCACACGCTGACAAGCAGCTCCCGAACCGGTCCGCTTCGAAGGCAACCGCCGAGGCGGTGTCCGAGGCCGCACCGGTGTCCGTGTCCGCCTCCTACGCCGCGGGCCGGCTGGCCCAGGCCGTGCGGACCTCCGTCCTCCACGAGGACACCGCCACGCGCGAGCGCGCCCGCTTCCGGGCTCAGCAGTGGCGTCAGGTCCTGTCCGGCATCAGCTCGGGCTCCCTGGCCATCGGATCGCGCACCCCGGTGGCTGCCCTGCCCGCCTGGGTGACCCCGGACGTGGTCACCGGCGGTTTCGCCACCGGCTCCGCCACGGCCGGCGGACCACTGCTGCCGTACGAGGAGGAAGCCGCCCGGCTGGCCGGCGTACCGGCGACCCGGTCGGAGCTCTTCGCCCACTTCCTGACCGACGACGGCCTGGTCCGCCTCTGGTCCCTGCTGGACAGCGGGCACTACGAGATCCACGTGCCGGAGGAGGCCGCGCTGGCCACCGTGGCCTGGCTGGTCCGCGCCGGGGACTTCGACGCCGCCACCGAACTCGTCACCGTGCTGCGCCCGTTCGCCGACCGGCTGCGCTTCCTGCCGCGCCCCACCGACCGGCCCACCCCCGGTGCGGGCGCCGTGCACCGCCGGACCGTCGGCGACGCCGCGGCTGCGCTCGCCCGCCGCCGGCCCAACGCGGCCGTGGAGACCCAGCGGGAGGCACTCACCGTCTGGGCGCCCTTCGAGGACGAGCTGCTCGCCCACCGGCTGGAGGCCGCTTCGGGTACGCCCCGCCCGCGCTGGCAGGCGGACGGCGCCGCTCTGCTGGCCCGCTACGGGTCCCTCGCCGCCGCGCACACCCGCTGCACCAAGCACCTGGACCCGAAGTCGAACGCCGCCATCCTGCGCCGGGCCCTGGAAGAGGAGCTCGCGGGCCGCGTCCTGGCACCCCGGCTCGCCGGACTGCTGCGCGTGGCCGTGACCTCGATGGTCACCAAGCGCGGCGCACCCGGCTCTCCCGGGCATACCCGGCTGCGCCGGATCCAGGCCCATCAGGCGGCGCTGCCCTCGCACCACGCGCTGGCCGCGCTGGTGCTGCGCCGTATTTCCCGGCTCGACCAGGCCGGTGGAACTGCCGACGTGGACACGCCGCTGGCCCCGGTGAGCGAGCAGGAGTCCCTGGAGACCGGCCTGCCCGTGGGCGCGGCCGTGCCCCCGGCGATCGGGAACTGCGTCCGCACCGCGCTCAGCGCCCCGCTGGAGGAGCTGGTGGCGCGCGGAGTGGTGCCGTCCGCCGAGGTACTCGCGGAGCTCGTGCCGCAGCTCGTCGCCGCTGTCACCGCCGACCAGTACGCCGACAAGCCGCTACGGAACCTGATGGCGGGCACCTACTGCGCCTTCCGCAACCGCCGCTCCCTGCTGCTGCTGAACCTCCAGCACCAGGTGCGGATCGAGGAACTCCCGTGGCTGCGGGCGGTCTCCGCGCACCGGAACGCCGACGCGGGCGCCCACGAGCAGGCCGAGGAGGCACTGCGCCGGCTCGGCGAGCTGGCCGTGTCCGCCTTCCCCGCGACCGTGCTGCCCAATCCGCTGGTGCGGGAGCTGTCACACCTGGGCCGACAGGCCGAGCTGGGCACGCCGTTCGTGGAGGAGCTCGCCGCCGACATCTTCATGGGGACCTTCAGCCCGAAGTTCCTCGTGGCCGCACGGATCGCGGCCGACCTCCTCGAAGGGAGCCTGTACGAGCGGTACTACGCCATCGACTACGCGCGGCTGCGCCGGATGGCGGTCGCGCATGCCGCCGACACCGCGCAGCGCGGCCGGCCGTCCCGCAGCGCCGAGGAGTTCGCGAAGCTGTGCGCCGAGCGTGCCGGGACCGACGGGCTGAGCTGGTGGCCGGCCGTGAACGGCATGGTGATCGAACAGGCCCAGATCCTCACGACCCACAACCTGGCCACCCTGGCCGCCCGGGTGAGGATCGCCCCGCCGACAGGCTGGGCGGCACTGGCCCGGGACTGCTTCGACATGGTGTGCCGCCTGGTGAACCGGATGGCGGGCCAACCGATGCTGTCCACCATCAAGGACACCGCGTACGCATGGCGACAGATGCTGTTCCACCTCTCCCTGTGCGAGGAGACCGAGCGGGCGGCCGTGCTGGCGTGGATCGAGACGGACATCGTGCGCCGGCCACCGCTCGTCCAGGCGCGGCTGGCCCCGGCCCTCGCCGGGCTGCGCCTGGTGGCGGCGGGCGCCTCCTTCGGAGCGGACGGCACGGGAGAGCACGGCCGTGCCCGTCGGCTGCTCGGGTGGAGCGCCGACGGGCACTGGATGCGCGCCGACGAGGTGCTGAAGTAGAGCCTCCCCGTGAACCCGTTCCCCGGTCCAGGCCGGACCGTGCCCGGCGGGCCGCCGAACGCGCCTCGGCACAGGCCGAGCCGCTCACGGCAGCCGGGCATCACCGCGCCGCCGCGTCGCGGCTGCGCCGTTCCCCGGAACGGCAGGAAGCCGCCTACGGCCTTCCCCTCGCGTCCACCACCGGATGGTGGTCCGGATTCCTGGACACCGACCTGCCGGAAGAGTCCACCCGCGAGGACGGGCACCGCACCTTCGCCGTGATGGAACGCGCCGTCTGCCCCGGGGCACCGGCCGCCGCATGGTACGAGCGCCTGGGCTACGAACGGGTGGGCCTGACCCAGGACGGCGGGCAGCTTCACAGATTCGCCCGTCCGGTCACAGCACCAGGCACCGTGCATAGTGTGCTCATGGATCGATTCGTGGGTCAGGCCCGCCTCGAATGGTGGGCCAATCAGTCGACTTGCCTTGAGATGTACGACATCGACATCACCGTCACTGTCGACGCGGTCGGCACGTTGCGGGCAACCGGTCGGCATGCCAACGCCCTCGACACGACCCAGCGCGAGGGCTGGGACTTCCTCATGGAGATGGATCCCTACTTCTCCATCGCGTTTCCCGGCGAGGATCGCGGCGGGATCATGGTGCGAGTCGTCGAGGCGGAGAACGGCACCCTCTCGCTCACGGAGGCACCGGACCGAGACGGCTCCGCGAACGGCACCTTCGACCTCACCTGAGTGCAGCCCCCAAGGGCAGGAACCCGACTTCGCTGCCGTGCCGGTGACGTAAGCCGCTCCGAACACCCTGCCGACCAAGATCGGGCACAAGATCCACACTCAACTCATCCTGAAACGATCGGTTAGCCTGGCCAGTCAGGTCCGAACGATCGGGAAGAGATCATCGTGACAACCGTCCTCATTGCCGGAGGTGCCGGCTACATCGGCAGCACGGTCGCCTCGGCTTGCCTGGACGCGGGCATGACCCCCGTGATCCTCGACAACTTGGTCCGAGGCCGCAGAGAGTTCACCGAGGGCCGCACCTTCTACGAGGGCGACATCGCGGACGGCACGCTGATCGACCGGATCTTCTCGGAACACCCGGACATCTCCACCGTGGTGCACTGCGCGGCACTCATCGTGGTGCCCGAGTCCGTCGCGGACCCGATCGGCTACTACGAAGCGAACGTCAGCAAGAGCTTGTCCTTCGTCAGCCACCTGCACCGCAACGGCTGCGACCGCATCATCTTCAGCTCCTCGGCCTCCATCTACCAGGCCGAGGACGGCTCGCCCGTCAACGAGGACTCGCCGCTGGCGCCGCAGAGCCCCTACGCGCGGACCAAGGCCGTGTGCGAGGGCATGTTCGCCGACATCGCTGTGGCCGGGCCGCGTGTGCTGTCGTTGCGGTACTTCAACCCGGTCGGGGCCGACCCGGAGCTGCGCACGGGCCTGCAGCTCAGGCGTCCCAGCCACGCCCTGGGCGTGCTCATCCAGGCGCACCGGGAAGGTCGCCCGTTCCCGATCACCGGTACGAACTACCCGACGCGCGACGGTACGGGCATCCGGGACTACGTACACGTCTGGGACCTCGCCGCCGCCCACGTCGCGGCGATCGAGCGCTTCGACTCCATCCTCACGGAGTCGAAGCGCTCGATCGCGATCAACCTGGGCACCGGCTCCGGTACCACCGTCCGGGAGCTGTGCGCGGCGTTCAACAACGTCGTCAGCACCCCCCTGGCCACCGTCGACACCGAGCCCCGCCCCGGTGACGTCGCCGGCGGCTACACCAAGAGCGACCGGGCGGCCGAGCTGCTGGGGTGGACGCCGAAGCTGTCCGTGGAAGAGGGCATCCGGTCCGCCCTGGACTGGATTGCGGTGCGCGACGAGCTGCTGAAGGACTGATCCGTCCTTCCCGCCTTCACCCTTCCCGGGCGTTCCGGGCCGGGTGGAGGCGGGATTCGAGGGCGAGCAGGTACCGCACGGCGGGAGCCGGCCACGCGGTGTCCCACAGGCGCGCGGCGCTGCCCACGACTTCGGCGAGCTTCGGGTGGGGTGGCCGGTCGCTGAGGAGGAACGGGTCCCGGACACGGGCGGCGGCGGACACGCGGGGTGCCGGGCGAGCACGTCGAGGGCCTCGAAGCCGCCCTCGCTGAACCCCGGCCGATGGATGGGCCGCCGCTCCTGTTCGCCGGGCGCGGCGAGGACGGTGGGCACCACCGAGCAGTTCGTGCTGCTGTTGACCAGGCGCTGGAGCGGGGTTTCGGTGTCGCGCCGCGACCACCCTTGAGGGCACCGCCGCCGTCCTGTTGGCCACGGCCGTCGTGACCGGCTCCCCGCTCGGCGACAACGCTCTCACCAGCACTCTGATCACCGTGGCGCCTACGACGGCCGGGCCCGCCGCCCGCGCGCCGAGGCCCTCCGGGCGGTGTGCACGTGCGGATGGCGCGGCACCGCCGTACCGCTGCCCGAGCCACTGGCCGCGCTCCTGGCCGCCACCGCCGCGGCCTCGCCACTGGCCGCGCTGCGCGCCGCCGGTGTGCCGGAGCGGATCGCCGGCCGCGTCGGCCGGGAGACAGCCGGTGCGCTGCGCGACGACGGCATGTCCGCCGAGACGGTGGCCACCGCGCTCGGCAGCACCTACTCCAAGGCCCTGGTCCTGCTCCTGCTCCTGACCGCGCAGGACGGGTAACCGCACGCACCACGGAGTCCGCCTCGTCGGCAGGAGCGGGGCGTTGCGGAGCGTGTCGGCCGCAGGCCTTGATCACCCCGGTCTACGGTGGAACCGAGGTCCGGCGCCGCGTCATTTCGGGCGAGCGTCCCAGGAGCGGTCGTCGAGGCCGTCGGGGCGCCCGCCCCGTACGCCTTCACCTGCGAGGAGCGGCACATGGATCCGACACCGAGGACGACCGGCAGCATCCCCAACGCCGACGCCGTATGAGCTCGGCGGCACATGCGATCTGAGCTGCCGCCGGGCCCGGGAGGCAATCGGCCGTGACCCGACAGAACCCCTCCGAAACGGACCGTATGAGCCCGCGCGAGCCGGGGCCGAGATCTGCTGTCCGCACCGAGAGCCGCTGGCCGATGGCCGCGGCGGTCATCGCTTCTGCGGTCCTCACCCTGCTTCTGCCCGACGACCTGCGTCTTGGACCGCGATGGGCGCTTCCCCTGGCCGAAGGCCTCCTGCTGGTGGCGCTGATCTCGGGAGACCCCGGGCGGATCAGCCGGCGCTCCACCGTCCTGCGCTCGGTGGCGGTCGCTCTGGTCGTCGTGCTCGTGGGCAGCGCCATCTGGTCGACCGTCCGGCTGATCGACGATCTCATCCACGGCGGGCACGAGACCAGCTCCGCCAACGCCCTCCTGCTGGCCGGCGGCAGCGTCTGGGCCTCCACCGTTCTCGCCTTCTCCCTGCTGTACTTCGAACTGGACAGCGGCGGACCGGCCGCGCGGGCCCACCACATGCTCCCCACTCCGGCGCTCGCCTTCCCCCAACAGCTCAGCCCCGAACTGAACGCCCCGCACTGGCGCCCCCACTACGTCGACTACCTCTACCTCGGGTTCACCAACTCCACCGCGCTGAGCCCCACCGACGTCATGCCACTCGCCCCCTGGGCCAAGAGCGTCATGACCCTCCAGTCCGTCCTCTCCCTCATGATCCTCGGACTCGTCGTCGCCAGGGCCGTGAACGTCCTGGCCTGAGACGGCCCGACGGCGGGCGTCCGACCACAGGCTGCCGGGCGATCCGGCGATCCGGCGATCCGGAGGCCGCGTTCCGCGACAGCCATCGCCGGGGTGGGGTCCTCGTGCGGGAGCCCCCGGCCGGATGTGTTCCGGCCGGGGGCTCCTGTCATGAGCGGGGCGGGGCGGGGCGGGTGGGGTGCGGTGTCGGTCAGCGGAGCGGCACCACGTTTTCGGCCTGGGGTCCCTTGGGTCCCTGGGTGACGTCGTATTCGACCTTGGCGCCTTCGGCGAGTTCCTTGAACCCGGTGGTCTGGATGGCGGAGAAGTGGACGAACACGTCGGGTCCGCCGTCGTCCTGCTGAATGAAGCCGAACCCCTTCTCCGCGTTGAACCACTTCACAATGCCTGTTGCCATCGGTGTCCCTTGTCGACGTGCCGCACGGGCCGCGGTGTGCGGCCGGTCCTGATCGTGCCCATCCGCACCACACATCACACGTCCGCGCTCGCCGTGCCCGCCGCGCCCGCCGCCCCTGCCGACGACAGGACCCCCGTCACCCGCAGCTGTCCGGGCGGCGACCGGTACTACGGCGACCCCGACGCTCCGAGCCTCCGGGCACGGCGTGGTCGCCCTGCTCTGACCGCCTTGCGGTGAAGGGTCCGGGGAGTCGGGCGCGGGGCCGCGTACAGGGTGCCGTTGCGGGCGCGGGCCATGGACAAGCCGCCTCGACCGCATCACCGCCGACTCGGTGGCTCCACAGTCACAGCAAGGCCGTCAGGCGCTGAACGCTGCGGCTGCCCTCACGGCGTACGCCCAGGGGGATCAGAGCGGCGTGGGCCGGCAGGCGCACGCCGCCGGTGAACGCCACCCGCGTGCCCGGGCCTTCCGGCGCCGCCGCCACGCCGAGCAGCAGGAACCGGCTCTGCAACCAGCACCAGCCGGGCTGCTGCACCCCGCGCAGTCGTGCCCGCATTCCGTACCTGCTGCGCGCCAGCGCCTCTACATGCTTGCCCTGCCGACGGACGACGCGCAGCCGCTCCATGTCGGGCACGACCTGCCCGAAGGTGCCTTCCAGGTCGCCCAGCAGGGACCAGACCCGTTCGAAGGGGGCCTCGATGTGCGCCTCGGTGACGTAGGCGCCGCGAATACCGCCGGCCAAGGCGTGCAGGCGGCGTACGGGGTCAAGGTCGGTGATGAGCCAGGGCTCGTTCATGACGTCCACGCCTTCCGAAAGGTGTTGCGGGCCCGGTGCAGCCGCGACTTGAGGGTGCCGGTGCGCACGCCCAGCAGGGCGGCGGCGGTGCGCTCGTCGAGGCCCTCGATGTCACGCAGCATCAGTACCGCGCGGTGTTCGGGGGAGAGCCGGCCCAGTACGTCCCTGATGTCGGCGGAGAGTTGCGGGTCGCCGCGGGCGGGGAGCGCGCTGAGATCGGCCGGTACGGTGCGGGCGGCGCGGTGCGCGGTGCGAATCGCCTCCCGTACCGCGATGGCACGGACCCAGCCGTGCAGTGCGGCCGGCTCCTTCAGTGTGCGCAGCGACTTGAAGACCGCCACCAGGGCTTCCTGCGCAGCGTCCGCGCCCTGGCCCAGGGCTATGGGCGCGCAGACGCGGCTCACGTACGGGGCGAGGACGTCGAGGAGTTCGGCCATGGCGAGAGTGTCGCCACGCTGGGCGGCTCGCACGAGCCGGACCGTCCGGTCATCGGGTTGTTGATCAGACACGGGCCGTATCCTTCCACCGCGCCACGCGCAGAGCGGCGACGGCCAGGACGGCACACAGCGGGGTGTAGAGAACGAGGTTGAGCCAGTGGAAGGCGGTGCCGGTCTCCTTGGCGAACAGCCAGTAGATGCCCGCCAAAGCCCGCAGTGAGAGGCCCGCGGCCACGGCCAGGGTACCGACGCGGAGTATCAGAGGGCGGGGCCGGCGCGAGTGGGCGAGGGCGAGGACGAAGGCGGCGGCGGTGAGGAGCAGGGCGACCAGAGGAAGCAGGATCGGTGGGGTGAACGGAACTTCCGTCCCGAGAACTGCGTGGGACAGGCTCTTGTCGTCGGCCGCGGGCCATGTGGCTCCCGTCGTCCAGTACAGGTGGAGTACGGCGTCCATGGTGAGCACCGAGGCGACGAGCGCGGCGGCGCGGGTCGGGGCGGGGGCAGCGGGCCGGTACGGCATGGGTTCTCCTACGTCGGCGAGGGGATTCCGTCGCCCTGGTGAGGAGCCTTCCGAGCGAAACGTTCCCTCGGAGTACGCAGTTTTTTCGGAGGCGCGTGAGGCCCACCCGGGACCCGGCTGCCGAGCAGGCTTTCCGTGCCGCGGCGGTCAAGTGCGTCAACGGCAGGGCGAAGGAACGCGAGCAGGACCCGCGCAGTGCCTGCGGAGCTGGCCCGGCCGTGTCGTGCCCGGTCCCGTCTCTTTCACTCTCCGGTGGTGTTTCGCCTGTGCGGGGTGGGGGAGTAACGGGTTGCTGCCGGCCGCGGTGTTCGCGGGCTGGGGCGGATCGGAAAGGCGTGTCATGGCTCAGGGGACTGTGAAGTGGTTCAACGCGGAGAAGGGGTTCGGGTTCATTTCGCCGGATGACGGTACTCCGGACGTGTTCGTGCATTTCTCCGAGATCGATGCGTCCGGGTTCCGGTCGCTTGAGGAGAACCAGCGGGTGGAGTTCACCACTGGCCAGGGCCCCAAGGGTCCCCAGGCGCAGCAGGTCCGCCCCATCTGATCCGTTGTCGCCTGACCGCTGCCGCGGAACCCGACCCTGGCCCGGCCGAGCTCGGCGAGCTGCGCCCGGTCGGGCCGGTCGCGGCGGGCTTTCTGGTTGCCGATCCAGATCCCGGTGCGGTGTTCGGTGCTGTGGGGCAAGCCGCGCGACGACGGCCCGCCCCGGCGTTCCGCCAGGACTGCGCGCGTGGTCGGCCGGAGGCCGTACGGGGCCGAGGTGTCGAGGGCAACGATCTGCATGGTCCCCAAGGCCCCTCGTCGGAAGCCTTTGCCCGGGGTGCGGGCCGGGCCGCTGAGCGGCCCGGCCCGGCCCTTCGGCGGATCAGGAGATCAGGCGTGCACCGGGCGCCAAGGGGTGCGCTGGCGCTCGCTGCCCTTCACGACGCACCCACGCAGCTTGTAGGGGTGACCCTCGGGCAAGTTGCCGGATACGACCTTCATGCAGATCGCCTTGTGGCCGCGCGTGGAGGCGATGCGGCCGTTGCTCAGCTCGGCCTCGACCGCCCAGCCGTCGGGGCTGATGTCCTTGGCGACAAGGGAGTCGCCCGGGATGTCCGGCGCGGGCTGCGGGTCCGCGTTCCACCGGACGAAGCCCATGTCGTGGCCGTCCCGGGGGCTGGTGATGTGGACTGTGAGCGATCCGTCCGCCGACATCGCAGCATGACCCGAGACCCCGGTCGTGGACACCGAGACGTCGATGTCGGGCGCGAGGTCACCCGAACAGGGCGGACGAACCGAGGACCGCACCGATGCGCTTGTGTATCGGACTCGTGATTTCCTTCGTTCCCGCGCATGACAGCACACCGCCGCACGCACGCTCTCCGCCAGCCTCGAACGCCGCCGGCGGTCAGTCAAAACCACTGTAGCCAGGCTCATTTGAGACCCTACTGACGGGTACCCTCCGGATCGGCGGCGCGCCCGACAACGCAGCGACGTGCGGTGCCTGCCGGGCAGCGCGGGGCCCGGCAAGATCCGGAAGACACGCCCTGGCGCCACTGGGAGTGCGCTGAGTGTGCTCGTCCGCCAGGGCGGCTGTGGCCGGCAAGCGGGTTCCGCCCGGTACTCGGGCTGCACCCTGGCGGGGCGGCGTCCCGTCGCGTCGCCGACTGGTCCCCATGACAGGCGGGGGCGGGCCGGGTTCTCCCCTGAGCTCGGCCTGTGGTGCTATGCCAGGCGCTTCTTCGGCCGGGGTGCGGCGTCCAGGAGTGCCCACCAGGCGTGGCCGTCGTGGTCGGTGTGGGTGCCGCAGGCGTCGACGGTGCGCAGTACCACCACGTCCGCCGGCACCGGCCCCGCGTCCTTCTGGTCGTCGGTCTGGTGGTTGAGGACCATGACGAGGATTTTCGAGTCCTGGTCGGCGAGGTGGACGCTGACGCGTTTGCCTCCGGCTGCCACGGCCGTGTGGACCAGGCCGTGGACTGTCTTGAGGAAGTCGTGCTCGTCGAGCAGCGGGTAGTTCCACTCGGCGATGGCGAGCGCGGCCTGTCCGGCGGCCTTCTTGGCCGCCCACTGGTCCGCGCGGAAGGCCAGCACCCTTGCCCGCCGACTGGTGACGACCAGCCGCGCAGGCGACCCGGTGAGCGATTTCGGCTTCGTCGCCGGCTGCGGCCGCGGCGGCTCCACCGGCTTCTTCTGCGGCGGCGGCGACTTCGGGGGGAAACTCGGCGGAACCATCGGACCCTTGGCTTCCACGACCTCGCTCATACCGCGCCACGCTACGCCGCTCGACCCCCTCCGCGCACCGGCGTCGACCCACCGCGGCGCACAAGCCCGAGCCACCGTCCGACGTCCTCGCCGTGCCGGGTCACTCCGGGGACGCTCGCGGCCGGGCGGGAGCCTTCGCCGACGAGCTGCCCGCCGGATCGATCCATCCGCATCGCACGCGAAGGACACCGCCCACCGGCGCCAGGCCCGCGCCGCGGCGCCCAGTGGGGGTCGGCACGGTTCAGTCGGCGCGTTTCCCCGTCACCCCCAGCAGCTGCGGGTCAACGCAGTTGCAGGCCGCCACCTGGGCCGGGCCGGGGGCGCCGGCGGGCGGGAGTTCGATCAGGGCGGTCAGACTGAGTCGCGCGTCCGTGCTGCGCCACCACGTGCCGTCGGCATCCAGCAACGCACCCCGGGCAGAGGTGTTGTCGAACGTGAACGAGACTGCCGCGTTCCTGCCTCTCACCTCCTCTGCACGCACGAGCGGGCAGGCGACCAGTGAGCTCCCGTCGTCCAGTTTCAGCACGGGCAGCTGCGGACCGGTCACCTCGTGCTCGTACGTGATCTTCCCATTGAACGTCGGCTGCTTCGCCTTTTCACTTAGTCTCCCGACCAGTTCGTCGGTCAGGGGCCCCGGTGCGAACGGTTCACTCGTCGGCTTGTCCGGGGTCGTGAAGCTCATGTACTCCGCGAAACGCCCGCACACTTCCCGGTCCGTTGCCGCGGTCGGTGACAGTACCGCCGCCCCCGCATCGCGACTGACGGCTGCCACCGGAATCTTCCGCAGCTGCACCGTCGTCGCCGAGAACCAGACGTTCTCGCTGTCCAGCGGCACCGACGCCGCTGTGGCCACCCACGTCTCCACAGCTGCCTTCCACTCGCCGCCGGGCGCTTCCTGCATGAAGTAGTGGAGCGCCGTGGCCGGCCCGTCCTCCCGTCCGTTCGCCTTGCTGAGCGTGACGAAAAACCTCGGGTAGGCCGACTGGTCCCGCTCCGCGGGAATCACGAACGCCGGATCCACCAGCCCGGCCACCACGGGTTCGGGGCCTTCCACACCGCGCGTACGGCGGCGCTCGCTCTCCACTCCGTCGCCAGTGGACCGGTCGCGACCTTGGCCACGGCATCGGCATCCTTCCACCCCGACGGGGTGCGGCGCTCCCACTCAAACCGGCTGAAGACCTTCTCGGCTTCCGCCTGCGTGATCACCAGCGGGGGCGGCGCAGCGACCGATGGCTCGGCCCCCGCATCCGACGGCCCGCCACTGGCGCTGCCGCCCGTACACCCGGCGGCTCCTGCCACCGTCAGCACCACGGCCGCCCCGACCGCTAATCCTCTGACCCACCCCACCAGACACTCCTCCCTCGCCCCCCACAAGGCAGGTTAGCCGGGGTGCAGCCCCGCCTGGTCGCCGGTCAGGGATTCCGTCCAAGGTGCTGCGCCCTTGTCACTTCGTCGGACGGACGTGGTGTTCGGACTGCCGGCGCGGCAGGAGCCCGCAGGAGGTCTCGCCAGTCGGCAGGCCAATTGGCCAGCGCGAGCATGCCCATGATCAGAAGGTGGGTCGGCGCGGCCCAGCTCTCCACCGCCGGGTCGTGGTTGACGATGTGGGTGGTGACCGCGCCGGTGAGCACGAACATCAGCGTCGTGGCACCCAGGAAGCGTGTTCTCCTACTGCGGATCACCAGCAGGACGGCGGCCGCACCTTCCAGGGCACCGACCACGAAGCGCATCCAGGACGGGTAACCCCAATCGGCGAACTTCGCGGAGTACGCCGAGCTGAACATCGTGTCGCCCGGCCAGTACTTGGTCACGGCGCCCAGCGCGAACTCAAAGGCCAGGAACCAGTACAGACCGGTCATGAATCGCTTCGACATACGTGTCCCTTCAGGGGGAACTGGGCAGGGTCAGGCCTCCGCACGGCGATTGCAGTGCCGCCGGAGTCCTTGCTTTCGGGGGTCAGCCCCGCAGGGTGTCGATGGCCTTCTCGATACGCCGTCGGCGCGTCTCGGGCCTCTTCGCGCTCTCGATGGCGCGCACATGCTCGTGCCTGCGGCTGTGGGCAAGGTTGTCGTACGCGGAGCGGGCGACCGGGTCGTCGTCCAGGGCCCGGGCGAAGTCCGGAGGCTCGACCAGGACGCGCGGCTCGGTGTCGAGCTCCAGCTCGACCTCGACCTCGACCTCCTCGCCGATCGTGGCCCCCGCGGCCTGCCGGTTGGCGTTGCTGAGGCCGAGCAGGTGGCGGCCTCGCATGATGGCGATCCGGCTCTTCCAGGAATGCCCGTTGACCGTGATCGTCACTGGCGGCCGCGCGCCCCCGCCGAGCGCTGCTACCACCCCGGGCGGAACCTCCAGGCCCCGCATGGGCTCGGGTGGCTCGACATGGGCCCAAAACTTCATGATCTTTCTCCTGTCGTTCTGTCGGCCCGCCGCGGATCCGGTCCGCCGCGGATCCGGTCCGCCGCGGATCCGGCCCGTCCGGCCCCGCTAGCCGCTCCCACTTCCCGCCCGGACCATCGCCGTGTCCTGGACGGCTGCGAGGCAAGGGATCGCGGCTACTCGGCGTAGGGCTGGTCGGTTCCCGGGGCGCTGTAGCCAAGACTCCAGACATAGCCATCCGGGTCGGCGAAGGTGCCGCCGTACCCGCCCCACGGCAGAGCGCCGGCGGGCTTGAGGATCGTGGCACCGGCCTTCCGGGCCTCCGCCATGATCTCCTCGACCCGTGCCTCACTGCGGACGACGTAGGTCAGAACCAGCCCGCTGAAGCCGCTGCCTTCCGGGTCCGTGCCCACCTGTTCGGCCAGACCCTCGCGACCGTAGAAGCCGACCGGCGAGGCGCCGTCCGAGTCGAAGAACACCGAGATGCCGTAGTCGTTCCTGATCTTCCATCCGAGCCCCTCGGTGTAGAACCGCCTGGCCCGGTCCATGTCCCGGACACCGAGGAGGATCGAGCTGACGTGCGCTTTCATGCCTGACTCCTTGCACTGGTGAGGTATGTGTGCCGGACATCCGGGCCAGGGCCCGGCTGTCACATCGGCGCGTGCCGCCGGTCAACCGGTAGGACAGAGCCGGAAGTCAGGACTGTGTGGGGGCGAGCGACGCGGCAGCCTTCCAGGCGAACCCGTCCAGGTCGGTGAAGGCGTCGGCGGTGCTGCCGAGGACGATGCGGTGCGAGCCGGTGCCGTCGGCGGGGACGCCGAGGTCCTTGGCAAGGGCACGGCGCTTGTACAGGGCCAGCTTGACGGGGCTGGACTGACCGGGGGCGAACTCGGCGTACTTGCCACCGAAGCTCTTGGCCACGGCCATGCCCCGGCCGACGTAGAACTGCTTGGTGGCCTTCACGTCCTCGACGCCGATCAGCAGGACGACCTCGTCGATCTCGCGGGTGGCGGGGCCGGTGTCCTTCTTCGCCGACGTCGCGATCTTCCAGATCGTCCCGTCCGGGGCCTGGACGACGCCGCCGTAGCCCCACAGCGACTTCGCGGCGGGCTTCAGCACCGTGGCGCCGGCGTCCACGGCAGCGCCGACGAAGCCGTCGACGGTGGCCGGCCCGGCCACTGTGAGCGCCAGGGTGAAGCCGCGGAATCCGGTGGTGTGCGCCTCGGACGCCCGCAGGCGTATGTACGCGTCCACGCCGAAGGCGCTGTAGAAGCGGCGAGCGGCCTCGGGGTCGGCCACCTCAAGGGTGACGGACGCGAGGGACGTGTTGGCTGCGGTGGAACTGGTGGTTGCCATGACCATCACGCTAGGGGCTGCGCGGCGGCCGGGGCTTCTCGATTCCTGACCGGTCTTGAGACCTGCTTCGCCGCGCACGTCGGGATCCCCTCCACCTGGATCGCCGCCCCCGCATCGCGCGCCGTACCCGCAGCATCGGCCATGGTCGGCCACCGCATCCGCCACCTGGCACCGGAAGGAAGGCCCCGGGCGGCACGCCGGCCAGCTCGGTGAGGCGGGTGGTGACCGTTCCCCGGCCGACGTTGGAATGCCGGTGAGAAGGAGCGGCGGCCCGTGCCCGACTCAGGGGCGAACCGCTCGGACGTGGTCGGCTGAGAGATGGAGCTCGTACGGCAGGCAGCAGTCGGAGCAGAGCGTCGCGACGAGGGTTCCACAGGCGCACAGCTGGTTCATTCCGCCATCCGGGGTCGCTCCGCAGCAGGCGGGGGATGCATGCCGCAGCTCCAGGCCGCAGGCGTCGTCCGGGTTGATGACGATGTTGCCTCGCGGGCCCTGCGACACCAAGGGCTTCCCGTCCACGTTCCAGTGGCCTCCGTGGCGCGGCATCACCGGCCCGGGCGCCTGGGCGACGACCAAGGGCCCACCGTACGGCTCCGTCTCGATTGCGAAGCAGCCTGACGGCACGGTCGCCGGCGACGGGCCTTGCTCATCTGCGTCCCACCAGGCGTAGGAGGGAGCCTCGGGCACTTCGGGCAGCCGTGTGAGTGGCCCCGTCAGGGGGGGGCGCTGCATGTTGCGCACACGAACACCACCGCTTCGGCCTCCGTAGCCCCGTCGGTGATGTCAGCAGGCAGGGTGGCCTGCCGGTGCTCTCGCTCATCGTGCATTCGCCGACCGTACGCGGCGCACTGCCAGGCGCGGCGCCCACCCCCGGCGGAACGGCACACGACAGCGTTCCGAGTCAGGCGATCAGGTGCTGCTGAAACTCGGCAATACCGTTCTGCTGGGCAGCGGGTGCTCTCGTCCCCGGGCACAGACGCTCTCGCAACTCGGTTCTGGCACAGATCTCGGGGAGTCGTCGCGGAGTGTTACTGGAGCAGGATCATCTTGCGGAGTAGGTCGAATCCGGCTCGCCCGTAGAGCTGCCGCTTGATCTTCTTGATGCGGTTGACGGCGCCCTCGATGCTGGCGGAGCTCCAGTTGAGAGTGAGGCCGGCTGTCGCGGCGTTGAGGTCTCGGTGCAGGTGGAGTGCGAAGCCGGTGAGGCCGGGTAGTTGGCTGGCGTCGACTGCGTCGATCCAGGTGGGGAGTGTGGAGCCGAGGCGGTCGGTGAGTATCTCGCCGAAGTCGCGGACGTGTCCGGCGGCCTTGTCCAGTTCGGGGCAGCGGGCCAAGACCTCCTTCAGGCCGGCCCGGTCTTCCTCTGTCAGGGTCGTGGGGTGCCGGGTGAGCCAGCCGGTCAGCTGTCGCACCGTCGGCGGCCGGGGCGGCGCCTCGGACGGAGCCCCGCGCAAAGTGGCGATGTGCGCGCGGACCATGCCGTAGGTGACAGGAGCGTGCTCGGCAACCAGCTCGCCGTGCAGTCGGGTGACGCTGGTGCATCCTGCGGCGAATCGCCGCTCCAAGTAGGGCTTGTAGGGGTCCAGTCTGCTGGGCCGGGGCCGGTTCTCGCGGAAGGTGTCCTGCCAGCGTGCGGCGTTCGCGTACCGGAGGACGGTGTTGAGGCCCCAGCCCAGGTGCCGGGCGATCGCGCGGCGTGAGTGGCCCTGGGCAAGGAGCTCGTGAACCAGGGCGTGTGCTGCCTTCTTTCGCTCGGCCCGGCGGCCGACGGGCGCCGAGTCGTCCTGCGGCCGGCCGGAAGCCAGTCGGGTGGCCTCCGGCAGCATGCCGCTGGGCGAAGGACTGCGCAGGCAGTCGCGATGGGCGGCGACGCAGGTTTCAACGGCCCGGCCGAGGCCCTGCCACAAATGAAACCGGTCGGCGACCTGCAGAGCGTCGGGGGCACCGCGCCGGGCGCCCTCGGCGTAGGCGCCGGCCCGGTCCCGGCAGATGATCTCCACGCCGGGGTGGCGGATCAGCCAGGCGGCCAGCGGCCCGGCTTCACGGGTCGGGAGCACATCGACCACGCGATGGTCTTCGACGCTGGTCAAGACCGTGGAGTAGGTCTGACCGCGGCGGATCGCGAAGTCGTCCACGCCCAGCACGCGCGGCGTGCTGAACTGCGGATCAGGCAATGCCATGACCCTGCGGAACAAGGTCATCCGTCCCGCGCCGAAGCCCAGCTGGGCAGCCAGCCGAGCGCCGGCCCGCCCGGCCAGCGCGGGCCCCACTCGCTCCAGGGCGTGGTTGAGCCGCGTGGTGAACCGTGCGTGCGGGGCGGCCAGCCGCGAGAACGGCTCGGCGAACGTCCGGCGCGGGCAGTCCGCCCCTCCGCAGATGAAGCGCCGGACCGTCGGCCGGATCACGGAGCCCTGTTCAGCGAGCGGAAGATCGTTCAGCCTGCGCTGGTACCGGTCGTGGACTCGGTCCGAGCCGCGGCCGCAGTCCGGACATTCAGCCCCCGCCGCGCGGCCTCTCGCCACCACCTCGACCGTGCCGAACGCGGCCGTCACCGCCTCGACATCCACATCGTCGATCCCCTCGAGCGGTAGTACCTGGGGGGCGCCGGCTCGTCGCACTGTTCCTGCGCTGCCCAGCACTCGATCCGACGTGGCTGCCCCACCGTTTGCACCTGAGACCCACATCCGGCCCCACCGGCTCCCCAGCGGAGATCACTCACCGCGCACGCATCACGGAATCGCCTGTGCCGGGCGGGAGGCGGCCGGCGCGCTGTGCGACGGCGGCGTGTCCGCCGAAGAGGTGGCCACCGGGCTCGGGACCGCCTGCTCCAAGGCCCTGGTCCTGCTCCTGAGCGCGCAGGACACGCAACGTCGGCCGCAGCCTCACGGCTGCGGCCGACAACGCCCTGCCGGTCAGGACTCAGCCGGCGCGACGCGTCTTGACTCCGGAAGCCTCGAAGTCGTAGATGGTCTTGTTGATCCGCAGGCCGTCGACAGCGCCGATCCACATGTTGTCGCGGCCCTTGCCTACCGCAGCGGTGTAGATGGCCGGCTGTGCGCCGCCGTCGTTGAGCGCGATCTTCAGCTGCGGGAAGGGGCACGGGGTCGCCAGGCTGCAGCCGGTCGCGGTGCCCGCGCTGCCCGTGAGGAACCACGTACCGGTCGTGGTGGCGTCCAGGTAGCCACTCCAGGCGTTCGTCACCGGGGAGGCCGGCGGCAGCCACACCATCGACGAGTAGGTGGTGGCCGTGGCGGCGAGGTTCGGATTGATCTCGAACGTAACGTTCGGCATGTTCGTCGGACCGCCGTAGGAGATGTTCTCGCCGGTCTGGAAGACGTGGAAACCGACCTGGTTCAGACCCTGGGCGCCAAGGACCGGCTTGCCGTAGAAGTCGACCTCGTTGCCGAAGCTGACCTTCTCACTGGGCGGATTGAGGGAAGTGGAGCGGTCCGCAACCTCGATTCCGAGACTGCCTCGGCCGTAGGGCGGCCTCGCGGCGGTCCCCGTCACACCGAACGATCCGTACGGGCCGTCCCTCAGCGCAGCGACGGGAGAGCCGATGGTGTTGCGGGTGATGACGCCCCAGTGGTGCGAGCTTCCCTGACCTCCGCCGGTCAGGGCGGAGGCCGGGACAGCGCCGGCGGCGATCGCGATCAGCGCCGTCACCCCCAACACGACTTTCCGCTTCATGCCGAAGCGAGCTTTCACGCTCACTCCTCTCGTGGTCGGTACACGGAGAGCAGGACGGGCGTTTGAGCCATGCCTGCGTTGCGCAGGCCACGGTAGGGACCCTCAGCGGCGGAACCGGCCACAACGCGCATATGCTTCCGGCAATTAGTCCCCCTGGCGGAGCGGATGACCGGCCGGACCCGATGCGGCCCACGCGGCAACGGGAGACGATGCCGTACGAGCCTGGCGGTGCTGAGCGGAGCATCGCCCAGCACCGTCAGTGTCTGCGCGTCCTTGCGCCGGGGACGCCTGAAGCGACCGAGGCGGAGACCGTCCCGGCCGGGTCATCGACAACGGCAGCCGGGAGACAGCGAACGCGTTCTTCGCGAAGTACCCGGGCCGCGCCCAGCACCACCAGTACGCCCGCCGGACACCCAGCCCGACGGGCCACGCGAGTTCACCCGCTACGACCACAGCGGTGCAGAACTCCGGGTGACCTGGCCCATGCCCCAGGGGCACGCGCTCGTCGACGAGCGCCGTGAACAGCCGCGCGGCCTCACACGGAGCCACGGCCGGTCCCGCTGGTTCTTGCCGGCGATCCCACTGGCTCTCTGCGCGAGTAGCGGCGGCTCTGGCCCGACTTCTGTGGACCTGGCGCGATGCGGCAGGTCGGTGCGCTGGACCAAGTCCAGGCCGGCCGCAGTGCCGACGGGATTTGAACCCGCGGACAGATGGGAGCAGGTCCGCTCCGTCTCCGTCAGTCGCCGTGGGAGGGACCTCGCCCACGGCGATCGCAATGGGCCGCTCTGCCACGGCACCGCAACCTGCGGGAATGCGCGCACTCCCGCTGCGACTCAGGGTAGAGACACCGTTCTCCGCGGACGAATCCTTTATCCGGGAAGCCGAAGACCACTGCCATGGGCCCACAGAAGTTGGCAGGCGGCTTCGGCCGACGCTGCGGTCGCGTCAGCCGGGCGGGGGAAGGACTTGCGGGAAGGGCTTGGGGGAAGGGCTTGGGGGAAGGCTTTCGGGTCGGGTTTGCGCAGCCCGGCGTAAATGCGGCACCCGAACGGGTCGACCACCGTGTCCATACACCCGATGGCGCGGTTGGAGGGGACAAGCGCCCGGCATGGGCCTGTCTGCCCGGCCCACGGCCGGCGCCCGCTCAGCTCACCGTTTCGACGCACATCCTGAAGGAGACCCCCAGTGAAGAAGACCACGGCCGTCATCACCGCGACCGGAGCCATCCTCCTCGGCGCTGCGGGCATGGCCTCCGCCGACGCCGGTGCCCACGGTGCGGCCATCGGCTCGCCGGGTGTTCTGTCCGGGAACCTCCTCCAGGTCCCGGTCCACGTTCCCGTCAACGTCTGTGGCAACACCGTCAACATCATCGCTCTGCTCAACCCGTCCTTCGGCAACACCTGCGTCAACGCCTGATCCAGCCCCAGCAGCGCACCCGGGGAGCCCTGCCGGTTCCCCGTGTGACACGTGAGCGCGGCCCCGGCTTCCTCCCCGGTCGGCCGCGCTCACGCGCGTTCACCCTGCCGGCCTCACGCCGGGCGGCGCGGGCTGGGCTGTCGCTGTGGAATGTCGTTTTGTGCGTGGCGGTCGGCCGGGAGCGCCGCAGCACGCCGGTCACCCGCAGACACGGGTCCGGCGGCCGGGGCACCGGCGGCACCTCGCACCGGAGGGAGGCGAGGTGCCGCCGATGGCGACGGGAGCGAGTCCGTTCAGCCGGCGACCTGTGGTGAGGTGGTTTGGTTCAGCGGTGGCGCTTGGGCCAAGGCCGGTGGCCGCACGAGCGGCCAGTCCGCCCGACGCGGCGTCAGGCCTGTCCCGTGCCCTGGACGATGACCTCGTTGACGTTGACGTCGTCCGGCTGGGCGATGGCGTAGCCGATGGCGTGGGCGATGGCCGAGGCGTCGATACCGACCGCTTCGAGCGCGGAGCGCACCGCGCCCTGCTGCTCGTCATTGCCACCGGAGTGGGTGAGCTCGGTCTTGGTCAGGCCCGGGCTGACGACGGTGACGCGGAGGTCGGTGGTCTCCTGGCGCAGCCCGTCGGACACCGCCCGTACGGCGAACTTCGTCGCGCAGTACACGACCCCGGTCGGGTCCACGCGGTGCCCGGCGGTCGAGGCGACGTTGATGATGTGCCCGGAGCGGCGCTCACCCATGGTCGGCAGGACCGCCGCGATGCCGTACAGCACACCGCGCAGGTTCACGTCGATCATCCGGTCCCATTCGTCGACGCGCAGCTCCTGCATGAAGCCCAGCGGCATGATGCCGGCGTTGTTGACCAGAACATCGACGCGACCGTGGCGCTTCAGCGCGCCGGAGACGAAGGCCTCCACGCTGTCGCGATCGGTCACGTCCAGCTGCGCGGACTCGGCACCGTGGCCGGCCTCGGTCAGTTCGGCGACCAGAGCGTCCAGGCGGTCCGTGCGCCGGGCGCCGAGGACGACATGGTGACCCTCGGCGGCGAGGTGGCGGGCGGTCGCCTCGCCGATGCCACCGGATGCTCCGGTCACCAGAACGATCTTGCGGGCGGAGGACGGGACGGTGTGGTTCATGACGGTGCTTCCTTCTCGGATGGTGTGCCGGCCCTTGTGGCCGGGCGACACATCCAGAGCACCAGCCGGCCGGAACACCAGGTAGAGCTCCCTTCGGCCCCGGGTCCGGCCTTCCGGGGGTCCAGCAGACCCCCCCCACGGACAAGAAGCGCGGCCCGCTCACCGTGTGCCCGGACTAGGGCGTGTTTTAAAAGTCCCGCCTGGCTCGCGCCGCCTGGCACCGCACCTCATCCCGTACGTCCAGCACCAGACGACACGGGCTCAACCGGCAAGATCCGAAAGAGACGGCCTAGCCTGAATACATGAGCCAGCACGTCCCCGAGGCCGATATCCGGGACTTCCTGCGCACACGCCGGGCCCGCATCACCCCGGAACAAGCCGGCCTTCCCCCGCACCTTGGCGTGCGCCGGGTACCCGGTCTGCGGCGCGAGGAAGTCGCCCAGCTGGCCGGAGTCAGCGTGGACTACTACGTCAGGCTCGAACGCGGACGCACCACGAGCGCCTCCGCCGCCGTCCTGAACGCCGTCGCTCACGCACTGCAACTCAACGACACCGAACGTAACCATCTGTTCGCCCTGGCCAACCCCACCGGGCAGCGCCCCCATGCGGGCACGGCCCAGCGCGCCCGCCCAGGGCTGCTGCGGGCCCTGGAGAACATCACCGACGTCCCGGCCCTGCTGCTGGGCCACCGCCTGGACATCCTGGCCACCAACGACTTGGCCCGCACCCTCTACCGCGACTTCGAGGGCCAGCCCGCCGGCGAGCCGAACATGGCCCGCTACATGTTCCTCGCCCCCGAAGCCCGCGACCTCTACGTCGACTGGCCCGGGACCGCCCGCGAAAACGTGGGCATGCTTCACCTGTACGCCAGCCACCATCCGCACGATCCCCGGCTGGCGCAGCTGGTCGGCGAACTGTCCGTGAGCGACCCGGACTTCCGCCGGTGGTGGGCGGAACACGACGTGTACCAGCCCGAGTACGGCTCCAAGCGCTACCACCACCCGCTCGCCGGAGACCTCACCCTCGGCTTCGAAGCCTTCACCCCCATGGGCGACCCCGACCAGACCCTCGGCCTCTACACCGTCGAACCCGGCTCGCCGTCGGAGAACGCCCTGCGCACGCTCGCCGGCCGGACCCACCGACAACACGGGTAGGCGCGTGGGAGGTGGACGCTGAGGCGAAGCAGGCGGCCGTCGTCGGTGGTGCCGACGGGGTTCAGTCGATGACGGCGGTGGCCTCGACCTCCACCAGGTGCTCGGGTACGTCCAGTGCCGCGACGCCCAGCAGCGAGGCCGGCGGGACCGGTGCGGCACCCAGTTTCGCGGCCGCGCGGGTGATCCCCTCCATCAGCAGGGGCATCTTGTCGGGGGTCCAGTCGACGACGTAGACGGTCAGTTTCGCCACGTCGTCGAAGGAGGCGCCGACCCCGGCCAGGGCGGTGGCGATGTTGACGTAGCACTGCTCGACCTGGGCGGCGAGGTCGCCTTCGCCCACGGTGACAGCGTCGGCGTTCCAGGCGACCTGTCCGGCGATGAAGACCAGCTTCGACCCGGTGGCGATCGACACCTGCCGGTAGGCGTCGATCTTCGGCAGTCCTTCGGGGTTGAACAGGGTGATGGCCATGCCGGTGCCTCCATTGCTCCGAGCGCCCGTGAACCCGCTTCCTCCGAGCCACAACGCGCTCGCTCTCTTGTGGTTACTCAGGAACCGTAGGAGAGTGGTCGCTGACATGGAAGAACGCACTTTTCGGTGACTGGGGAACCTGATGGTGACCAAGCAACTCGGCGGCACGGCCGACGAGGCGGACCTGCGGCGTGCGGACTCGCTCGGGCGGGAGATCTTCTCGGACGTCGCCAACAAGTGGGCGCTCCTGATCATCGAGGCCCTGGGGGAGAACACCCTGCGCTTCAGTGAGCTGCGGAACGAGGTCGAGGGCATCAGTCACAAGATGCTCACCCAGAACCTGCGCATGCTGGAGCGCAACGGTCTGATCGAGCGGAGGGTGTACCCCGTTGTGCCGCCGCGGGTCGAGTACACCCTCACCGAGCCGGGCCAGGCGCTACGCGTGACGATCGACGGACTCTGCGACTGGACCCACCAGTACTTCGGTCACATCGAGGCCTCCCGCCACCGCTTCGACGCCTGACGGGCGCAACACGCCCCGGCGACGTCGGCCGGGCTGCATCCCATCGTTTGTGTTCGGGCCCGCCCGGGCAGGCCTGCCGGCTGCGAACACCCGGCACCACGGCCGCCGGAGCCCCGGTCGAGCGTCCTCTCCTGGGGCCGGGGCCCCGCCCCTGTGCGTCGGCCCCATCCGCTTTGTGCGCCGATGCGCGGCCGGACATGCGCTCCGCGCCCCGTGTCACCGAACCGCCCGTGTGCGGCTCGCCCCGTGTCCGGCACCCACTGGGCCCTCGGGCGCAACACGCCCCTCGTAGCCCCGCCCGGCCGAGCCCGGGCCGAGCACTGCGGCCGTCCGGCGCGGCAGCGTCCACTCGGCCTTCGGGTGTGACAATCGTGTCATCTCCCGTTTGTGACAGGGTTGGTGACGGGGCGACAGGAAGGTGTTGCGGACATGGCACCCACTCGTACACCCGCGGGGCCGACGGACGAGGAACTCACTCGCAGCGCTCAAGCCGGCGAGGTGGGTGCTCTGGGGTTGCTGCTGGCCCGGCATCAGGCACCGATGCGCGCGGTGGCTCTGAGCCTGCTCGGTCACGGCCCCGAGGCGGACGACGCGGTGCAGGACGCCGCGCTGACAGCCCTGCGTCGCATCGGCGATGTGCGGGACCCCGCGGCTGTGGGCGCGTGGCTGCGGGCGATCGTGCGCAACGCGTGCCGGATGCGCCTTCGAGCCCCGAGGGAGACGCCCGGCCTGGACGGCCTCGATCACCGGCTGGTGCACCGACAGGATGCCTGGTACCCGGAACGGGCCGTCGAGCGGCACGCGATGCGTGACTGGATCTGGGACGCGGTGGAGGAACTTCCGCAGCAGATGCGGCTGGTGGTCATGCTGCGGCACTTCAGCGGCATCACCACCTACCGGGAGATCGCCGCCGCGTGCGACGTACCCATCGGTACGGTGCGCAGTCGGCTGAGCCAGGCCCGGGCCAGGATGGCCCGGGCGCTCATGTCGACGCAGGCACAGGCGCAGGCGCAGGCACAGGCGCAGGCACCGGCGCAGGCACAGGCGCACGGCGACGCTGCCGCCCTCACCAGGGGAAGCCTGCAGGAGGCCGTGGCGACCCTGAAGGCGTGGGAGACCGGGAGCCTGCCGCGGGAGATCTCCGAGCTGTGGCCGGCGGAGTCCGAAATGGTCGGCCGGCTCGGCCGGCCGGGCGAGCACGTCCATCCCGTCCCGGTCATGCGCCAGTACCTGGAAGACGGGGTGCGCCAGCATGTGCGCCATGTGGTGGCGAGCAGGGACATCGCCATCTGGGAGATGGCCGTCACCCACGACGGTGCCGTCCACGTCTGCCCACCGGGCCTGACCTGGCTCATGTTCCGCCGAAACGGTCGCGTCCAGCGCCTCCGGGTCGTCTTTCCCTCCCCGTCCTAGGCCACCGCACAGCGGCACTGCACCCTTCACTCCGGTTCGGCCTGTGGGTCTGCGACTGCTCAGCCGAAGCCGGGGAAGGGGCTGACCTCGCAGCCTGCCGCCGCCTGGCGGTTCGGGATCTGGAGCAGGGTGCTCTGACCCTGGCGCAGGACTGCGGCGGCCTGCCCGGGCCGGCCGGCCGGCCACGAGGAGGTGCGCCGCTCAAGCCCGGGTGTGTGCGGGGATGCTGTTCGCGCTGGTGGCGAGGTAGCCGCAGTCCTGGCTCCGGGCCGTCGCGGACGGTGCTCCGGCAACGAGGGAGACGAATGCCGCGGCGGCGGCCGTGAGGGTGAGGAGGGCGCGCCGCGCGCGCCGAGGGCCAGGGGCGGCCGAGGTCATCCGGGGGGTGGTCATGCCGTGTTCCGTTCAGGTGCGACTGGTGGCGGGCGGAATCGGTTCGCCCGGCCCGCTCGGGAGCATGATCGACGCCGGTGAACGCGCCGTGCACGAGGCATGGACGGACCGGGCCTCCCCGGAGCACGCTCTCCCCGCTGCGCTGCCCCGGATGCTGTCGCCGCACCCGCCGACGGACATCGGGCACCGGGCCCCGCTCCGGCCGCGACCGCGTACCCCACCCCTATCGTGACGCGCATCACATCGAAGGGTCTGAACTTTCCCTCCACGCGCGCATCTTGTCGGTGTCATCGACCCACTTCCACGATCGGGAGCACTGATGCTGCCACCTCAGACCGGCCCTCTGGCCCACGGCGCCCACACCTTCACGGTGGACGGTCTCACCCTGCGGTACCACGTCCACGGAAGCGGACCGGTGTGCGTCGCCCATCCCGGCGGGCCCGGCATCGCGTGGCGGTACCTGCGCGTCCCGGAGCTGGAGAAGCGTCTGACCTACGAGAGCGCGCCGGTCACCGGGCCCGAATTCGGCGCGGAGATGGCGCGCAACGTGGAAGGGTTCGCGGCCCGGTACGCAGACCGGCCTCAGGTGCGGGCGGTGATGGAGGCGTTTGCAGCGATCCCGGCGATCGCCGACGACGAGGTCATGCTCGCGGCCGCCGAGGCAATCGTGCCGGCGTACGTCGCGGACTACTGGAGCGACACCGCTCGCTGGAACCGCCTGCAGGACGGCCTGCGGGCCACCTGCATCTCCGGGCTGGACGCGAGCGGTGTGCCCGACCTGTTCGACGACCGCGAGACGCTGGGCGCGCTGCGGGTGCCCGCGTTGGTGGTGGTGGGCCGCCACGACGTGGTGTGCGGGATGCGCTGGGCGGAGGAACTGCACAAGCTGCTGCACGGCTCGCGGCTGCTGGTCCTTGAGCACAGTGGGCACTTCGGCCACGCCGAGGAGCCGGAGAGCCTCGCCCGCGAGGTCGCCGCCTTCGTCCTCGCCGACAACGGGTAGGTATGTGCGATGCCAACTCCATCGAAGCAGGCAGGCGGCGGCAGCGGCGCCGAAGACGGCCGCGCGGCGGGTCCGGTCGGTCTGCGGGTGTTCGAGGCGGACGGTCCTCTGGTCGGGCGCACGGCGGATCTCGCCCGGATCGACCGCTTCCTCGAAGGTATCGCCCGCACGCCGGGTGGCGGAGGCCCGCTGCTGCTGCTCGGCGAGCCAGGCGTCGGCAAGACCGCGCTCCTGGCCGCCACCACGGCCCGAGCCGAGCACCGCGGCATGCACGTCGTGGCGATGGCCGGCGCGGAGTACCGGGCCCATCTCAGCTACAGCGGCCTCGGCCGGCTGACCGGGGAGGCAGTCGCAGCACAGCCGCCTGCCGACCTGGGAGAAGCCCTTTCCGTGGCCCTCGGCCACCGGGACGGCCCGCCGCCCGACCACGCAGCGGTGGCCCGCGACGTCCTGACGCTGGTCGCCCGGCTCGCCGGCCACCGGCCGACGCTGATCGTCGTGGACGACGTCCAGTGGCTGGACCCGGCCAGCGCCACGATCCTCGGCGACGCCGCACGGCGCATGACGGGCTTCGCCGCCGGGATGCTGTGCGCGGCCCGCGAGGGCACCGAAAGCTTCTTCGACCACAGCGGGCTCCCGATCCACGACGTGCGCCCCCTCGGCGAATCCGACGCCCACGACCTGCTGGAGCGGTCCTTTCCCGAGCTCGCCCCCCGGGTACGGCGCCGCCTGATCACCGAGGCACAGGGCAACCCCCTCGCCCTCCTGGAACTCCCGATCGCACTCGACGCCTCACCCAGGACCTCGACCGCCCTCCCCGAACGGTTACCACTCAGCCGAAAGCTCCAGTCGGCGTTCGCCTCCCGCATCACCGGCCTGCCCCCGGCCACCCGCCACCTGCTGCTCCTGGCAGCCCTGGACGCCACCGGCGACCTGGACGTGGTGCGCCGCGCCGCCACCGGGCGGTGCGGGCTCAAACACCTGGCTCCCGCCGAACGGGCCCAGCTGATCCGCATACACGAACCGGCCGGCCTGCACTTCCGGCATCCGCTGACCCGCTCCGCGGTGGTGGAGCTGGCGACCAGCGACCAGCGCCGCAGCGCCCACCGCGCGCTGGCCCGGGCCTGGCACGAGGTTCCGGAGCGGCAGGCCTGGCACCTGGCCCAGGCCGCCCAAGGCCCCGACGAACGGGTGGCCGCACTGCTGGAACGGGCAGCCGGCGTCATCTCCGGTCGCGGTGACGGGCCCGCCGCGGTGGCCGCGCTGCTGCGCGCCGCCGACCTCACCCCCTCAGCCCCCGAGCGGGCCCGCCGCCTCGCCGAGGCGGCCTGCACCAGCGCGAACATCAGCGGCGACCTGCGGGACGTGCCCCACCTGCTCGACACCGCGCGTCGCACAGCGCCCGGGGCGGACTCGCCGGCCATGGCGGTGGCCGGAGCGGCCTACCTCCTCAACGGCTCCGGCGACATCGACACGGCACACAGGCTGCTGTGCGGCGCCCTCACCACCCGGCCCGCACCCTACGACCCCGCCGACACCGCACTGGCCGATGCCCTCCACACCCTGCTCCTGGTCTGCTTCTTCGGCGGCCGACCCGAACTGTGGCCCCCGTTCGACGCCGCACTGGCCAACTACCCCGTGCCTCCGGTCCTCCTGGCGACGGCCCGCCGGACCTTCGCCGACCCCGCCCGCACCGGTCCGCCCGACCTCGCCGTGCTGGACGAAACCATCGCAGGCCTCACCCACGATCCGGACCCCCGCCGCATCGTCCGCACCGCCATCACCGGCGCATACCTGGACCGGCTCGACGGATGCACCGAGGCGTTGCACCGTGTCGTGGCCGGCGGCCGCCGCGGCGAGCACATCGCACCCGCCATCGACGCCCTGTTCCTCCTCGGCAACCACGCCTGGCTGACCGGACAATGGCAGCAACTGCAGCAGGCGGCCCGGGAAGGGCTGGACCTGTGCGAACAGCACCACTACCCCATGCAGGCCTGGGTCGGGAAATACCTTCTCGCATGCACCGCCGCAGCCCGCGGCGACCACGAGACGACCCGCACCCTGAGCGACCAGATGAACCACTGGGCCGGCCCCCGGCGCGCCGACACCGTACGCGCCTACGCCGCCCACGCCAGGACCCTGTCCGCCCTGGGACAGGGCAACTTCGAGGAGGCCTACCGGCAGGCAACGCTCATCACACCCCCCGGAACACTGCCGCCCTTCGCCTCACACGCGATCTGGACCGTCATGGACCTGGCGGAAGCAGCCATGAGAACAGGCCGCCGCACCCAGGCCCAAGACCACGCCACGGCCGCCCGCACCGCAGGACTGGACACGCTCTCCCCACGCCTGAAGATGCTGGTCCACGCCACCGGCGCACTCACGGCCGACGACGACCGCCACCCCGGCTTCCAGGACGCCCTCACGGTCGAAGGAGCCGAACGCTGGCCCTTCGACCTGGCCCGCATCCACCTCCACTACGGCGAACGACTCCGCCGCACCCGAGCACGCGCACAAGCCCGACACCACCTGGGCACCGCCGCGGACCTCTTCGAGCAACTCGGCGCGGCCCCGTGGGCCGGCCGCGCGAACCAGGAACTGCGCGCCTGCGGCACCCCCGCCCGAACAGCTCCCCGCCCAGCCACCGCGGTCCTCACCCCGCAGCAGAGGCAGATCGCAACCCTGGCCGCCGCCGGCCTGACCAACAAGCGGATCGCCGAGAGGCTCGCCCTGTCCCCGCGCACCGTCTCCACCCACCTCTACCAGCTGTTCCCCAAGGTCGGAGTGACCTCCCGAGCCGGACTCCGCGACGCGCTCAAACGCCTCGACCAGCAGTGACCCGACCGTGCACTCACCAGCGGGCCGGAACTACGTCAGATGACGGAAGCGATGAAATCGGCCGCATTCGTATCGTCACCGAACGGCCCGAGCAGACCGGGCCCACACCCCGCACACCACAGGAGGAACCGATGACCGACGACGCACCGGCCGGGAACGTCGTGCTCGTCCACGGAGGATTCGTGGACGGCTCCGGCTGGCAGGGCGTGTACGACGCCCTGACGGCCGACGGCTACGACGTGGCCGTCGTACAGAACCCCACCCTCTCCCTCGAAGGCGACGTCGCAGCCACCCAGCAGGTCATCGACCGTCTTCCGGGACCCGTCACCCTGGTCGGCCACTCCTACGGCGGCGTCGTGATCACCGAGGCCGGCAACCACCCCAAGGTGAACGCACTCGTCTACATCGCCGCATTCGCCCCCGACAAGGGCGAGTCCGTCAGCACCCTGATCGCCGACCCGCCCCCCGGCGCCCCCGTCCCGCCGATCCTGCCGCCCGACAACGGCTTCCTCTTCCTGGACCGCGACAGGTTCGCCGAGTCCTTCGCCGGCGACCTGCCCCGGGCCCAGGCCGACTTCATGGCCGCCTCCCAGGTCCCCTGGGGCGTCGACGCCCTGGGCGGCACGGTGTCCCAGCCGGCCTGGCGGACCAAGCGGGCCTGGTACCTGATCGCCACCGACGACCGCATGATCCCGCCCCCGGCCCAGCACGCCATGTCCGAGCGGATCGGCGCCCAGACCGTCGAGGTCGCCGCCAGCCACTCCGTCTACGTCTCGCAGCCCGACGCCGTCGCCGACCTGATCCGACAGGCAGCACGCAGCTGAACCGCCGCCCCCGCCCTACCCGACGGGAGACTGCCTTGAAGCCCCCGCACAGACGCCGCCCCCGCGCCCTCGGCGGGGCCGCGGCCCTGGCCGCCGTGGTCGCCGCGACCGCCGTCACACCCGCCGCGACTGCCATCGAACACGACAGCGGCAACAAGCGTCCGACGCCCAGGCCCACCGTGGTCCTGGTCCACGGCGGCTTCGCCGACGCCTCCAACTGGAACGGCGTGGTGGAACGCCTCCAGGACAAGGGATATCCGGTCCTCGCGCCGGCCAACCCGCTCCGCGGCCTGACCACCGACTCCGCCTACCTCGCCAGCGTCCTCGCATCCGTCAAGGGCCCGATCGTGCTGGTCGGCCACTCCTACGGCGGAGCGGTCATCACCAACGCCGCCGCCGGCAACCCCAACGTCAAGGCACTCGTCTACGTCGCGGCCTTCGTCCCCGACAAGGGCGAGAAACTCGGCGAACTCATCAACAGGTACCCCGGCAGCGAAATCCAGGCCGCCCTCAACCCCGTGCCCTACCCCAACCCCGACGGCACCACCGGAACCGACCTCTACCTCAAGGCCGACAAGTTCCGCGCCGTCTTCGCCGCCGACCTCCCCGCCTCCACCACGCGCGTCATGCAGGTCACCCAGCGCCCCTTCAGCGCCCAGTCCTTCGAGGACACCACCCAGCAGGCCGCCTGGCACACGATCCCCTCATGGGGCCTGGTCGCGGGCGCCGACAAAGCCATCCCGCCGGCGCTGGAACGCTTCGAGTACCAGCGGGCCGGCGCCACCGTCGTCGAAGTCCCCGGCGCCTCGCACGTCGCCATGATCAGTAACCCGAAGATCACCGCCAAGCTGATCGAGCGGGCCGCCGAAGCCACGGACTGACCCACAGCCCGCACGCGACCGGGCCCCTCCGACGGGCTCAGGGGGAGCCCGGCTGCTCGTCGGAGTGCAGCAGGTCCTTGGCCCGGCGCTCCATCAGCACCGGCAGATAGGTACGGACGCGTGCGTAGCGGAGCTCCTCGTAGGCCGTCTCCACGTATGCCTGCACCAGCTCGGGGTCCAGCTGAGGGTGTGCCTCCATCAGCCGCTCAGTGACATGGCCGATGACGAGAGCATCCTCGGATTCCGGCACCACGCACCTCAGCCTTCCATCGGGAATCGCATCCCCCAGTCTCGCGGACGGGCCCGCTGTCCGGAAGGCGATCTTCCGCCGCTTTGTGCGTGTCCGTCGGGCAGAAGGTGCGGCCCACCCGCGGCCACCACGAAATCGCCAGTGCTGTGACCGGCGAACCTTGCCGGTCACAGCACTGGGTCCCCTTGCGGCCGGCTCGTGTACGGCATCGCGACATCACGTGAATCCGGCCGCGGCACAAGGTGCCGCGGCCGGGATCCTCCTCCTGAAGAGAAGGAAGGGTTCATGCCGATCCTGCGGAAGACCAAGCAGCGCCTGGCCGTGGCCGCCCTGTTGGGCGCCCTGACCGCAACGGCGGCCGGTCCGGCCACGGCCACCCCGGCCGCCGCCTTCGCCGGCGTGTTCATCTACGCCAACCCCAACTACTCGATCCCGGTCTATCCGAGCGGCGCCCCCGTACAGATCGCGGAACTCACGGGGCCTGCGAAGGACACCACCTCCTCCATCGGCAACAGCACGAACCTCTCCCTGTGCTTCTACGAGCACAAGAACTACGGGGGTCTCGAGTTCCGGATCGGCCCCGGCGAGTGGTGGGCCACGATCCCCTCGTGGATCGACAACAAGATCTCCTCCTACCGCCCCTGCTGACTGACTGACCGTTTCAGAATGAGGTTCGGAGTCGTCTCAAGGAGATGATGCTGCAGGCGAGTTGAAGCAGGCCGAGGTGCAGGTCCGCCCGACCTCGTAGCGGATTCGCGGGCGCTCGAACCGGTGGAGCCAGGCAAAGGTCCGCTCGACCACCCAACGGGTCTTGCCCAGCCCAGAGCCGTGGGCCACGCCGCGTCGGGCGATGAGCGGCTTGATCCCACGCCTCCGTAGCGGGCGGCGGTATTTGTCGTAGTCGTAGCCGCGGTCTGCGAACAGCCCGCGTGGCCGTGTGCGCGGGCGTCCGCGCAGGCCCCGGATCGGTGGGATTGCGGCCAGGAGCGGCAGGAGCTGTGTGACGTCATGGCGGTTGCCGCCGGTCAGCGTGATGGCGAGCGGAGTGCCGTGCCGGTCGACGGTCAGGTGGTGCTTGCTGCCCGGCCGGCCCCGGCCGGCCCCGGTCGACCGGCGAAGGTCCGGTGTGAGCCCCCCTTTGAGTGCCCTGACGTGCGAGCCGTCGATCGCTGAGTCGTCCATCTCCAGGAGCCCCGCCGCTCGCAGTTCACAAGGTCGGCAGACACGTAGGAGAGTCTGCCCGATGTGTTGTCAGGCACTGGCCGAGCTACCGGTGTCGATACGCCTGGCGGCAGCGGCCGGTCGGGGTCAGCGCCAGCCTCCGTGCCGCGGTTCCACATACTCGCCGAACGGTGGATCGAACTCTTGCCCGTCGCCGTCGGCCACGACGTAGTCCGGTTCAGTCTTCGAAGCGGCTGCGTGCAACCGGACGACGAGGTCGGCGACAGGCACGATACTCAGCGACAGGGCTGCGGCCACCTGATCAGCTTCGTCGTCGATGCCCGGGTTGTTCTTGTCACGGGACCGCTGGAGGTGTTGGGCGGAGATCTGCATGACCTCCACATCGCCACCGCCCGAGAACGACAGGCAGTCCCGCCACTCCAGCCCGATCATGATCTCCAGAGCCTCCGCCAGATCATCGGCGAGCAGCCCGCCTTCCCCTTCGGAACTTGCGAACACCACCGGTCGGCGGCCGTTCCGCTCGGCGCACAGGAAGTACGCCCCACCGGCGAACCCCCCGGCGATCGTCTCCAGCGGGGCGCCCGAGGCAAGTCTCAGACCCTCGCCGTTGTGCTTCCGGTGGATGTCGAAACCGAACGAGGACCGCAGCAGCAGATCGATCTCCGGGGTGGTCCGGATCAGGTCAAGCAGATGATCACTTGAGGTCATGGCATGGACGATAGCGAGTACCGGTGACGTGTCAGCGACAGCGCGAACAGCGCGCCTGGGTGTGGCCATGGAGTCGACCCTGAGGGCGACACGCTGCACATCCACCATGGAGGTCAGGCCACGTCTGTCCCCAAGCGGTCGCAGCTCATTCTGAAACCACCAGTAAGGGCGCAAGCCCGCTTTCTCGGCTCGGCGTGTGGTCGGCGTCGACGAATACGTCCGCCCTACGGCACCGTCCACCGTCCTTGTGGACGTCGAAACTCGCCGGTCAGTCGACCTGCTGCCCGACCGGGAGCCATCGAGCCCGGCTGGCCCAGCGGCCCCTCGTGCCCAAGCTCCGACCGGATGGGTGCACCGGCTTCCGGGGGCCCTGCGATCATGTGCGCATGGATACGGGGGGATCTACTCATGGCCGCCGGATACCGGGCGCCCCGCGACATCGCCGGGCCGGTAACGCACTCCTCGCCACGGGGGCGGTGCTGGCCGTACTGGCCGTGCTGGCCGTGGTCGTCGTGGTGCTGCCGGGGCTGGTGGTCGACCGCGATCTGGCGGGTGCCCGGATCACGGCCGCTGAACGGCTCGGAGCCGTCAACAGTGTGCGCACGACACTTCTGCAGGCAGCCGGTGGCGCTGTCCTCTTCTTCGGGGCGTACGCCACCTGGCGGCAGCTGAGGGTGAGCCAGGAGGGATTGAACGCCACCCGAGAAGGGCACATCACTGACCGCTTCAGCCGGGCAGTCGACCAGCTCGGCAGCGAGAAGCTGGACGTGCGGATCGGTGCGCTCTACGCGCTGTGGCGAATCGCGGACCATTCCCCTCACGACCGTGAAGCGGTCATATCGATCATGGCCGCGTTCCTTCGGACCCACCTGCCATGGCCTCCGCACGGGCAGGACTCCCCAGCAGCGGATACCGCCATCAACTCCGTGCCTCCGCTGGAGACCCGTGCCGCGGATGCCCAGGTGGCGCTCACCGGTCTCGGAGTCCTGTGCCGGGAACGCCGGCCCGACTGGCTCAACGTCAGCTTTACCGACCTGCGTCGGGCCGACTGCGACGGACTGTGGCTGCACCACGTCAACTTCGACGGCGCCTGTCTGGAAGCGGCGAGCATCTACCAGGTCAACCTGACCAGGGCGTCGCTGATCGCGGCCAACATGCGGCACGTGGAGCTCGGGACGTCGATTCTCCACCAGAGCCGCTGCATCGACGCCGACCTGCGCGGCGCACGCATGGTCAGGGCCGACCTCGGCGACGCGGACTTCACCGGCGCCGACCTGCGGGAGGCCAATCTGCGCAAGGCACGGGGCCACGGCACCAAGTTCGCCGGCGCGGACCTGAGACTGGCCGACCTTCGAGGAACCGACCTCACGGGCGCCGACCTGACACGGGCTAAACTGGAGGGCGCACTGGCAAGCGACCTCACCATCTGGCCGACGGGCTTCGACATCCATGCCGCGGGCGTCGTCATGGTCGAGGATCCCGGCGCCGAGCCCAGCATCCTCTTGCCGGCTGCCGCGATCGCGAGGAACGTCCCACCACTCCACTCGGCCTAGGGGTGTCCGTAATGTCAGGTGGGGAGCCATAGCCGCAGGCAGGCTAGGGTGACGAGGGCTTTGTAGTGGCGTGCTCGTTTGTCGTAGCGGGTGGCGAGGGCCTTGTTCTGCTTTGAGGCGGTTGAAGCAGCGCTCCACGACGTCGCGTCGCCGGTAGACCGCGCGGTCGAGTCGGCAGAGGCTCTCGCCGCGTCGCAGGCGTCCGTCGATCTGGTCGATCCGCTCGGGAACGGTGCAGGCGATGCCTCGTCTGCGCAGGTAGGCGCGGATCTTGCGGGACGAGTAGCCCTCGTCGCCGGTCAGCCGCAGGGCTGGGTGCGGGGCCGTGTTGGCCCGCACCGCCTGCCCGTCGCGGGCGAGGTGGATTGTGGTGCTCAGTCCGCCGCGGGAGTGTTCGAGTGCCTCACCGGTCCAGGCCCCCTTTGCGCCGGGATTGGGTCCGAGCCGGCCTTCCCAGCCGAGTCCGGAGTGCAGGTGGCTGTGCATTTCCCGGAGCGCCGTCTCCTTCGCCGTAGCGACGCGCTGCCGGCCCTCCTCGCTGTCGGTGGCACAGAAGGAGTTACGGCACCTCCAATATGCTTGTCCCATGGCGATATCGGGCACCTTTGCGCATCCTCGGTGGGGACTTCAGTTCCACTGGTGGGCGGTAGATTCGTTCGGCCGAGTCGGATTGTTCTACTCCGCGTTCGGCCCGGTGCCCTCGGCGGCAAACGCCCATGAACAGACCCTGGATGAGGCGACGGCCTGGGCCAAGACGCGGCACCCGGAGTGGTTTGATGTGGGGTGCGTGGAGGATGACTGTCCTCAGCACTGCGTCTTCGAGCTGGCACGGGCGCCGTATCTGTTCACCTGGGACGAGGAGCACGACGATCGCTACACGCGATACGGCGTGCCAACGCAGCCGCTTTTGGTGTCCGAGCTGCCTGCGGCACTGGCTGCTGCCGTGCGCCTTGTCGAGGTCGACTTCTCCTTCGACCAGGCCGCGCGGATCGACCTGGGATACCCCAGAGGCCGCGAGGCCATCTCGGCCTCGGCGCTCACCCCCTGGACGTCCTGCGAACGGCACCCTCGGACGGGTGGGAGCCGGCGTGAGCCCCACTCGCTCCAGGGCATGGTTGAGCCGCATGGTGAAACGGGCGTGCGGGGCGGCTAGCCGGGAGAACGGTTCGGCGTGTTCAGACAACTGAGGTGTCCATGGCTGGGGCAGCACCTGGGATGACAGGGTGAAGGGCAACGGCACGGGGGCGTCCTCTGAGGATGCAGCGCCGGCACCTCACCCGGTCAGCGGCCGCGCCGATCGGCCTCCTTCGTTCAGCCCAAGACCTGTTTGCGCCGACGACAATCTCGGGTAGTCAGAGATTCCGATGCGCCGAATCTCCAGCTTGCCCTTCACTTCGACCCAACCCGACGCAATTCAATGAACACGGAACTAATTGTCGCTTCCCTGAGCGGGCGGTCCGCGTTGCGGGCGTTGTGTCGCAGAGCGGCGGCAATATTGGTCGCGCCGGCCAGCCGCAGGGCGCCGATGGCGAGGTTGCGCCAGGTGGCCATCGCCCGGGGCGCGTTGCCGGTTCGCAGCTGTGAGGCGTCTTCGGCGAACGTGGTGTCCCTGACGTGGTGCAGGGCCTCGATCTGCCAGTGATCACGGATCAGGGTCGCCAGCTGGGCGGGGTTGGCTTGCTCAGCGGTGAGGCTGGTGACGGCGTAAACGGTCTTGATGGTGGTCTTGCCGGTCTTGCGGTCGGTGCGGCGGCGCTTGATCTGGACGGCCTGCCGGGCTTCGGGGAAGAGCAGGCTGTTGACCGTGACCACCTTGATCCGTCGTATCTCCGAGCGTCCGTGGCCGATACCCCTCACGCGGCCCTGCAGCGGGATCTCTGCCCACGGAAGGGATCTGAGCTGCTTGCGGAGCTTCTTCTGGTTGCCCTTCACGATCACGATGTAGTGCGCTTCGCGGCCGAGAAGGTAGTCGGCGTGCTCGCGTTGGGTGTGCATGGCGTCGCTGGTGACGACCACCCCGGCCAGGTCGGCCATGGTCTCCAGCAACGGCTGGAAGCAGGTGATCTCGTTCGTCTTCTCGCCGACGTCCAGCTGGGCCAGGACCAGGCCGGTGGTGTGGTCCAGGGCTGCGAGCAGGTGGATCTTGCGGCCGTTGGCCCTGGCCGCTCCGCGAAGGCTCTTGCCGTCGACCGCCAGGCCGCGCAGCCGGCCCCGGGTTCGGTTGCGGCGGTCGGCGAGCCAGCGGCCGACCGCCAGGTCCAGTGCGTCGCCGTCGACACGGGCCAGCAGTCGTCGGACCGTCGTTTCCGCAGGCAGGGACCGTTTGGGGAACAGGGGGTCGAGTCGCACGCCGACGTGTTCCAGCACGTGGGGCGAAGCGTCGGTGATCCATTCGCCGACCGCCAGCAGCGACGTTGCCCCCGCCAGCACCGCGCACGCGGCCAGGGCAAGGACGTCTACCAGAGCGTGGCGCACTCCACGGGGATCACGCGGATCGGGCACCTGGGCGAGGCGGCCCAGCAGTCCGGGCACTTCTTCCGGCGCGACCTCTGGATGCTCGCGGAGTTGGTCAAGGGCAGGCGGGATCAGCGATGATGCTTCGGCAGGCACGGTCTTCCAGACAGGTCACGGGCGTCGAGAACTCCATGATCTTGGAAGCTGTCTGTTCCGCTATCCCTGGCCAGCCAACCTGGCGGACTGTCATGAGCCGGATGCCCGGCGACTACGCCGAAGCCCTGCGCTCGTAGCACCGACGGACGGATGACTCCGGTTGCTGCTCTGCACCGTGGGCCAGAAGCGGGGGGCCAGAGCCAACTGTGACGCTCAAACTGGCCGAATGAACAAGGTCCTCGTTTAAGCCCGGAAGCCGGATAGCACCCGCCATACCCGTGCCCCCTCAGTATCTACACCAAGCGGGCAAGCGGATATCGAACAGCAGCCAGCTTCGTTCTGTGTTCCAACTCGACGTGATCAAGACCGAGGTAAGGCAATGTCGTCTGGCCACAGAGTTGGCATGATTCAGCTTGCGTCGCGGATCCAGGTAACGCAGTCGGCCAGTTTCCGCCCTCGATTGCTGCCAACTTCCCGGAGTATCTGAACACTGTCCTCGAAGAGTGCATCATCGAGTTGCCAGCCCTGATTCCCAAGCTCCGGCGCGAGTTCGGCCACCAAGTTCTCGTCGTGGCTGCTGCAGAGCCGGGCCAGGAGCAGAAACATCCCTTCGATCGCGTTGGATGCTTCTCGCTGGGCCCGGAGCAGCAGGGGTTGGGCTGCCGCTCCTTCTGTACGGGCGATCGCTATGGCGCTTACCGCGCGTTCCAGCCAATTGTCGGAGTGGATGCCCACTTGCAGACAGCGCAGCAGGTCGGGCAGAGGTTGCAGGCCGATCGCGCGGTACACGCGCCATCGGTCGCCCTTGAGTCGCTCGCGTTGCAGCAGTTTTTCGACCAGCCGTTTGAAGTCTTGGTCCGCTGTTCGGTCCAGGCAAATGGCCAGTCCCTCGTAGGCTGCATTGCTCAGGGGGGCGGTGGTCCGATCCATGAGCAGTTCGACTGCTTGGGAGGTCCCGATGTACCCCAGCGCCTTGCAGATGGTCCTGGCGGTCTCTTCGGAGACATGCGCGGCCCGGTCAGCTAGCAGATGACAGCTCCGATCGAGGCGCATGTGCCCCAACGCAGTTGCTGCCAGGTCAACGAGTCGCTCGTTCTCCGCAGGTAGCCAGTGATGGATCAGGAAGTCCGCGTGGACAGGGCCCAGCCGTCGGAAGATGGCATAGATCGTGAACAGATCCAGCTGGGACTCCTGGCTCTGATGCCTAGTGAGGAAGCGGCCTAGCGTGTCCAAGACCGGGCCGCTCACCCACTCGGGGTCCGGTCCTGGGCGGTGGAACATCCGGGCGAGCGCTGGGGCAGCGTGGTTGGAGAGCTTTTCGAAGGCGTCACGGTCCTCCTCCGCGCACTTGACGATGTGCGCGGCGGAACTGGTTGCCCCGATCCGTCCAAGGCCATCGATCGCCCTCCTTGCCACATCAAACTGTGCGCACTCGGTAGCCATCGCTGACAACCGCTCATGGGCAAAGGGACGGTGTGCGGTGGAGAACAGATCCCCGGCCCGTGCCAGGTTCCAGCATTGATTGGCGGCCTCGACACGTGCGAGCAGTAGTTCGGCTGACCGTTCAGGGTCGCTTGCCAAGGCGTACCGCAGTACCCGGCGGGTCATGGTCCTTTCCCAGACGATGGGTTGGTCGACTACGGACGAGAAGTCGATCGGCTCAGACGGCTCGGACCGAACCATTTCGTGTGCCATGGGAACAGCAGTGAGCGGGTCGGAGGAGAGCAAGTCACGCAAGCGAGGGGGGCGCTTGGGTGTCGTTGGGTGCGGTCTTATGTGGCGGTGCAGTTGAACTCCGCGGCACTGGCCCAACGGGCCAGTGCCCTCGCCGCTGGCCGCACGCAAGCTGATCTGTTCCAGGGGGATCTTGAGTAGGGCCGGGTCCCCTTCCAGGTTCAGGTCGATCCGACTACCGGGGGTCAATTCCTGGACCATTGTGGCGACGCGATGCTCAGCCCTGCCGAAGATGGCCCGAACTGTTGGCTCACTCTGTGTAGGGCCGCCCGCTCCCAGATCCGACGTCTGCTCGCTCAGCACGGTGCCGGCAACGGACACTGAGGACGTCAGCCGCCCTCCGCTCAGGGTCATGCGCACATAGACCTCGGTCACCAAGCCGGGCACCGAAGCGGCAGGGGCTGGCTGGGCAGGATCCCTGGGCAGAAGCAGGGGGATCTCGCCCATTGGCGGCACTGTCTCGTACGGCTGATCCGTCAACAGCCGTAGCAACCTGTCGGCTCCGAAGACTGAGTACTCCGTGATTGCGTAGTGCGTGACAGCCAGGCCACCGAGCCAATCAGGAAGGTCGTCAGCTGAACAGCCAGGCAGCACGACGGGAATGATCCGGTCGAGCGAAGCCTCGCGGTCCGCGTAGACGCGACTCCTGATCAGAGCAGCCTCCCATTGGACACCCAGCCCTGTACGCTGAGCAGATTTCCCTTCGGCACGCTGCTTGTAGGCGGGTGAAGCAACAACGATGATGTAGCGCGCACCTTCCACCGCGTCACTCATCCACAACGCCCAGTCTTGCCGCCGCTCAGCGGCAGGCAAATCTATGACAGCGTCGACGCCCATGCGACGAAGGAAGAGCCAAAAGTCCCGAACTCGCTCTTTATGCTCATCGTCATCGTGTGCGTACGAGATAAACACTTTACCTATTTCCAGGCTGCTCCGTGATTCTGTTGCCATAGGATCACCGCCGATCACCGGGACATAGCTGCAGACTCCCTATCTCTAGGGTGGCGCGTTTCTCAGCAGTTCGCTTCCTGTGCCTGCAGCGCAGGCTTTACGCGGCGTGGTCGACCACTTGCACTGCGGATGGATAACCGCTGGTTGCTGGCCCGTGCGATCCGAACCGGCGGAAACACCCGTCAATCCCGTTGCCACCGCAGTCATTCTTCCAACCGCCGAAACCGCGCCGCTCCCGAACATCAACACGGGCACGGTCAGCAGGCTTCACCTCACCGAGTGAAGATCACCAACAGCATCAAGAAGCGCGGTCAGACCGAAGTGAGTCCTCAGACACAGGTCGGACACCGACACCGGTCCGCATTACAGCCCAGCCGTTTACGCCGTCACCAGCCTCACCGCTGAGCAAGCCAACCCCGCCCAGCTGGCGACCCTGATCCGTGATCACTGGCAGATCGAGGCCCTGCACCACGTCAGGGACACCACGTTCGCCGAAGACGCCTCACAGCTGCGAACCGGCAACGCGCCCCGGGCGATGGCCACCTGGCGCAACCTCGCCATCGGCGCCCTGCGGCTGGCCGGCGCGACCAATATTGCCGCCGCTCTGCGACACAACGCCCGCAACGCGGACCGCCCGCTCGCCCTGCTCGGCCTCAAGTGATCACGAAACGGACGCCCGCCGACTCCGCCGAAGCCCTGCGGGCCAGGGTCCGCCACCGCGCGATGTTCGGCGAGTGGAAGCTCCAAGCCGGACGACTGGAAGAAGCCTGCAGGGAATGGCACGGTGCCCTCGACGACTACCCGCACGTGCAGTCCGGCCGGGCCGACGACCGCTTCCGGGTCATGATCGCCGCCATCAAGCCCCACCTGAAGAACCCATACGCCCGCGAGCTGTACGAACGTGCCCGGCCGCTGGCTCACTCAGCTTGAGCGAACCGGCAGCGGCGCGACGGCCGCAGTTGCGATTCAGAGCGGCAATTTCCTTCAAGGCCGGTGGTCTCTGCGCTAGCCTGGCACGGCATTGATCCCTCACGCCGGATTTTGCCCTTCGGTGAGCTGGTACCACGGGCGATCTATAGGAGACTGAAATGGCCGCGGCAGACAGCACAGAGCTCTCCGTCAAGGGAGAGAGTCTTCAGCAGCTCTACAGCGACTACGGGAAGAACCGATTCCTGATCAATCGTCGGTACCAGCGGAAGCTTGTATGGACCGTCGAAGAGAAGGAAAAGCTCATCGACTCCGTTCTCAAGAAGCTTCCGATTCCACTCATCCTGCTCGCCGAGAGTCAGCATGAGGATATGGCGCGTCTTGAGGTTATCGACGGACTTCAGCGCCTCAATGCCATGTTCGCATTTATTGAGAATGAGTTTCCCGTTGACGGCAAGTTCTTTCATATTGAGACCCTGGCGGACACCAAGTTTCTCAAAGATGAAGGGAAGCTTGCTCAGCGGGAACCCGTCTGGGATCGCTCAACGTGTCGAGACTTCACAAACTATCAGCTCCCAGTATCGACCTATCGATCGGCGAGCGAGTCATCCGTGGATGAGGTGTTCCGCAGGATCAACTCATCTGGGCGATACCTGAGCCCCCAGGAGATCCGGCAGGCCGGATCGACTATGGAAATCTCCGGCCTGGTGCGACGGATAAGTGCGGCTATCCGAGGCGACTCGTCGCTGACAGATTATGTCAACCTGAATGACATGCCGAAGATCAGTATCACTAATAGGAATCTCAATTACGGAATCTTTGACGAAGAGATCTTCTGGATTAGGCAAGGGATTCTTTCGAATGACTCCGTGCGCGAGTCCCGTGATGAAGAACTTGTCCTTGACATCCTCCTCGATCTAATTTTGCGCCCACTTGCGTCCAGTGGGCTGGAGTACCGAAACGCCGCCTATGCCGAGGATCGTCCATCCTCCTCCACGTCATCAGGGCTAATCCGTGCAAGGCTGCTGACCATGGGGGCGAACGAAGTGGAGCGTCGCTTCATGGACACCCTCGACCTGATCAGGGAAACTCTTGAAATTGCAGGGGCGCCCTACTCCACTTGGACTGTTACGCAACAGAACCCACGTGGAATTCCGCGCCACTTCCACGCGCTATTCGTAGCCGTGGATCAGCTTCTCCATGAAGAGAACCTGGTACCCAAGAGTAAGAAGGAATTCTCTACAGCACTCAAGGGATTCTGGGATAGAGATCTGAGTATCCCCGGGGGAGGGAACTGGGGCGGCACACGGAAGACGTCTCTGATCGACGCGGTCAAGGGGTACTTGCGGCCCCATTTTGAAGCGACCAAAGATGAGCATAAGCTGCAGCTTCAAGAGCAGGCCTTCAGATTCGAGTCAACCTTGCGCATGGCGTTGACTGAAGAAGCGCTTTTCGAGCTAAAGCAGGGATTCTGTCAGCTTAATAAGCCGTCGGAGTTTGACGAGGGCAGCTTTGATAAGATCCTGAAGATCGCTAGTGCTATGGCGAACACTAGGGCTCAAGCCATGGGCGTGATCTTCATCGGGGTTGCCGACGATGCCAGCGACGCGGCGGCCATCAAGAGATTTGCAGGCGTCGATAGCCAGCAGCTGGACCAGTTTCATATCACGGGTACTCAGCATGAGCTTGACGCGCTCGGCAAGTCGGTTGACGAGTTCTTCCGGTGGCTGATCGACAAGATCAAGAACTCTAAGCTGGAGCCTCGATTTGCGGAAGCGCTCGCTAGTACATTGACGCCTTTCCGGTATCGCGACTACTTGCTCTGGAAGTTGGAGCCGGCCGCCATGTCATCCCCAGTCATGTATGACGGAAAGTTCTTCGTCAGGAATGGCCCGAATACAGATGAGGTGTTGGCGGGCGGCATGATTGAACTTGTCCGGCGCTTTCCTGCATCGTGAGCGTTGCTGGCTGATCCTTCCTCTCTTCGGCCAGCCGACGGACCGTCGACTCGGAGGGCAGGAGTCGTTTCGGCCTGAGCGGATCGGGGCGACACCGGGCTGTTCCACCACGTGGGCCGGGGCGTCGGCGATCCACTCGCCCACCGTGAGGAGCGAATTCGCCCCGGATACGGCGCACGTGGGTCACTCGGATCTGGCACCTCGGCCAGCCGCTCCAGCAGCCCCGGGACCTCGCCGGGCGCGGCCTGGGCGGGCTCGCAGAGCTGATCAAGGGCAGGCGGGATGAGGAATGATGCGTCGACCGGCATGGTCTTCCAGTCGGGCGGGTCACGGGGAGGACTCCATGATCTTGGAAGCCGTGCCTGTCTCGTCCCCCGGCTGCCTCAACCTGGCAGATCGTCATGAACCGGGTGTCCTGACTACGCCTACGCCAAGTTCAGTCGATACTCCGGGCGGTGCTGGACACAGGCCGTCAGATGTCCGGGTCAGGCCTGCTGTTCCTATCTTGCCGGTTCGAATATGGGCGAGCCGTCGTCGACTTCAATAGAAAGGGTCCCGTTCGCAGGTGTAATGGCGAGGAGCCTGCGCCACTCCTCAAAGTACCATTCTGAAAATTCCGAGACTCCGGCGTCCCGCTCGCTTATGCACTCAAATATCTTCTCGGTCGCCGCCACTATTCCCGAATAGCCTCCGGCTAGAATCTCATGATGTTCTGGTCGGCTGAAGTACATGCGTGCTCGGCGACCCCAGGTCTCGATGGCCTTGCTGCCGAGCGCGTAGCCGCCGGCGGCAGTCAGGGCGGAATGGAATCCAGTGTCGGCATAAATGAGTGAATTGACACTGAACGATGCGCCGGACTTGGTCACCTGGATCAGATATTCGGACCATGCGTCTAGAACGGAAAGGTCGGGCATCGGGTCGCGGCTCACTAGAGAACAGGCGGCAGGAATCTCAATTCGGTGGCGAAGCTTAGTCATCCGCTGGAGATCGGCGACGTGTACCGGCCAGACCCAGGCACCTTCTCCGGGAATCTGGCCTACGATGTTGTCTCGAGACAGCACTGCCAGGGCTCGCCGGATATAAGTCCGTTCAAGGCCTACGCTATCGGAAAGCCACGGCTCTGTTGCCGGATTATCAGGGCCCATTTCGAGCGTGCCCGCGACTACCAGTTCAACTATCCCCTCGATAGCCGCTTCGACCTTGTCCGGCCAATCAGCGAGCTTCTGGCTGTCGTAAGGCATATACATTATGGCTGCACCCCTCTGGGAAGTTGAGCTTCCGCCACTCGGCGCGCGGCAGCGACTCCGCTCTGAATTGCCGCCTGCATCCATTGGTGGAAGACCGCCACGTGTTCTCCTGCGAAGAAGATTCTGGGATCATCTGCCGGCAACGGCGCCTCAAGGTGTTGCTGATAGCGCCCGTATTCACCAGGCGAAAAGAATGCGTAGGCCCCGCCGCCGGGAGAACTGTGGTCGTCCCATGAGTAGGCCTCGAAGCCCAGAATTATTTCATCATCGTCCTTGAGCCACTTATGATAGCGCGAGACATTACTTACCACGAAGCGGCGTCGCTCGCCTGGGTCCAGGGATGCGAAGTGCTGTGCCGTCGGTCCGTACATGTACGCTGCCAGAAAAGCGCCCGGTTCATTCGACCTGTCCAGATCCTTCGGCAACCAGGTGCCGATCAAATCGGCGGGTTCGCCAGTCTCCGCATGTGCCGCTACCGGGCAGTCCCCGCTAACGGTGGCATCCTCCCTCGCATTGTCCGAAGGATACCAGGACTGTTGCGTTCCCAAGTCCGTGAAACTGGCCCCGCCCGCGAAGCCATCCTGAATCTCCCAATGGCGTTTGTTGCACAGGATCAATGCCTTAGCCGATGGCAGGTAGCTCAAGTTGGTAAGCGCCTCGAATTTATTCGGTCCCATCTGCGGGAAATCGATTCGCGCAGTTGCCGGCGCCGGGGCTGCGCATATTACATAGTCGAACAACCCGGCCAGCACCTGCGGGGGATTTCGGGTATCATCGCGCCAGGCTACGCGAACGCCTCGAACGTCGCCCTCGGCTGCCATCTCGACCTTGATCACCGTGCTGTTGAAGCTGATCGGCTCGCTGCAGCGGCTTTTCAGTCCATTGACCAGTAAGTCCATGCCGCCCTTGATTTCCCACTTGTCCGCATTCTGCAGCGCGACATTATTGATTAGCCACTGAGTAAATGCGGCTCGCTCAAATGGAAGATCCAATGTCAGTCTGCCGATGATCTCCCATTCGAGTTCCGTAAGGTGCGATCCGGGGTCCCCGTTCTCCCCGTGATCGGTCATGTACTGCCACAATGTCTGACGCTCGTATTCTGCCAGAACTTCCAAGCCTGCCTGGATCTCCGGACTGTTTGGTGTTGCGGTTCTGAAATCGCTGGAGAACATGGCCCAGAGCAATTTCTCGGGCAGGGCTGCTTTGGCTAAGCTCGCCATTTCTCCCATGATTGACCACGGATACTTGGTCAGATGTTCCCCCTGCATCCCTGCGCGCCTATGGCATCTGGTCATGAGCGACATCCAGTCGCCACGGCGAAATGATGGCCCTCCGTCAAAGTACAGAAATGCCTGCGCATTATCGGAAATGAAAGGCCGCTTCGTGAGCCCCAGCTCCCCGATGTACTCGTGCACCAGGGAGTGGTCATCTGGTATGCGCATGGCTCCGAGCTCGCCATAGGCGATTTCGTGACCGTCACTACCCATGAAGTGATGCGTATGGACCCGCCCGCCCGCGCGCTTCGATGCCTCCAGAATGGAAACCTTGTGGCCCAGGAGGGAGAGTTCGTAGGCTGCAGCTAGTCCTGCCAATCCTGCGCCGATCACACACACCTTCTTGCGCGCATTCTTGTCGTACTTGTGCAGCGGCCTCGTGGTGGTGAACAGGGCTCGGGATTCGAAGTTCTCAGCCCAGGAGATCCCTCGATAAGTGCTGTTCTCTCCGTAGGTCATCAGGACTCCAATCCCCGTTGCCCTGGCCAGCTCGCTCCTGCCATCTGCCGTCGATCCAGGTAAAGTCAAGGCTGGCCTGGCTCGCGTGTGGCAGTTGGGATCGGTCGGTCAGGGCTGAGATGCGGCACCTTCTCCCGTGGTACCTCGTGGTGAGATGCACGGCAACCTGAGGCAACGGACCTGCCTGACACATCCCGCGCGTAGGGCTCCGGCAGAGACACGCCGTCCGCCGAGGACGCCTCGCAACCGCGGAAGGCAACGCACCCCAGGCGATGATCTCCTAGCGCTACCTCGCCATGGGAGCTCTGCGACTGTCCGGCGTGACCAGCATCGCCACCACCCTGCGGCACAACGCCCGCAACGCGGACCGCCCGCTCGTCCTCCTTGGGCTCACGTGATCACGAAACGGACGTCACGCGACTTCGCCGAGGCCCTGTGTGGCGCCGGAGCAGATATCCGGCCATTCGGCGAACAGGGCCACCGACCTCTACGCCCTGGCCTGTGTGGTCTACGAGGCCATCGCCGGCGATCCAGTCTTCCCCCGCGACGCAGACACGGCGCTGATGTGGGCGCACAAGCACGATGAGCCGCCTCCCCTGTCCCAGAGGCGTCCCGGGATCACGCCGCGTGTCGATGACGTGATGCGGACTGCTCTGGCCAAGAACCCTGACAACCGCTACGGATCCTGTCTGGAATTTGTGGGAAAGCTGCGGGCTGTCGTTGGCGGGCCTGAGGTGTGCTCGCCTGACATGTGACTACTCCGCTCGCGGGTCATCAGGGTGGACATGAGGTGAGGTGAGGTGACCTTTCGGAGGCCGGCCAGGGAACGGCCTCGCCCCTCGCCGCAGTGCCGTCCCACTCAGAAGACGGGACGCGCCGCGTTCATGATCGGCTGGAGGTCCGAGGCGACGCTCCGCGACGGCTCCCCAAGATCTGTGCCAGAACCCCGGACTCATCGACATTGATCTTGCGATGGGTTCCGTTGCCCGGCGGCGGCGGTGTGAGCGCCGACGCCGAGGGCTTGCCGGGCGGCCCCGGGGCCCGGCCGGGGAGGTGGCCGGGAACCCGGGGGTGTCCGGGAACCCGGGGGTGTCCGGGTGCCGTACGGATCCGGGCGGCAGCCCGTCGTGCGGGCGGGCCTGACCCATGGCGCCAGGGGGAAGGCGTCACGAGGGCGGGGGCACGCTCCGGAAGCCCACCCCCCAAGGCGGCCTGGCCCTCCCCGGGCTACGGCATCAGGTCGTCAGCGTGGCCGTGGCGAGGGCCCCCTGAAGGATCCGACCTCGGGGCAGGGAGAGGTCGAACAGGCGGCCCAGGATTCCCAGCAGTGTGCGCCGCATCTGCTGTTCATCCTCTGCGCCTGTGTAGCCTTCTCGGCCGGTGACAGGCAGGCCGGACTCCGCTATGGCCGCAGCCACCCGCGCCGCCACCGTCGGGTCCCCGTCGATGCCGTCGTATCCCCATGACCCGTCCAGGTGCAGATTGAACGAACAGGCAAGGACTTTGTCGTGGTAGTACTCGAAGAACGGAGGCACGGGCTTGCCGTTGTCCTCTTCGAACTTCACCTGGAAGACGTGCGCGCCGCCCGCCGAGACCCGCGCCAGCTCGTTGAACTCGCCCCACCACGCGCCGTACATGACCGCGAACGACACGCCGGCGTGCTCGCCGTACCGCAGGTGCACGTCTTCGTCATCGAAGAGATCAGGGTTTGAGATCTCTTCGGCGGTGTGCTCGCCGGACGCCCGGCGGACAACGGCGGGCACCTCCTCGAAGGCCGTCGCCGCGAGCCGCTCCACCAGCTCGCCTGGGGTCACCCCTCGGGCCATCACCACGTTGTATCCGCCGAAAGGAATCCAGCGGGGTGCCGCGAGCCAGGTAAGCCCGGTCTCGGGTTCGAGGGGTTCGAGGGGAGCAGGGTCCTGCGTTCGATGAGTCATCCGGACATGATCCGGGATGCCACCGACAACCCGGCGCAGTAGGTTTCCCCCGCTGCTTAGACGGCGAGACGGCGAGACGGCGAGACGGCGAGACGGCGAGACGGCGAGACGGTGACGGCGGTGGCGCGCTCGCCGATCTCGGCATCCACTGGACATGAGTTGCCGGGATCCACGGACGGCTGCCCCCGTTCGGCAAACGACGTCTTTCCGAACACTCATGCAGCCTTGACCAGTGGAAACATCCTCCAGGCTCTACCGACCGGCAACCAGCCCCGCAGAGGTGAGACATAGAGTCGAGGGATGCGTGGACAGGGGTGGGCGAAGCAGATCGGTGCGGTGGCGGTGGCGGGCGCCCTGACGCTGGCGTGGGTACTGGTGGGGTGCGACTCGGTCATGGAGGCGATCGGGGAATCGCCGCCGACGGGTAGGGCGGAGCCCTGCCCAGAGGGCGGGGTGCGGCTGGCCGAGGGCGAGGGGAACGCGGCGATGGGGCTGCGGGTGGCCGACTTCCAGCTGGTCAACTGCGGTTCGGCGGCGTACCAGGTGGAGGGCTACCCGGAGATCCGGCTGCTGGACGGGGAGGACCAGCCCCTCCAGGTGGACATCGGGCACGGGACGAACGGCGTGACCACGCCCGACGCCGACGGGGACGCGCCACCACGGCCGGTGACGCTCCAGCCGGGACAGGCCGCCACGACGGCACTGCTGTGGCGCAACCTGGTCACCGACTCGTCCGTGCCCGCCGTCGAGGGGCGGGTGCTGGAGCTCGTCCCCAAGCCGGGAGCGCCCCGGCTGACGCTGCGGTTGAGCGCGCCCGTGGACCTGGGCGACACCGGCAAGCTAGGGCTGAGTGCCTGGTCGGCGCTCGCGCGCTGACCGGCGGCCGGGGGCGGGATCCGCCGCCGCACGGACCTGAGCCCGGGCCGTCAGGCCGGGGCGGCAGCCCTGTTCGCGGATCTACTGGGTGAGGCGGCAACCAGGGGTGTCCGGCGAAGCGATTGCAGTCACAAGATCTGCCGGACAGGACCTGAAGCCGGAGAGGCGTTCCGAAGCGTGGTGAAACCTCTGGGTGACGCCGCGCGACGTTGGGCGTTGTCGTACGCGTGCGCGACCATGCCGTCATCGGGTGGAAGAACACGGGGAGGGCTCGATGGGTGTGGGCTTGGTGAGGGACTTGGGCTGCCCGGATCGGCGCGTTGCCGCGGCAGAAGCACTGGCCAGGGGCGGGGAGGCGGCGGCGGAGGCCATTGTGCGTGAGCTGGCGGATGAATCGTCGCCCGTGGGATGGCGGGAGGCCGCTCCCGTGCTCCAGCGCATCGGGGACACGGCGTTCGACTACCTGCTCCAAGGGCTCCTCGACGCGCCGACCGTGGAGATGCGAGAAACGTTCACACGGTTGGGTGCGGGGTTCCTCGACCAGTACGCCACCGCGCTCTCGCATCCCTCGCCGTTCGTCCGCCGCCAGGCGGTGCTCGGGGTCCGGCACTGCAACGGGGCCGGCCTGTCGACCGTCCCCGCTCTGCTGCCGTTGCTCGGCGACACCGATCCCGAGGTCGCCCGAGAGGCGCAGGACACCTTGATGATGCGTGGCAAGGAGATCGAGGCGAGCCTTGTTCCTCTCCTCCAGCGGATCCGGCGGGAGGGACCCGGCCGGCAGCGTGCACGGGCGCTGTCCGTCCTCGCGGCGCTGGGCGGTGAGACCCTGCTGCCTGCCGAGGACGTTGCGGTAGTCGAGCGGCTCATCCGCGTGAAGCTCGCAGATGATCGGCCGACGGCGTCGTGGGCATGTTGGAACCACTGGATCGCCGTGCCGAGCGGGGACCAGGCCCGGATCATGAACACCCTGGGACTCACTGATCCGAGACCGGTGACCTTCGCGCTCGGCAACGACATCGTGGACTCTGACGGACACGACGCCGATCCAGGTAGCCACGACGGTTTCACCAGGGTCTTCGTCACCCCCGAACTCGACGGCTGGACCTTCGTGCTCGGCGCGTGGTGCGACCCCTGCGACGCGGAAAGGAGCGAGGACGTCCTGCGGCTCTGCACTCTGCTCAGCTCACGCTACGGACGCGCCGCGGCCTACTACTACGGCGCTCAGGGCGACGGCTCCGCTTGGCTGGTCACCGGACACGGCAAGGTGATCCGCCGCTACTGCGAGACCGGCGAAGGCGAGGATGAACTGCTGACCCTGGGCGATCCCCTGCCGTTCGAGCGGACGCGCCGGGAAGAGCTCGGCCTCCAGCCCGTATGGGACCCCGTGCTGGAGTCCGAGGACGACGCGGACGAATGGAAATGGGCCGCGTTCCATCTCGCACCGGAGATCGCCGAACATCTTGGAGGCAGCCCTCTCGGCATCGGACCGGAGACCGTCTCGCGTGGTGTCGGCGTCATCGCCCTGACCCCGTACGGGGTTGTCCAAGGTGTGCCGGCAGGCGCGTACCGCATCTGAGGAGCCTCCAGGCCATGGGCTGGGCGAGAGTCCAGCTCCTCCGTGGCGCGCGAGTGAGCGCGTGGTTGGCCAGACGGGCCAACTACGGGGTTCTGACCGCTCTTCCGTGACGAGTACGCCAGTCAGCGGGCAGTCACAGTGGGTTGAGGCGTTCAGTCGCACAGGCTCCGGGCCGGCCTTCCCCGAAGACGGCGCAGGCCCTGGCAGCGGAAATCCGGGTGCGGCGCGTGGGGCGGGGCTGGTATCTCCTGGGGAATGGAGCCGCTGCCGACCCGACGCCTTGTACTTCTCCCGCTGGACGCGGACCGGGCCCGCCGGCTCGCCGCCGGACAACCCGGTCCGGGCGACCGCCGGGCCGAGGGATACCCGGATGCCGGGGACCGTGCCGGGGCCGAACGGTACCTGCGAGTACTGGCCGACACGGGCGACCCCGCACCGTACGGGGCCTTCGAGATCCAGCGCCGCTCCGACGGGCTGCTGATCGGCGGCGCGGGATTCCACGGCCCTGCCGACGGGGAGGGCCGGGTGGCCGTTGGATACGGTCTGGTGCCGGCCGCGCGGGGCCAGGGTTACGCCGCCGAGGCACTGCGGGCCCTACTGGAGCACGCCCGGGCCCACGGAGCAGTCTCCGTGCTGGGCGACACCGACCGGGAGAACACGGCCTCGCGCCACGTCATGACCTCAGCCGGAATGCTCTCGGTCGGCGAGGACGAGCGGCTGCTGTACTACGCGGTGAGCTGGGCGCGGGCAGGGAGGGTCGGGGCGGCTGCGTGAGTCGGCCGCACCGCGCGCTCTTGTCAGAGGCCTGTTGGACAATCCGTTCCGCAGAAGCTCGGGCCCCGCCGGAGGCCCGCTGGGGCAGCTCGGTGCGGTCTGAAACATGACCAGGAGGACGGATTGGAAGATCAACGGGCAGCGGGCGACCTCACCCTGCGCCTTGATGAGCTAGCGGTCGGACTCGCAGACCCGGACTGCGACCTCGATGACCTTGCAGAGATCGAGGAGGAGCTCGTAGCCGCACGGCGGCGGGAGCTGATTCCGTACGTGGAGGCGCGTCTCTCCGCAGCCGTGGACGCGGGCAACTGGTACGGCCGTCATGTGCTCGCCCGGATTCTGGCCGAGACGGCCGGCCACACGTCCCTGGCCGCCCTGTTGCGGGCCTACTCCCGCGATCTGGGTGACGACCAGGACTCTCTCTCGACGACGCTCCATGTACTCGTGCAGGATCACCCGGCCGCCGCTCGCGAAATCCTCCTGCCGTGCGCCGTCGGCAACGATGCGGACCTTCGCAGGGCGGCGATCTGGCTGCTCGGATGTGTCCCCGAACACGCTGATCTCGACCTGCTGGCCCACGCTGCGCAGGACTCGGACGAAGAAATCCGCAGCGCGGTCGTGGGCACACTCGCCAGTCACGGAACAGAGACGGCAGCCATCGACCTGCTGTTGAACCTGCTGGACGATCCGTCCCCGCAGGTGCGCATCTCTGCGCTCAGTTCTCTCGGCTTCCTCCAACAACCCAGAACCCTGCGGAAGATCCGCCTGCTCGCGAACGACGACAACCCCCGTGTCCGAGCCTGGGTCGCGATCGCCTTGGGCCGCTTTTCCGCCCTGGAGCCCGCAGACCCCGCGACCTCGTCCGTGCTCGACCAGCTGGCAGCAGACGCCGACCCCTACGTGCGTGACCAGGCAACCGAGGCACGTCAGCGCGAGCCCCACCGCGGCACGACGAGCGGCCCCGGGGAAGATTCGGGATCCGCATCACCGTGAGGGAGGCGTGCGCTTCATGCGGTGGCCAGTTCCGTTACTGGTGGATGGGCTGTCCATGGGCGTTGGTCGCGGATGAGTGCCCATAGGACGTCGAGGCGGCGGCGGGCGAGGGCGAGGATTACCCGCTTGTGGCTCTTGCCCTCGGCTCGCCTGCGGTCCGCTCGCAAGGCGGCACACTCGACATCCACGAAGTCACCGGCCAGGCAGCCCTGCGCGCAGTCGGCCTGTTCGACCAGTTCGCCGCCTCTCCCGGCCCGAGAGCCAGGAGCGGCGCCTGTACGACCGCCACGAGACCCTGATATGCCACGACCAGGCAGGCGAGGACGACCTGAGCAGGCCCGAGATCGACCGCGGCCGGCTGCGCGCGCTCCTGCTGGACTCCCTGGCACCCGGCACGGTCCGCTGGGCCACTCCGTACAGGCCGTGACCCCATTACCCCGTGGTACCGCCCGCCTTCACCACCACGACAGCACGTGCGAAGACTTCGACCTGGTCATCGGCGCCGGTGGCGCCTGGTCCCGGGCACGCCCCGCGCTCTCCGCCGCCCCACCCGCCTACGCCGGTGTCACGTTGGTGGAGGCTCACTTCGACGACGTCGACCATCGCCACCCCGGAATTTCGCTCACCTGGTGGGTCGCGGCACCATGTCGGCCAAGGCGGGCCGCCGCAGCCTGGTGCTGCAGCGGACAGCAACGGACACGTCCGCGCCTACATCGACTTCCGCGGCCCCCAGGACTGGCACGCCGGCCTCGACCTCACACTCGCGCCCCGCTCACACCGACTGAGCTCGGCCGACAACGCACCCCCCCAGCTTCCGCCGACGGGAGCGCCACCAGGACAGACCGCGGCGGCGGATGGGTCCGCATGCGTGCCTTGGCGGGTTCGTCCCGTGATGGCTACGTGGGTGTCGTCTCTCAGCGTCGGGCCGCCGGCGGCGCCCTCTGCGCTGCGGAGGCCGGTGAGGAGGGTTCCCAGGGTCTGCGGTGTCAGGTCGGGTTGGCGGGGGCTGCCCGGCGTATTGCATCGGCGGGGTCTTCCAGCGGAGGTTCGGGCAGGCCGGGCCAGCTCGCCGCAACCCGGCGAAGCACCGGCTCCTCGGACGCCGCGCAGGTGGCGTACCAGTCGGGCGACAGCTCGTCGGCCGGCTCCGTGATCGGGCAGGTGCAGTCGCGACCGTGATCGACCACACTCCGGACCGCCTCGAATTCGGCCCAGGTACGGATGGAGGGCTGGAGGCGGGCACGCATCCGCACGTCCTCGTCCGGATCCTGCCTCAGCTCCGCCGCCGGCCCCAGGTCGGGCCGGGTGGCGACCAGCTGCCCGACGACCGCGGGTGACAGGGCACAGGTGCCGAGCACGAACCACGCGCGGCGTGATCCGATGGGCGGCAGCTCGGCCTCCACCGCCTCCCCGTATCTGCTACTGCAGACTCGCCGGATGAGAGGATGTCCAGCCCACGTCTCAGCACCAGCGGGTGTGGCGGCACGGGTTCCAGCCGTGACCGTCGGAATCGTTCGAGTCGCCCGAGTCCTTGGGGAGGCCGTCGGGGAAGGTGTGGTTGCGGTTGCGGTCGCTGGGATAGGGGTCGCGGTAGTCGGGGTCGCCGTCGTCGTCGCGGTCGGGGAGTATCGCTGAGGCGCCGGTCCCGCGGTGGGATTCCGGGCAGCCGTTGGCGGGAGAAGACAGGTAGAGCGTCACATCCGTGTTGTTGCGGATCGGTTCGCCGTCTGCCGGGTCGTGGGCGCACACGCGCCAGGCGTCGTACTTTCCCTCGTCGGGCAGTGTGTCGTTGACGTAGGCCGTCCGGGCCCGGACGCGTTCGGCGGGCACCCCGAGGGCGACGACCTCCGGGTGTGCCTGCGCCCAGGTCTTCCCCACCAAGTCGGGCATGGTGGGCAGGGGGAGAGGGCCGCCGTCCTGGGTCGGGCACGGATCGCCCCGGTGTACCGCGCCGAGTTCGACCGTGGGGTACGCATCGATCCCGGTCCCTGCCTCCTTCTGGAAGCAGACCGTCCACAGCCCCCGGGAGCTGAACTTGATGGTCTCGTCCCCGTCGGACGCGTCGTGGAAGACAACCCTGGCACCGGTCTTGGTGATCCTGCTGTACGCGACTTCCAGACTCTGGCCCCGAAAGTCCTGCAGCGGCCTTCTCGACACCACGGGTGCAGCGGACACCGTGGGGGCCGCCGCGACGGGAGTGCCTTGCAGGGCTGCCGGGTGACCCTGTGGCCCGTTCTTCGCAGGAGCAGGGGCGACCGCGCCCAGCAGAGCCCCGGCGGCGATCGTCGCCACCACCTTGCCCTGCTTCGGCCAGGGATTGTCCAGCCACAGGGCGACCAGGGCGGCTGCCAGCGCGACCAGGCCCAGCCCGGGCGCGATCAGCCCGCAGATTGGCACGGCGGCGATGAACCCGATACGGGCCGGATTCGTCCGCCACCACCCGGTCGGGGCCGAGTTCTGCGGTTGGCGCGGCGGCTTCGACAGCTCGGGGGCGGGGAGTGGGCCAGACAAGAGGGTGCCCTTCGTGCTCACGTGATTGCGTGCACGCATCGTACGGACGTGGCACGGGGATGCCCCGGCCGGCCCCGACGACGGAGACCCGGCCGGGTCCGGAGTCAGGGTCGTCCCCTGGCCGCCCGGCCTCGCCCTGCTCGTCCAGGTAGCCGCACTCAGGCGGAACGTACGGTCCGTCGCCCAGGCCGTCTCTTTGGTCAGTGTCGTGCCCAGATGAGGACGGCGGCGAGGTGGAGTGCTGCCTGGCAGGCGATGGCGAGTTTGTCGCATCGTGTGGCCAGGCCCCGCCACTGCTTGAGGCGGTTGATGCAGCGTTCGACGCTGTTCCGCTGCCATGAGATCTCGGCGTCCTCGCCGCAGGCGGTGGCCGATCTGGTCGGACGGCTGCGGGATGACCGCGCGGATCCCGCGTCGTCGCAGGTGGGACCGGATGGTACGGGAGGAGTGGGCCCGGTCCGCGAGCACGGCCAACGGCCGGGTTCGGGGCCTGCCGGGCCCGCTGCGTGGCACGCGGATGCGGGGCGTGACCGCTTCGACGGCGGTCAGGGTGTTCTGCCAGGTACCGTCGACGGCCCATCTGATCAGCCGTTTGCGGGCGGTCTGGAACGGGCCGAGCTCGTCGGGCAGGTCCCGCCAGGGCGAGTTGGTGCGGTACTTCCACACTTCCACGCAACGGCCTCAGGCGTTCGGCGGTGATCAGCACACCGCCGTCCACGGATCGGATCGGCCGGCATCAGCGGCTCGATCCGGACCCACATCGCATCAGTGATCACGAGTCGGGCAGACACATCCGATCAACTGACCAACCCATCAAAGAGACACGTGTTAGCCAGGAGACCCCGGCCGGCTGCTCCCGCGGGGCAGTCGGGCCCTGGTCAGATCGTGACCGGGCCGTGGGCGGTGGCGAACTCGACCGAGACCAGGCCCGGTTCCTCATCCTCGATCCAGGTGACGTCGATCTGGTCGAGGGGGTGGTCGGCCGGTTCGCCGAGGAATTCGGCGATGGAGGGGGCGTCGCCGGCGATGGAGACCCCGTGGATGGTGGTGGAGGTGCGCGGGTCGGCGCTCGGGCGCTCCTCGATGGGGACCAACCACTGAAGGAAGTAGGGCAGCTGCGCGTCCTCCAGCAGTTCCAGCAGGCCGATCTGCTTCCACCTCAGGTCGAACCCGTCGGGGCGGACGCGGTGGCCCTCGGCCGAGGTGCGGCCGAGGCGGGCCTCGACCGGGGCGATGTCCTCGACGGAGACCACCCAACCGAGCCAGCCGCCGCCCTCGGCGGCGCGGCGCGCGACCGCCTGGCCGAAGGGTGCGCGGTCGGCGGCGGGGTGGTCGAGTGTGGTGACGACCTCGACGTAGGTGCCGCCGCTCAGCGGGAGAATGAAATTGCGGGTGCCGAATCGCGGGTGCACGCCCCCGTCGACGAACCCGGCGCCGAGGGCCGATCCGATCCACTGGACGGTCGAGACGAAGCTGTCGCGGGCCACCGCATAGGACACGTGATCAAGTCGCACCGGACCATCATCACCCGACAACCCGCCCAAATCCCGACGACACGCCCGCCGCCCCGGCCGCGTCCGCCGCGGACTCAGCCCTGGAGCGGATCGATCATCGTCATCCCGGTGGGGGAGGCCCGGTCGAAGCCGGGCAGCAGCGCTGCCGCCTCGTCGAGGCCCACGACCCGCTCGATCAGCCGCTGCGGGGCGAGCGCTGCTGCCACAGGATTTCGATCCGGCATGCAGCACCATGCGCACCGCACTTCCAAGAGACAGGCTCTAGGGCGTGTTGTGAAAGTGCCGGTCCCAGGAACCCGGCAGCTCCGCTGTCCGAGGTGAGGCTGTACCTCAGTGATCACATTGATGCATACTCTCCGTGTTCATTCAGATACTCATCGTGATCATTCTGGAAGGGACCGCCCATGAGCGAGCCGCAGGCTACCGAGAAGCAGATCCGCGAAGCCCTGGCCGCCGCCGCGCCCATCATCCTGGCCCCCGGCCCCAAGGAACCGCCCACCCAGATCCCGCCTGTCCCGAGCGACGTCTGGGACCTGCCGGGCGGTACCGCCTGGGTCTACTACGCCCAGGGCGGTGCCGGGCTGACCAGGCCCGTGATCGTCGCGGACGGGTTCAACATGGGGCCGAGCAACATCGACATGCTGTGGCAGGGCCTGGACTGGGGGGAGTACGGCTTCTTCAGCGAGCTGCGCGGCCGCGGCCGCGACGTCATCGTCGTCGGCTTCCACGAGCGCAGCGCCGCGATCCAGCAGAACGCGGACGCCGTGATCGAAGCGGTCCACCGAGCCTGCTCCATGAGCCAGGGTGACCACCGGCTCGCCGTCGGCGGTTTCAGTATGGGCGGCCTCGTCACCCGGTACGCCCTCGCCAAGATGGAGTCCCAGCGGGTCGACCACCGGACCGGCCTCTACTGGTCGTACGACACCCCGCACCGTGGCGCCTGGATCCCTATCGGCCTCCAGGCGTTCGCGCACTACTCGCGGAAGCTCAACGACGGGTTCTCCAACCAGATCAACAGCCCGGCCGCCCGGCAGCTGCTGGCCTGGCACATCGAGGAGTGGGACGGCAAGCCCCGCGTGGACGAACTCCGCGAACAGCTCCTCGCCGAGCTGGAGCGGATGGGCAACTGGCCCGCGATCCCGATGAAGATCGGCGTCGCCAACGGCGTCGGAAACGGTCAGGGCAACGGCATCAAGCCCGGGGACCACACGATCGAGGGCAAGGGCCTGACCATCGTGGGCACCCACCTCTACGCCCAGCGCAGCGGCGACAACCAGATCGTCGCGAAGCTGCGGCTGGTGACCCCGCCGCCGGCCAAGGAAGTACCGACCGACGACCTGCCCGAGATCGACGGGGCCCCCGGCGGCACCCTGGAGGGCTTCGGCATCCTGGCCGACAAGCTCAACGAACAGCCCCCGGTCCTCGGACTCAAGACCAACGCCCCCATCCGTCACCACTCGTTCGTGCCCTCCGTCAGCGCCGTCGCCATCCGCGACGTCACCACCAACGCCGACCTCTACGTCGACATCGACGGCCTCTCACCGGAAACGAGCGAGCTCGATGACTTCCGGCTCGCCTCAGAGAACCAGCCGCACACCCTGATGACCGAGGAACTCGGCGGCTGGATCGTCGAGCAGATCGAGAACCTGGGCTAGGGCCTCTGGTGAGGGAGGATGCTGGCCGTGAATGATCACGTGTCGTGGAGTGTCGAGATCTGACGAACGGCCACTGGGCCCGGCTTGAGCCGCTGCTACCGCAGGGCATCAAGCCGGGCCGTCCGCAGGTCTGGACACGGCGGCAGCTGATAGACGGCATACGGTGGCGGACCCGGACCGGCGCCCCGTGGCGAGACGTTCCGGAACGATATGGGCCGTGGCATCGGGTCTATGACCTGTTCCGGCGCTGGCAGCGGGACGGCTCCTGGACCCGGATTGTCACCGAGCTTCAGGCTCAGGCAGACGCGAAGGTCCTCATTTCCTGGGCCGTGAACGTCGACTCGACCGTCTGCCGGGCTCACCAGCACGCCGCTGGTGCGGTGAAAAGGGGGATCTTCAGAAGGAGCCACCCGGCGGGGTCTTCGTCGAGCCGACCGATCACGCGCTCGGACGCTCCCGGGGCGGCCTGACCACCAAAATTCACCTCGCGGTCGAGCAGGGACAGAAGCCCCTGTCAGTCGTCATCACGGCAGGCCAGCGGGGTGATTCCCCTCAATTTGAGCAGGTCTTGGAGGCGATTCGGGTTCCCCGGATCGGACTCGGCCGACCGCGCAAGCGCCCGGACCGGGTACGGGCCGACAAGGCGTACGACTCCCGCAGGAACCGCGCCTACCTGCGCAGACGCGGAATCAAGGCAACGATCCCGGTTCCTGCGGACCGCGTTCGCAACCGCCAGAAGCTCGGCTCCCATGGTGGCCGGCCTCCAAAGTTCGACAAGACCGACTATCGCGAACGCCACGCTGTGGGGTGCGGGATCAACCGCCTCAAGCGCCACCGTGCAGTCGCAACGCGATACGACAAACTCGCCGTCCGCTACGAAGCGACAGTACCGATCGCAGCCATCAACGAGTGGTTGTGACCAGCACTTTCACAACACGCCCTAGCCTTCGGATCATGAGTTCCGTACAGCAGATCGATTCGTTCGGGGAAGAGGCTCTCCCGCAGCCGACGGGAACCTGGTCCCTCATACTGGGCACCGCCGCTGTCGCGGCCATCGGCTGCCCCCTGCTTCCGGGATTCGTTCCGAACCTGCTCCGCTACCTCCCTGTCTACTTCATCCTGCCCTTGGGGATCTGGGCGGTCGTCTCGGGAGGCATCGCCCTGCGACGTGTGCGCGGCGACGAGGGAGCCAGTCGTATCCGGGCGCGGGCCGGGATCGCCCTCGGCACGGTGGCCGTCGTGACGGCGGTGGCCACCATCCTCTGGGCGTGCTTGGCACTGCGCCACATCTGAGAGTGACGGCCCTGTAAGGGCCCTCGCCATACGGGCGGTGTTCCGTCGGTAGACCGCAGCTCCTCGTGCCGGCCGACTGCGCAGACGCCAGCTCGCGCAGCACCAGCCCTTCTACTGGGCCCATTCCAGGCCGAGTTCGCCGAGCCCGGTGCTGCTGCTCCTCGTTCAGCCGGCCCCAGTCCCGTGGTTGGGCGGCGAACCACCTTCCGACGTCCTCGCCGTGCCGGGTCACTGCGGGGACGGCGACGGACCGGGCGGGCGCCTTCGTCGAGTGCCGGTGCGGATGGCGCACCGCCACCCGGTACCGCCTGGACTGGGACACGATCGGCGACCAACCTCCGCACGAGGCGGACGCCGGCCTCACCGGACCGCTCGCGGACTGGACGGCGCACCTGTCCGTCGTCCGCGATGCGGCCGTGCCGCCGCCCGCGCCGCTGCCCGTACCGCTGCCCGCGCCGCTGCCCGTACCGCTGGCCGCGCCGCGCGCCGCCGGCATGTCCGCCGATACGCCGGCCACCGCGCTCCGGACCATCCGCTTCAAGGCCCTGGTCCTGCCCCTGACCGCGCAGGGCAGGTAACGGCCCGGGTCGCCGATTGCCGGTCGCTCGGAAGACCACTCCGGCACAGTGCGTCAGTAGCCGGTGCCGCGCTTGACCTGGGTCCGCTCGATGCTGTGGGTCGCTCCCTTGTCGTCCAGCGTGCGACACGCGTCGGCGATGTCCTGGGTCAGGCGGTCGATCTGTTCGCGGCTCAGGGTCTCCTTGACCAGGGCGCGCAGGATCTTCACCCCTTCCGCGTTGGGCGGGAGGGTGTATGCCGGCACCATCCAGCCCCGCTCGGCCGAGAGCTGCCAGGCGATGTCGGACTCGTCGTAGGCGTGCTTGCCGGCGAGACGGAACGCGACCAGCGGCAGCTGCTCAAGGTCGCTCCCGATCACTTCGAAGCGGCCGCTGCTGCGCAGGTTGTCCGCCAGTGCGCGGGCGTTCTCCTGCATCGCCTTCATGACGTAGGTGTAGCCCTGGCGACCGAGCCGCACGAAGTTGTAGTACTGCGCGAGCACCATCGACGCACCGGTGGAGAAGTTCAGCGTGAACGTCGCGTCGGTCTTGCCCAGGTAGTTCTCGTAGAAGACGAGGTCCTTGGCGAGGTCGGCCTCTTCGCGGAAGACCAGCCATCCGATGCCGGGGTAGACCAGTCCGTATTTGTGTCCCGAGACGTTGATCGAACGGACCTGCTCAAGCCGGAAGTCCCATTTCGAGTCCGGGTAGAGGAAGGGCCAGACGAACGCGCCGCTGGCGCCGTCGACATGGATCGGAATGTCGAGGTCCCGCTTTTTGCGAACGTCCCGCAGGAGCTTGTCGATCCCGACGACATCGTCCTTGTGGCCGGTGAACGTGGTGCCGAGGACGGCGACGACGCCGATCGTGTTCTCGTCGAGGTGGGGCTCCACGTCCTCCGGGCCGATCGTGTACTTGTCCTCGGCAAGCGGCACGATCCGCGGCTCCACGTCGAAGTAGCGGCAGAACTTCTCCCACACGACGTGGACGTCACCCCCGAAAACCAGGTTGGGCCGGTCGATCGAAAGGCCGGCTGCCTGGCGGCGCTCGCGCCACTTCCACTTCAACGACAGCGCGCCGAGCATGATCGCCTCGGACGAGCCCTGGGTCCGGCATCCGGTCGTCCTGCCGGGCGCGTGGAAGAGGTCCGCGAGCATGCGCACGCAGCGCTGCTCGATCTCGGCGGAAATCGGGTACTCCGCATGGTCGATGAAATTGCGGTGAAGGTTCTCGGCGATCAGCCGTTGAGCCTCCGGCTCCATCCACGTGGTGACAAACGTGGCGAGGTTGCGCTGCGGGTCGCCCTCCATGGCGAGATCCACATCTACGAGCCTCATCGCGTCCGTCGCGGCCATGCCTACTTCGGGGAAGGTCTCCGAGGGAGCGGGCACCGTCAGGAATCGGTTGCCGAACAGAGCCGAGTCGTCGCGCTTGGTCATGCTTCGATTCAACAGCGCCGGAGCCTGCCGCGGTCGCGGGACACACCGCGCGGCCGGCGCGGTCGGCCCGGTATCGGAGCAGTTCTGGTGCATCCAGGAGGGTGACCCCAGCGGCGACGGCCGCTGCTTGGACAACGGCATCTCGACGGAATCGCGGTGCTCCTCCAGGGAGAGCCCCAGTCGGGCCATCATCGCCTCCGCGTCGGTGCCGACCTCGGTGGCAATCGACCCCAACCACTCCAGGAGGGATGCCCGCAGCGGATACGTCGGGCCGTGTTCGTCGCTGTGAAGGCCAGTGTCGGTGCGTGGGGCGCTGAGGATCGCTCCGGCATGCAGGGCTGCGGGCACTGTTGCCGAGTAGATCGTGTTCTGGTGATGGACTGGGTCGTGGAGGTGCCGGAGAGCCTGGGCCTGGGCTTCTGACCCGTCTCACCGAATGTTGACCCGTCTCATCGAATGTTTGGCCACGGTCTGAGCTGTCGAGCGGGTCAGGCTGTCACCGGAGCACGGAGGCTGCATCGTCGCTCTGGGCCAGGTAGACGGTCACGATCGCGGCCACAGCGTCGACTTCGATCGGTCCAGTGATCCTCAGCCAGACCAGTTCGGGCAGGTCCTCGGAGCGATCGAGTCGGCCAACCGCCTCGGCGGGCCAAGGCAACGGCAGCTTCGGCAGGTGGACGAGGGAGATCCCGTCGATGAAGGAGACGCCCAGTCCGGGTTCCCAAGGGCGGACCGAGTGGAGATGGGACAGCGAGATCACCACATCGGGCTTCCACGGCCCCTCGCGCAGCCACACGTCCAGCGTGTTGTCCTTGCGGTCCTGGTCGGACTCGTGCAACCGGCGCCCGGCGAGCGCGGCACGCTGATCACGAACGGGGGACTGAGCGGATGGCCTTTCGCAGTGCGAGCCGAAGTGATGCGACGGCTTCTTCGGATTCCTCGCGTCCGCGACTCTGGTGGCTACGGCTGGGCGACGGAGCGGCGTCGCCGGTGCGCGAACGACCTGGCTTCGGACGTCACCCTCGTCGGCGCAACGGCACGCTCGAACCGTCAGATGAGTGACCAGGACCCGGCGACGCGGATGCCGGCGCCGGCGGTGCACTGCCGGTACCTCGGTGAGTGGGTGGCGACCAAGCACCGGTGGGGTCTGGCGGTGGATCAGGCCGAGCGGGAGGCGCCGCTGTCGTACGCGGCCGGCTGTCCGCACGCGAACCTCGCCCTCGAACGGGCCGCCTGACCGGAGCCCGGACGGGGAACGGCGGCGGTCACCGGAATGGTGACCGCCGCCGCCGTTTCCGGGAGCGGTACGCCTGCTCCGGGTGGGCGCGACCGCCCGGCCGTCTTCCGAGGGAGGCTCCTTGCCTGTGCTGTCGGCAGTCGTAGCTGCTGCGGTCGGCTGCGGCTACGAAGGTGATGCCGCTGCCGGGCGGCAGGGCTGTGGTGGCTGACGGGCTGACGGGCTGACGGGCTGGTGGTGCTGCCGTCGCCGAGCTGTCCGTGCGGCGAGGGTGCGGCCGGCACCGGGTCTGGATCGGTCACGGGGGCTGGGGGCTACCGGGTTTCGCGACCGGGAGCCGGCTTGGTCCGGGGCCGCAGTCGTTCGCCCTGCGGCCCGAACAGGATCAGGTACTCGACCGGCCCGCCTGGGCCGGCGTTCGCCACCCCGTGCGGGGTGCGGGTGTCGAACTCGGCGACATCCCCGGCGGCCAGGACAAGATCCTGGCTGCCCAGCGCGAGCCACAGCCGCCCGTACAGCACGCACAGCCACTCGTATCCCTCGTGGGAGACCTGCCGGGGCCGCGCGGGCGGATCCTCGACGGCGGGCAGTACGTGCTTGTGGGCGTGCAGGCCGCCGACGTACCGGGTGAGCGGCAGCACCGCCTTGTCGTCGCCGAAGCTCAACGGCGCCGAGGCGCGCGGCTCGGCCACCGGGGCGGGTGCGATACCGGCCAGCTCGTCCAGGGAGATGCCGTACTCCTTCGCCAGCTGCAGTACCACTTCCAGGGTGGGCTTGCGCCGACCGGTCTCGATCCGAGACAGCGTGCTCGGCGAGATGCCGGTCGCACAGCTGATACCGGCGAGCGTGGCGCCGTGTTGCTCGCGCGCTGCTCGCAGCCTGGGCCCCATCGCCGCCGGCGTGCCGTCCAGGTCGTCGCCTGTCACCGTTCCCGCTCCTTCCACACGCACCAATCCACCGCCCTGTCCTGCGAGCTTGCCAGAATGGCAACGCTGATCGCGTCGGGCGGCCGCCGCGCCGCATGATCGACGGGTACCCGCGTCCGCCCGCGAACCGAGGAGAAGCCCATGCAACCCGAGCCGACCGCCGAGCTCCGCCACCGCACCATCGAGACCCCGGCCGGGCGCCTGCACCTGGTCGAGCAGGGCACCGGCCCGCTCGTCCTGCTCGTGCACGGCTTCCCCGAGTCCTGGTACTCCTGGCGCCGCCAGCTCCCCGCCCTCGCCGCCGCCGGCTACCGGGCGGTGGCGATCGACGTACGCGGCTACGGCCGCTCCTCCAAGCCCGCCGCGACCGACGCCTACCGGATGCTCGACCTGGTGGAGGACAACGTCGCCGCGGTGCGCGCCCTCGGCGAGGAGAGCGCGGTGGTCGTCGGCCACGACTGGGGATCCAGCATCGCCGCCTCCTCCGCCCTGCTCCATCCGGAGGTCTTCCGCGCCGTCGGACTGCTGAGCGTCCCCTACGCGCCGCCCGGCGGCCCCCGCCCCACCGACGTCTTCGGTCAGATCGGCGGCCCTGAGCAGGAGTTCTACATCTCCTACTTCCAGCAGCCCGGCCGCGCAGAAGCGGAGATCGAGCCCGACGTCCGGGGCTGGCTCGCCGGCTTCTACGCGGCGCTGTCCGCCGACACCATGCCCGCCCAGGGCGAGCCCGACCCGCACTTCGTCGCCCACGGCGGCCGACTGCGCGACCGCTTCCCCGCAGGCAAGCTCCCCTCCTGGCTGAGCGAGGACGACCTCGGCGTCTACGCCGCGGAGTTCGAGCGCACCGGCCTGACCGGCGCCCTCAACCGCTACCGCAACATGGACCGTGACTGGCAGGACCTCGCCCCCCACCGCGGAGCCCCGATCAAGCAGCCGTCCCTGTTCATCGGCGGCACCCTGGACGCCTCCACCACCTGGATGGCCGACGCCATCGACGCCTACCCCTCCACCCTCCCGGCCCTGTCCGCCTCCCACCTGCTGGAAGGCTGCGGCCACTGGATCCAGCAGGAACGCCCCGACGAGGTCAACCGCCTGCTGACCGACTGGCTCACCGCCCTCCAGGGCTGAACCGTTCACGCCGAGCACCCGGCTGGACCCGGACACCCCCCACGGGGGACCGCGCCCCGCGACCTCGCCGCAGAGCTCCCGGCACGCTTGTCCCTTCCCCCAAGAGCAACCTTGCCGGCCTGCTGGACGGTGCCTGGTGGCCCTACTCGCGTGACCTCGAAGCCGACTCCCCGCTCTCGCCGCCGCTCTGGACGAGACCTGGGGGCGCATCACGCGCGTCAGCGTGAACCCCAGCCGCTGGCCGGTCGTCCCGCGCACGGTTGCCGTGGCCGGGCGCGTGCTCCACGTGGGCTGGTTCACCGAACAGGACCCCGACAAGCTGATCCTGCTCTCCTACACCGTCGGCCGCTGGGACCTCCTGGTGATCCCGCCCGAGACCGAGCCCGCAGCCGCGGCCCGCCTGATGGCCGCCGCCGCGATCCCGGGCAGCGTCCTGGCCGCAGGCGTCCTGATGGCCAACGAAATGGTCATCGGGCGCGGCATCCGCGACGCCCGCCGCCGGGAAGCCACCTGGGAGGACGAGGGCGGGGCCTGCATGCCCACCTTCGGGGAGCCGATGGGCCGATCCGCCCTGCCGCTGCCCGGAAACGGCTGGAGGCGAGCGACATGGAGACCGTCGTCCTCGTCGCGCTGATCATCCTGGCAACCGGTATCGGAATGCGCTGGATCCACCTGCTGAACGCCCAGCACGATGCGCGGATCGAGGCCTACCGCTTCAGTGACCCCCTGCCGAGGCCTCCACGTCTACCGGACGACACCGGTCGTCGAGCCCACCACACGGGTGCCGGCCGGTGAGGAACAGAGACCTTCCTCCGACCGGGGCAGCGGGCGGGGCGCCACGGCGCCCCGCTCCGCGGCCGCTCGCCCACTCCGAAAGGGAACACGCCTACGTGAAGTACATCGAGACCCAGACACTGCCGTCGCTCGGGCACGCCGAGGTCCGGATCATCGCGCACACCCCGGAAGCCGCCCGAGCGGTCGCGGAAGCCCTTCGCGGCTGCTTCGCCGGGCCGGAACAGCGCGGCCATCCCGGCCTCGACGGCGACACCCGCCTCCGAAGGCAACCGCCATGAGCGAGGGCGTACCTATCGCAACCATCACTTCCTCGCCACCCGCTTCGCCAAGCAGGCCCTCGCTCCCCAGGACTCTGGCGCACGCTGGTGCTCCTCGGTCATGCTGCGGGAGCTGAGCCCCATGATCGGACGGAGTCCCGCATGATCGTCTTTGAAGTCCTCCAGGGTGAGCTCGTCGACGAGCTGAACCGCCAGGCCGCCGAGGCCGGCATCACCGACGCGGCGGTCGTCTCCCTGATCGGGGCCGCCGACTCCTTCACCGTCTCCACCATGCCCGAAGGCGACGCGCTCAAGGACACCATCACCAAGTACGACCTGCCCGGCGAGATGACCGGCACGGGAGAAATCCGCAACGGCTCCGTCCACCTCCACGTCGTCATGGGCGTCGAAGGCGACCGCTCCATCGCCGGACACCTCCACGAGGCGGTCATCGGCACCCACTTCGCCCGCGCCTACGTCATTCCCGTCACCTGACCCGGCGTTGGGGTGTCCGCACTCGGCCCCGGCACCGCCTTGTCCGGGCCCGGCTCACTCTCCCGGCCGCCGTCGTCATCGTCGAGTCGACGGCGGCCGGGTCACGCAGCGGCCGCAGCCCGTCGACCGGCTGGGAGGCGGTGAAGTTGTAGCGGCCCAGGACGTTCACGTTCTTGTGCTTGAGCGGGGACAGCCGGGATTCCTCGTCCTTGTCATCGACCCCAGGTGCCGTGCACGGGCGTCAGGTGGTGAGGAAGGAGCGGAGGGCGTTTGCGAAGTCGTCCGGGGCGTCGTGGTGGACGACGTGTCCGGCCGCGAGTTCGACGCGGTGGACGGGGCCTGGATGTCGGGCGTGCATCTCGCGGGCGTGGTCGGGGGTGATTTCGTCGCTGTCGGTTCCGTGGACGAGGAGAGTCGGACAAGTCAGGCTGGTCCAGTCGGCCCAGTGGTCGCCGGTGAGGGCGTGTTGGGAGGCGATGGTGTCGTCGGCGTCGAAGGAGAATCCCCACCCGTCGTCCTTCTTGCGGAAGGAACACTCCAGGTAGGGGGCGGCGGTTCCGAGTGCTTGGGTCAGGGCTTCCCGGGTGGGCTGCGGTCCGGGCAGGCGGCGGGTGAAGGCGGTGTCGATGTCGACGACGGCGCCGATGTCCTCGACGGCCAGGAGGGTGACGCGCTCGGGGTGGCGGGCGGCGTACTGATAGGCGTTGACCCCGCCGAGGGAGTGTCCCACCACCGGCAGCGGGCCGAGCCCGAGGTGGTCGTGGAAGGCGGCCACGTCCTCGACGTAGTCTTCCCGGCCGTAGGAGTCGGCGCGGTCGGATTCCCCGTGCCCGCGCTGGTCCAGCGCCAACACCCGCCAGTCCGGGGAGAGTGCGGCGGCCAGGGGAGCGAACGCGGTGGCCTCGTTGTAGTGCCCGTGCAGAGCGAGCAGGGGCCGGCCGGGCCCACCGAAATCGAGGTAGGACAAACGACGGCCGCGGTGAAGGAAGGAATGACGCACGCCTGTGATCCTAGAAACCCACGCCTGGTCGACAAGCACCACCTCCTAATGACGTTGTCAAGCTGCGACTGTGACACGGAGTTCGCGTTGGAAGCACCGTCCGTCACGTATGAGTGCCCACAGGACGTTCACC
>NZ_JBIAVW010000030.1:0-37397 GCF_042894785.1 Streptomyces sp. NPDC001502
GAGCGCCCTTGAGGGACCGGCCCGACACGGAGGGACGATGGGACTGACGGGAAACCCCCATACCCATCCCTGATACCGATCGAGCAGATCCCGACCCCCGAAACCCCCCGCTGGAGTCGAGGATCTGGCCGGCCGCTGTGCCGCCCGCTACGCGGGGCATGACGTTCTCGGCGCCGGGGAGAACCGGGTCGTCCGGCAGTGCCCGTACCGGCGAGGAGGGGTGTGTCGCGGACGTGCCCCCCGGGGTGAACTCGCTCTGGCGGGGCTGGAGTCCAGGGGCGCTGTCCAGCAGGACACGCCTCGGAAACAATTCTGCAATCTCTTGCGCAAACTCTTGCAGGGCTCCTACCTGGCCCCTACGGTCGCTCCAATCCCCACCTCTTCCGCCAGGAGGCCCCCCGCATGCCTGCCAGAGCCGTCAGAGCTGCAACCTTTTGCGCCACCACCGCACTTGCCGCGGCCACCCTTACGGGCCTCGGGCCGCAGGCCGCCGCCGCGCCGCCCGGTGGGAAGGACGTCACCGCCGTCCTGTTCGAGTGGCGCTTCGACTCCGTCGCCAAGGCCTGCACCGATTCCCTCGGGCCCGCCGGGTACGGGTACGTGCAGGTGTCGCCGCCGCAGGAGCATGTGCAGGGCGGGCAGTGGTGGACCTCGTACCAGCCCGTCAGCTACAAGATCGCCGGGCGGCTCGGGGACCGGGCCGCCTTCAAGGCCATGGTCGACACCTGCCACGCCGCGGGCGTCAAGGTCGTCGCCGACTCCGTCATCAACCACATGGCCGGACCGGCCGACGCCGGCGCCACCTTCACGGGCACCGGCGGTACTTCGTACACGAAGTACAGCTATCCGGGCCTCTTCTCCGGCGCCGACATGGACGACTGCCGGTCCTCGATCTCGAACTACCAGGACCGGGGCAACGTCCAGAACTGCGAGCTCGTGCAGCTCGCCGACCTGGACACCGGTGAGGACTACGTGCGCGGGCGCATCGCCGGGTATCTGAACGACCTGCTGTCGCTGGGCGTGGACGGCCTCCGGATCGACGCCGCCAAGCACATGCCCGCCGCCGACCTCGCCAACATCAAGTCCCGGCTCACCAACCCCGGCGTGTACTGGAAGCAGGAGGCGATATACGGGGCCGGGGAGGCCGTCTCGCCGAGCGAGTACCTGGGGAACGGGGACGTGCAGGAGTTCCGGTACGCCCGGGACCTCAAGCGGGTCTTCCAGAACGAGAACCTCGCCTACCTGAAGAACTTCGGCGAGGCCTGGGGGTACATGCCCAGCGGGCAGGCCGGCGTCTTCGTCGACAACCACGACACCGAGCGGGGCGGCGACACCCTCAGCTACAAGGACGGGTCCGCCTACACGCTGGCCAGCGTCTTCGCGCTGGCCTGGCCGTACGGCTCGCCCGACGTGCACTCCGGCTACGAGTGGACCGACAAGGACGCCGGTCCGCCCAACGGGGGCGCGGTGAGCGCCTGTTACGCCGACGGCTGGAAGTGCCAGCACGCCTGGCGGGAGATCTCCTCCATGGTCGGCTTCCGCAACGCCGCCCGCGGCCAGGCCGTCGGCAACTGGTGGGACAACGGCGGTGACCAGATCGCCTTCGGGCGCGGCACCAAGGCGTACGTGGTGATCAACCACGAGGGTTCCGCCCTGACCCGGACCTTCCAGACCTCGCTGCCGGGCGGCGACTACTGCGACGTGCAGAGCGGGCGGACGGTCACCGTCGGCTCGGGCGGGCAGTTCACCGCCACCGTCGCCGCCGGGACGGCTCTCGCCCTGCACGCCGGGGCCCGTACCTGCTCCGGCACCCCGGCGGGCTCCGCCGGGGCCTCCTTCGGCGTCAGCGCCACCACCGTTCCCGGGCAGAACGTCTACGTCACCGGTGACCGCGCCGAGCTCGGCAGCTGGAACACCGGCGGTGCGCTGAAGCTCGACCCGGCCGCGTACCCGGTCTGGAAGCTCGACGTGACGCTCCCGGCCGGGACCGCGTTCTCGTACAAGTACCTCCGCAAGGACGCCGGCGGGAACGTCACCTGGGAGAGCGGAGCCAACCGCACCGCCACCGTCCCCGCGAGCGGCAAGGTCACGCTGGCCGACACCTGGCGCAGCTGAGCCGCCGCTCCACAGACCAGGGCCGCCCGGCACCATCCTCCCCGCCAGGCCGGGCGGTCCTCATCCATGCGACACGTACACAAGGAGACCTGCCTTGATACGCCCTGCCGCAGGAGTGCTCGCCGCCGCCCTGGCCGTGACGTTCCTGCCCGCCCTCCCCGCCGCGGCCGCGACGAGCGGGCCGCCGCCCGCGCCGCCCTCGGACGCGAAACTGGCCGCCGAACCGGCCCGCCACGACCTGACCCGGGAGCAGTTCTACTTCGTGCTCCCGGACCGGTTCGCGAACGGCGACCCGCGCAACGACCGGGGCGGTCTGACCGGCTCGCGCCTGGAGACCGGCCTGGACCCCACCGACAAGGGCTTCTACCAGGGCGGTGACCTCAAGGGGCTCACCGACCGGCTCGACTACATCAAGGGGCTCGGCACCACGGCCATCTGGCTGGCGCCGATCTTCAAGAACCAGCCGGTGCAGGGCAAGGGGGCCGATGTCTCCGCCGGCTACCACGGTTACTGGATCACCGACTTCACGCAGGTCGACCCGCACTTCGGGACCAACGCCGACCTGGAGCGGCTGATCGACAAGGCGCACGGGAAGGGGATGAAGGTCTTCTTCGACGTCATCACCAACCACACCGCCGATGTCGTGGACTACCGGGAGGCGTCGTACTCGTACCTGTCGAAGGGGGCGTTCCCCTATCTGACCAAGGACGGCGTGCCCTTTGACGATGCCGATTACGCCGACGGGAAGACGAAGTTCCCGAAGGCGGACGGCACGTCCTTCCCGAGGACGCCCTTCGTGCCCGACGCGAAGAAGAACCTCAAGGTGCCGGGCTGGCTCAACGACCCGACGATGTACCACAACCGCGGGGACTCCACCTTCGCGGGCGAGTCCTCCGGTCAGGGCGACTTCTTCGGCCTCGACGACCTGTGGACCGAGCGTCCCGAGGTCGTCGGCGGGATGGAGAAGATCTACGAGAAGTGGGTGCGGGACTTCGACATCGACGGCTTCCGGATCGACACGGTCAAGCACGTCAACACCGAGTTCTGGACGCAGTGGGCCACCGCCCTCGACACCTACGCCGCGAAGCGCGGCCGTGACGACTTCTTCATGTTCGGCGAGGTCTACTCCGCCGACACCGCCGTCACCTCCCCGTACGTGACCCGCGGGAAGCTGGATGCCACCCTCGACTTCCCGCTCCAGGACGCGATCCGCGCGTACGCCTCCCAGGGCGCGGCGGCCGGCCGGCTGGCCTCCGTCCTCGGCGACGACTACCGGTACACCTCCGGCCGGGCCAACGCCTACGAGCAGGTGACCTTCCTCGGCAACCACGACATGGGCCGGTTCGCCAGCTTCCTGAAGCAGGACCGGCCGGGCGCCGGGGAGCAGGAGCTGCTGGACCGCTACCGGCTGGCCAACGAGCTGATGTTCTTCTCCCGGGGCAACCCGGTGATCTACTCCGGTGACGAGCAGGGCTTCACGGGTGCCGGAGGCGACAAGGACGCCCGGCAGCCGCTGTTCGCCACGCAGGTCGCCGACTACCTGGACGACGACCAGCTCGCAACGGTGCGCACACACGCGAGCGATGCTTACGATCCGGGACACCCGCTCTATCAGCAGATCAGTGCTCTCTCGAAGCTGACGAAGGCGCACCCGGCCCTCCGCGACGGCGTCCAGAGTGAACGTTTCACCGACGGCTCCGTCTACGCTTTCGCCCGCACCGACACCAAGACCCGCACCGAGTACCTGGTCGCCGCCAACAACGGCGCCGCGTCCCGCACCGTCGAGATCGACGCCCCGGCCGGCTCCCAGTACCGCACCCTGTACGGCGGCACCGCGCTGATCCGCGCCTCGGCGGCCGGCAAGCTCACCGTCCCCGTCCCCGCCCTCGGCTCCGTGGTCCTGCAGGCCGTGACGCCCGCCGCCAAGCCGGCCGTCAAGCCCACCCTGACCCTGAAGGCCCCGGCCCCCGGCGCCACCGGCACCGTCGAGCTCTCCGCCGACATCAGCGGCGGCGGCCTCAGCCGCGTCGTCTTCGCCGCCCAGACCGGCAACGAGAAGTGGCAGGTCCTCGGCACCGCCGACCACGCCCCCTACAAGGTCACCCAGCACCTCGACGCCAAGACCCCGGCCGGCACCGCCCTGCGCTACAAGGCCGTCGTCGTCGACTCCGCCGGCCGCACCGCGAGCGCCCTCGCCGCCTCCGCCACCGGCCAGGCCCCGCCCACCGAGATCCCCACCGCCACCCAGCGGGACTACGCGGTCGTCCACTACAACCGCCCCGACGGCGACTACACCGACTGGCGGCTCTACGCCTGGGGCGACCTCGCCGACGGCGAAGCCACGCCCTGGCCCGCTGGCCACGACTTCACCGGCCGCGACGCCTACGGCGCCTTCGCGTACGTCAAGCTCAAGCCCGGCGCCTCCTCCGTCGGCTACCTCGTCATCGACAAGGACGGCAACAAGGACGTCGCCGCCGACCGCACCATCGACGTGACGAAGACCGGCGAGATCTGGCTGGAGCAGGGCAAGGAGCCCGCCCGCACCGACCGCCCCGCCTACCCGCCGCAGGACCAGAACAAGGCCGTCCTGCACTACCAGCGCGCCGACCGCGCCTACGACGGCTGGGGCCTGCACGTCTGGACCGGAGCCGCGAACCCCACCGACTGGTCCAAGCCCCTCCTCCCCACCCGCACCGACTCCTACGGCGCGGTCTACGAGGTCCCGCTCGCGCCCGGCGCCACCAGCCTCAGCTACATCCTCCACAAGGGCGACGAGAAGGACCTCCCCACCGACCGGTCCCTGGACCTGAAGTCCACCGGCCCCGAGGTGTGGATGCTGGGCGGCCAGGAGCAGTACCTCCTCCCGCAGCCCGCCGGCTCCGCCGCCGCCCTGGACCTCACCAAGTCCCAGGCCGTCTGGATCGACCGCGACACCCTCGCCTGGAACGCCCCCGCCGCAGCCGCCTCCGTGCAGCTCCTCGCCTCGCGCGAAGGCGCCGTCAAGGCCGAGAACGGCACCCTGACCGGCCGCGCCCAGTGGCTGCGGCTCGACAAGGCCGAGCTCACCGCCGCCCAGAAGCAGAAGTTCCCGCACCTCGCCACGTACGGCGCCTACACCGTCGACCCGCGCGACCGCGACCGGGTCCGCGAGGCCCTGCGCGGCCAGCTCGTCGCGAGCGCCCGCGCCGCCAACGGCGCGGTCCTCGCCGCCACCGGCGTCCAGCTCGCCGGCGTCCTCGACGACCTGTACGCCACCACCGCCTCCCTCGGCCCCGTCTTCAAGGACGGCCGCCCCACCCTCTCCGTCTGGGCCCCCACCGCCCAGCAGGTCTCCCTCGAACTCGACGGCCGCACGGTCGCCATGCGCCGCGACGACGCCACCGGCGTCTGGTCGGTGCGCGGCGAACGCTCCTGGACCGGCAAGCCCTACCGCTACGACGTGAGCGTCTGGGCCCCGAGCACCCGCCAGGTGGTCCGCAACCTCGTCACCGACCCCTACTCCACCGCCCTCACCGCGGACTCCGTCCACAGCCTGGTCGTGGACCTGGCCGACCCGAAGCTCGCCCCGCCCGGCTGGAAGACCCTGCGCAAGCCCGCGCCCGTCCCCTTCGCCTCCGCGCAGATCCAGGAGCTGCACATCCGCGACTTCTCCGTCGCGGACCGCACCACCACCCACCCCGGCCAGTACCTGGCCTTCACCGACACCGCCTCGGCGGGCATGCGGCACCTGCGCGACCTGGCCGCCGCCGGAACCTCGTACGTCCACCTCCTGCCGGCCTTCGACATCGGCACCATCCCGGAGAAGGCCGCCGACCGCACCGAGCCCGCCTGCGACCTCAAGGTGTACGCGCCGGACTCGCAGGAACAGCAGGCCTGCGTGGCCGCCGCGGCCGCGAAGGACGCGTACAACTGGGGCTACGACCCGCTGCACTACACCGTCCCCGAGGGCAGCTACGCCAGCGACCCGAACGGCACGGCACGCACCGTCGAGTTCCGCAGGATGGTCCAGTCCCTCAACGGGTCCGGGCTGCGCACGGTGATGGACGTCGTCTACAACCACACCGTCGCCGCGGGCCAGTCGGACAAGTCCGTCCTCGACCGCGTCGTCCCCGGCTACTACCAGCGCCTGCTGGCGGACGGCTCCGTCGCCACCTCCACCTGCTGCGCCAACACCGCCCCCGAGAACGCCATGATGGGGCGCCTGGTCGTCGACTCGATCGTCACCTGGGCGAAGGAGTACAAGGTCGACGGCTTCCGCTTCGACCTGATGGGCCACCACCCGAAGGCCAACATCCTGGCCGTCCGCACGGCCCTCGACGCCCTGACCGTCGCCAAGGACGGCGTCGACGGCAAGAAGATCGTCCTCTACGGGGAGGGCTGGAACTTCGGCGAGATCGCCGACGACGCCCGCTTCGTCCAGGCCACGCAGAAGAACATGGCCGGGACCGGCATCGCCACCTTCTCCGACCGGGCCCGTGACGCCGTCCGCGGCGGCGGTCCCTTCGACGAGGACCCGCGCGTCCAGGGCTTCGCGTCCGGTCTGTTCACCGCCCCGAACGCCTCGCCCGCGAACGGCACCGCCGAGCAGCAGAAGGCCCGCCTCCTGCACGCCCAGGACCTGATCAAGGTCGGGCTCTCCGGCAACCTCGCCTCGTACGCCTTCACCGACACCACCGGCCGTCGCATCAAGGGCTCCGAGCTGGACTACAACGGCGCCCCGGCCGGCTACGCGGCCGCCCCGGGCGATGCCCTCGCCTACGCCGACGCCCACGACAACGAATCCCTCGCCGACGCCCTGACCTACAAGCTCCCGCCGGCCACGAGCAACGCGGACAAGGCCCGCATGCAGGTCCTGGCCATGGCCACGGCCACCCTCTCGCAGGGCCCGGCCCTCTCCCAGGCGGGCACCGACCTGCTGCGCTCCAAGTCCCTGGACCGCAACTCCTACGACAGCGGCGACTGGTTCAACGCCATCCACTGGGACTGCCGGGACGGCAACGGCTTCGGCCGCGGTCTGCCCCCGGCCGCCGACAACGCCCCGAAGTGGCCGTACGCGAAGCCGCTGCTCGCGGGACCGGCCCCCACCTGCACCGACATCGGCGCCACCGCGGCCGCCTACCGCGACCTGCTGAGGATCCGCACCACCGAGCCCGACTTCGCCCTCACCACGACCGAGGCGGTCCAGTCCCGGATGGCCTTCCCCCTCTCGGGCAAGGACGAGACCCCGAGCGTGATCACCATGACCCTGGGCGACCTGGTGGTCGTCTTCAACGCGGCCCCCACCGGCCAGGCTCAGCGCGTCCCCGCCCTCGCCGGCACCGCCTACCGGCTGCACCCGGTCCAGGCCGCGGGCTCCGACGCCACCGTCAGGCAGTCCGCGTACGACGCGAAGACAGGAGAGTTCACCGTCCCCGCCCGCACCGTCTCGGTCTTCACACGGCGCTGAGCCGGTCCAGCCGCTTCTCCAGCAGGATCACCCCGTAGGTCCTGCCGTCCTTCCCCTCCTTGTTGGGGAGCTCCCCGACCACCCGGTAGCCCGCACCCCGGTAGTACGCGAGCAGCCGGGGGTTGGTGGAGACGCAGTCCAGCCGCGCCCGTTCCCGACCGGTCCGGGCGGTCCGGCGCTCGGCGTGTTCGAGCAGCCGCCGCCCGGCCCCCGCGGGGGCCACCTCGCGCGCCACCATCAGCCGGTGCACGTAGCCGGCCACGGGCGGCTGGACCCCCCAGGCGTCCTCGTCGGACCACCACAACTCATAAGCCCCGCACACGCGCCCGTCGGCGTCGCCGGCGAGCCAGACCTCTCCCTCGCGCATCTTCGACCGGAAGTGTGCGGCGTCCTTGTCGCCGGGCTTCCACTGATCGATCCCGTGCTTGCGCATCCACCGGGCAGCCTGGTCGTACAGCTGCACCAGCGTGCCGGCGTCCTTCTCCTCGGCAGGCCGGAACAGGATCTCGTCGTCAATGATCACGCGGGCATTATCGATGATCATGGGCGGCCGTCACACCCCGGATCCGGCGTGGATTCAGCCCGCCTTCAGCACCCGGCCCGGCACCCGGCTCGGCACCTGACCCGGCCTCAGCCCGGGACGGTCTCCGACGCCCCGCCCGGCACCAGCGCACCGAGCCGCCCGACCAGCTCCCCGAAGGGCCCGTCGGCGGGCTCGCCGGCCAGGATCCCCACGAGGATCCCCGCCATCTCCGCGTCGTACGCGGCGCTCACGGCGGCCAGCGCGGCGAAGTCGTGCACCAGCTGCCGTTCCAGTTCGCCCCGCGGGATCCGGCGCCCGTCCAGCCAGATCAGCGCGGTGGACTCGGCGAGCGACACCCAGGACCGCACCACGAGCTCCAGGCGCGCGGGCGTGCGCTCCAGCCCGATGCCCAGGTGCGTGAGGATCTGCTCGTACGCCGCCTGCCGGACCTCGTCGATCATCGCGTTCGTCCGGCTGCTGCCGACGGCCGGACCGCCGCGCATCAGCGCCGAGAAACCCGGCCCGTGGTCGTCGACGAAATCGAAGAACCGCCCCATCACCCGCAGCAGGCGCGCTCCGAGCGGACCCTCCCGGGGCTCCACGAACCGCAGCGCCAGCTCGTCGGCCGCCCGCCGCAGCGCGGCCTCGTACAGGCTCAGCTTGCCCGGAAAGTAGTGGTAGACGAGCGGCCGGGATATCCCCGCGGCCGCCGCGATCTCGTCGATCGACACATCGTCGGGCGAGCGGTGGCTGAACAGCTCCAGGGCAACCCCGATCAGCTGCTGCCGCCGCTCCTCGACACCCATCCTGCGTCGCACTCCGGTTGTCATGCGGACACCCTACTGGGGAGCGTTCACAGGTCCAGGACCAGCCGGTCCCCCTTCGCGCGGGAGACGCACAGCAGCATCGAGTCCTCCCGCTCCTGGTCCGTGAGCAGCTCGTCGCGGTGATCCACCCCGCCCGCCAGGACCCGGTGTTGGCAGGTCCCGCAGAAACCCTGCTCGCAGGAGTACGGGGTGTCCGGCAGCTCCCGGCGCACCGCGGCCAGCGTGCTCTCGTCCGCCGCCACCTCGACGACCCGCCCCGAGCGGCGCAGTTCGACCGTGAAGGCCCGCCCCGGACCGGGGCCCTCCGCCGGGGTGAACCGCTCCAGACGCACCGCCGCCGGATCCGCGGCCGCCGCCGTGACGGCCCGCATCAGCGGATCCGGACCGCAGCAGTAGACCAGGGTGCCCGGCCCCGCCGCGGACACCGGGGCCAGGTCGGGCAGGCCCGTCTCGTCCTCGGGGAGGACCGACACCCGGTCGCCGTAGGGCGCGAGGTCGTCCAGGAAGGGCATCGAGTCGAGGGTGCGGCCCCCGTACAGGAGCGTCCAGTCGGCGCCCGCCGCCGTGGCGGCCCGCAGCATCGGCAGGATGGGCGTGATGCCGATGCCGCCCGCGACGAAGACGTACGAGGCCGCCGGGACCAGCTCGAAGCGGTTGCGCGGCGGGCGCAGTTCCAGCTCGGCGCCCTCGACCAGCTGCGCATGTGCCTCGCGGGAGCCGCCCCGGCCGTCCTCGATCAGCCGGATCGCGATCGTGTACCGGCCGGCGTCCGCCGGGTCGCCGCACAGCGAGTACTGGCGGACCAGGCCCGAGGGCAGGGCGACGTCCACGTGCGCGCCCGGGGTCCACGCCGGCAGGTCCGGTGACTCCACGGTCAGCCGCAGCACGCCCTGCGCGGGCTCCGTACGGGAGACGATCAGCGCCCGCAGCGCGCGGCGCGGGGAGTGGCCCGACACCGGCGTCTCCAGGGCCGGCAGCGGCCACAGCGGGGAGCCGCCGATGCGGCGCTTCAGGGCGCGCCGGGTCACCCAGGCCGCGCCCAGGGCGGCCGTGACCGTGAGGGCGCGCCTCATGCCCGCACCCCGCCGTTCGCGCCGGGGGAGGCGGCGAGATAGGCCACCGCCTGGGCCGTCGAGCCCTCCTGCGAGGGGTGGTAGGTGCGGGAGAGGTACTTCGGGATGGACTTCAGCATCGCTCCGGTCGAAGGGAGCACTCCTTGCTGCCCGGCCACGAAGAACTTCCCGAAGGAGGCCTTGCCGTCCACCAGGTGCGGGTCGTTCTCCATGAAGAAGCGCACCCCGCGCTGCCACAGGAACACCAGGGCCGAGAACGCGGTCGCCCAGGTCCGCGCCCGGCGGCGGTAGTTGCCGTCGACGTGCATGAAGAGGTCGAAGGCCACCGAGCGGTGCTCGACCTCCTCCGCCCCGTGCCAGCGCAGCAGGTCCAGCATGGTGGGGTCGGCGCCCCGCCGGTCCAGCGCGTCGGCGTTCAGCACCCAGTCGCCCAGGAACGCCGTGTAGTGCTCGATCGCCGCGATCATCGCGACCCGTTCCATCAGCCACCAGTGGCGGGCCCGGCCCGGCGGCAGGGTCCGGTCGCCGAGGAGCTTCTCGAACAGCCAGTCCACCTGCGCGGTGTAGGGGGTCGGGTCCAGCCCGAGCCGCTTCAGGTGGGGGAGCACGTCGTCGTGGGCGGTGGCGTGCATGGCCTCCTGGCCGATGAAGCCGACGACGTCCGCCCGCAGCCGCTCGTCCTCGATGTACGGGAGCACCTGCTTGTAGACGTGTACGAACCAGCGCTCTCCGGCGGGGAGCAGGAGGTGCAGCACATTGATCATGTGCCCGGCGAAGGGGTCGCCGGGCAGCCAGTGGAGCGGGGTGTCCTCCCAGCCGAAGGACACGTTCCGGGGCCTCAGGTCCACGTGTTCCGACGCCACGGGGGCGGGCGCGAGCGGCGTATTAGACATGGCGTCAATGTACTGATGGGTAGGTGGGAGGAGAAGCCCCCTGCGCGGACTTCTCGACATGCCACTGCCCGGGCGCGTCCACGCCCGGGCAGTGTGTGTCGGTGTGCGAACGGGGCGCGCGGGCTATCGCCCGACGTGGCCGGTCGAGAGCGCCCACTCGCGGTTCAGGGTGCCCAGCGGGATACGGCGCTCGAAGACGGGCGTGCCGAACAGCGACAGCTGGAGCTGGAGGTTTCCGCTCAGGTCGAAGCCGCCGTACAGCGCCCAGGCGCCGTCGAGGGAGGTCTTGCCGTCGCTGGACGCGGCCGCCTTGATGTCTCCCTCGCCACGCAGGTACGGGGCGAAGTCCGCGGTGACGCCGACGGCGCCGTAGAGCCCGACCGAGGCCTCGGCGCCGATCGCGCCCTTGACCTTGCCGGCGGCGGTGACGCTCGCCTTGACCGGCGTGCTCTTGACGTTCGAGGCGCTCACCGGGGTCCAGCCCTTGCCCGCGGCGTAGCTGCCGCCGACCTTGAAGTCGCCCTTGACGTCCTGCTGGACGTCGAGGGTCACGCGGCCGTCGGCCTCCACCTGGATGTAGCAGGTCAGGTCGAGGTTGACGACGACCGGCACCGGGCCGACCCGGATGACGGGCGAGCTGTGCAGCTTGGCGAACGGGATCCGCTTGGGCGCTCCGGTGCTCGCGGCGGCGCGGCCCTGGAGCTTCCACTGCGAGGACCAGTCACCGCTCATGCCGAGGAAGGCGCCGTGCGGACCGGGGGCGCCGCCGGCGGCGCCGTCGTACGCGAACTCGACCTGCGGGGCGAGCTGGACGAAGCCGGAGACCGAGGCGCCGGCCGAGGCGGGGGCGTCCGGGGCGGTGTCGACCGAGGCGTTGACGTCGAGCCGCAGGTTGCCGAGCGGCAGCTTCGCTCCCTCGGGGCCGAAGGTCAGGCCCGGGCCCTTGGCCCAGGAGAAGGTGACGCCCTTCGTCAGGGGCTCGACGGTGACCGCCGCCGGGTCGACGGCGACCTTGCCGTCGGCCTTGTCGTCACCCAGGACGGCGGCCAGCGTGGTGGAGGCGGTCTTGACCTCGGTGCCCTTGTCGGTCTTGCCGACGACCTCGGTGACCTTGGCGAGCAGGCCCGCGGGGGCGCCGGGGGCCGGTGCGCTGGCGATGACATCGCCCACCGCCACGGGCTTGTCGGCCTCGGGAGACTTGCCGGCCTCGGGGGACTTCCCGCTCTCAGGAGCCTTGCCCGTGCCGGACGGCTTGCCGGGCGAGGGCGAACGGGCGGCATCCGGTGCGGACTTGGCGATGACGGCCCGGCCGCTGGCCTGGTCGTAGGAGGCGACCTTCAGCGTGGACTTCTCGGTCTTGCCCTTCCCGTCGGCCCGGGCCACGGCCGCCGGCGTGGGCGTCCCCTGCGGGGCCGCGGCCACGTCGAGCTGCTGCGACGTGCCGTCGGACGAGGGGGTGACGGAGGCGGGGGCGGCCGGTCCGGCGGCGCTGGTGTGAGGGGTCGAGCCGCAGCCGGTGGCGGTGAGGGCGAGGGCGGTCAGGCCGGGTATGAGGAGGCGTCGGGTGAGCGTGCGCACGTGGGGTGACCTTCAGGTGGGGGAGGGGTGTTGGGGGTTACCGCGTGGTAACCGGAATCCGATCATGCCATGTGTCCATGGCGACCGTCATGTCCGGATCCCGCCAACTACCCCACAGTTCCTGACGGTTGAAGCTTCACCCACCCGTGAGGGACTACCGGAGTACGCCCGCCTTCGTCCCGTCCGTCAACTTGCCCGACAGATCCACCTGCGCACCCGCCGGCGCCTTCACCGCCAGCCGGTTGCCGTTCGCCGACCCGCTCACCCCGCCGCCCGACACCGACAGCGAGGCGAACTGCGCACTGCCCGCCGCCAGCACGTACCACTGGCCGGCCCGCGACTTCCACAGCACGCCCGCCAGCACCCGCGGCTCCCGCGGCCCGCAGGCCGCCGACCCTTCCGAGCGGGCCGCCTGCGCCGCCATCGGGGCACCCGGGGCCAGGAACTGCGCCTGCACCCGGTCGGCCGCCCCCTGCCAGGTCTCGGCCCGCGTGCAGAGCCAGGCCGCCGTCCCGTCGCCCTCCGGCAGCGGCTGCTTCGCGTACGTCCACGCGTTGACCGTACGGACCCCGTGCGAGCGGACCGCCGGCAGCAGACAGGCGATCCTCGACCAGTCCCCGAGCTCCGCGGCCTCCGTCACATCGCGCTCGGCACCCGGCGCACCCGACGTCAGCCGGGCCGGGGTCAGTTCACCGAGGTCGGTGATCAGCCGGGTGGCGCCGTCGCCCGTCAGGGCCAGCGCGTTCCAGCTCGTACAGCTGCCCGCCGGGGCCGGGCCCGCCACCGGCGGGGTCACCCCGTCCGGGGACGGTTTCAGCGCCACCACGGGCGCGGCGGGCTTGAGCAGGTCCCGCAGGGCCGTACCGGTGACCCACGGCGCCGTCAGATAGCGGACGTTGCCGTCGACCCGGCTGAGGACCAGCGCGGTGGCGGTCTCCGCCGAGGCGCCGTCGGTCCGGGCGAAGTCGAGGGCGGCGCCCGCGGTCCCGGTCCGCGGCTCGGCGTAGCGGACCACGCGCAGGCCGTCGTACATCAGGACCACGACGGCCTGGTCCACGGCGCCCGCGAACAGCAGCTGCGCCGGCCCCATCGGCGGCCCGGCCGGCGTTCCCGCAGTGGCCGAGGTGACCACCGAGGGACCGGGCCGGGCCCACACGGCCAGCGCCCGGCGCAGCAGTTCCGTATCGCCGGCCCGGTCGCCGCGGGCGGGCCAGGTGGAGAAGTCCGTACGCGACGACGTACGCCAGAGGGCTGGCGCGGCCCGCACCAGCTTCGCGGGATCCAGGGCCTGCTCGGCCGCGGCGTTGCGCGCGTACAGCGGTGCGGCGGCCCCGTCGGAGCCCCAGCCCCCGCCGGGCAGCGCGAGCAGCGCCCCGCACACGGCGAGGGCGGCCCCGGCGGCCAGCGCGGCCCGCCCGAGACGGCGCCGCCGCAGCAGGTCGGTCGGCCGGGCCTGGAGCACGCACGGGTCGAACTCGGGGGAGGCGAACAGGGCGTCGTTCGCCGGATCCCCGGACTCCGCGACCGCGGCGGCCGGATCCGGGACCCCTGCCTCGTCGAGCACCCGGAGCACCTCCGGCTCGGACAGCCGTTCCAGCGCCCGCAGCACGCAGGCGGCCCGGCCCGGTCCGTCGAGGGTGGCCAGCCACTGGTCGAGGGCGAGCTCCTCGGCCCCGCCCGAACGGGGGAACAGCCGCAGCCCCCACACCTGGGGAAGCAGCGGCGGGAGCTGTGCGCGCCGCGGCAGCGCCCGGAAGGTCAGCGGGATCCCCGCCTCCAGGGCGGCGCGCAGCACGCGCAGCCGGACGTACGCGTACCCGGAGTCCTCCGCCCCGCCCCGCTGGCCCGGAACCCCGCCCCGCACGGCGGCCGCGGCCGCCGCCGAGTCCCGCCGCCCGCGCGGCAGCGCCCGCTGGACCAGCGAGTGGGCGGTGAGCACCCGCCGGTTGCGGCCGAGGGCGGGCGGCAGCACCAGATAGGCGAGCCGCACCAGCCGGGGGTAGTGCTCGACGATGGCGGCCTCGGCCTGCTCGACGTCCGGCGGCACGGGAGACACGGGAGGCACGGGGCGGGTGGCGGTATCCGGCGCAGTCACGTTCAGCAGAACGAGCGAATCGTCGGATGGTCACCGGTCCCGGCCTCCGGGCCGGGGTCGGGGTCGGGGTCGGGCCCCGGGGCCGGGGTCGGGTGCGGGGCAGGGCGCGGGGTCAGACCACCAGACGGGCGCGCAGCGCCTCGACCGTCTCGTCGGCGACACCGAGCCCCTCACGCACGTACTTCTCCATGGAGCCGTACCGCGTCTCGACCTCGTCCAGCGCCGCCCGCAGGTAGGAGGGGAAGACGCCGATCAGCGCGAGCGCGATGTCCGGGTCGCCGCCGGCCGCCGTGAAGCCCTCGATCATCGGGGCGAAGGCTTGCTTGACCGCCGGGTTGACCGACAGGTATTCGGCCATCAGCGTCTCGTCGTCCGCGCCCAGCAGCGCCAGGATGACCGTCGCGCCCCAGCCGGTCCGGTCCTTGCCGGCCGTGCAGTGGAACAGCAGGGGGCCCGAGCCGGCGTCGGCGGCCTCGGTGAGCAGCATCCGGTACGCGGCCTGCGCGGAGCCGGAGTTCACGAAGGACCGGTAGGTGTCGGCGAACAGTGCCTGCACCCGCCCGCCGCCCAGGTGCCTCTCGGCCACGGCCGGGTCGGACAGCAGGTCCTTCAGCTGCGCGGCGGGCACCTGCGCGGAGCTCAGCTTGTCGGCGAGGACGTCGCCGACCAGGACCCGGGCCCCGGCGGGTATCCGGTCGGGGTGGTCGGCGCGCTCGGCGGCGGTGCGGAAGTCGATGACGGTACGCAGGCCCAGCCCCGCCACCACCGGGTCGGCGTCGAGGTCGAGCCGGTCGAGCTGGCCGGAGCGCAGGACCAGGCCGGGGCGGACGGTGCGGCCGCCGGGGAGCGGGGTGCCGCCGAGGTCGCGGAGGTTGGCGACGGTGGTGGACGGGGTGGCGGTCATCGTGGCAGCTCCTGCTGGGTGTGGTTCATGTAATTTTCTGATGTTTCGCCCCGGAAAGGCAATCGAAGGCCAGCGAGACCCCGATGCCCACCCCGAGCGCGGCCAGGTGCCCGGCGTCCGTGAAGGTCCGCCCGCGCCGGACCACCGGCGCCGCCGCGAGCGCCAGCAGCCCCACCCGCGCGGCCGTACGGACCGCCCCGCGCGGCAGGGCCGAGGTCAGCGAGCCGAGCACGGCGTTGAACCCGTAGCTCGTCCCCACGTCCACCGCGCGCCGGGTCCGCGGATCGGCCCTCCCGCGCAGGGCGCCGTAGACGAGGAGGGTCGCCGCGGCGTGCCCGAACAGGAACACCGCGGCCGTCCACCACGCGCCGTACGCGTACTCGGCGTACCCGAGGACCGCGACCAGCAGGAGCGCGTACGGCAGGGGCATGGGCTCCTCGACGACGAGAGCGCTGCTCAGCAGCGTCTCCCAGCGTCCGGCGGCGAGATTGTCGACATTCGTCGAGCAGTCCCGGAGCAGCCGCTCCCGCTCGGCCGCCCCGGCGCGCTCCAGGGCGTAGGCCCCGAACTGCACCCCGCCGGCGTACACCGCTCCCCACGGAATTGGATTCATCTACTCATGATCGGATAAGCCTCTGGCGGGAACCGAGGCACCCCGTGCGAACATGTCCCGGCCATGTTCGAATCATTCGCGCCGATGCGCGCCACGCGAGCCGCAATATTCGCGGCGATGTGCGTCGCCCTGGGCGCGATAGGGCATTCGTACATGTCCGGAACGGATATCCCCTTCTTCCGCCTTCTGGGTGCTTTCGGGGTGACCTGCGGGTTCGCATGGCTCGCCGCCGGGCGGCGGCGGGGCCCCGTGGGCATCACCGCCGCGGTGCTCTCCGTGCAGGGCGTGCTCCACCTGGTCTTCTCGGGGAGCACGACCGCCAAGCCGTTCGCCGCGCCCGCCCCGATGCACGGCCATCACCCCGTGCCGGCCGCGGACGCGGGCGCGATGGCCGCCGAAGCCCCGGACATGACCGACATGGCCCACATGGCGGGCACCGCAGGGATGGCGGGCACCACGGGCATGGCCGACATGGCCGACATCGCGGGCATGGCCGGTCACGGCGGCGCCGCGATGATCGCCGCCCACCTGCTCGCCGGACTGCTCTGCGCCGCCTGGCTCGCGCGCGGCGAGGCCGCCGTCTTCCGGCTGGCCCGCGTCCTGGCCACCGCCGCGCTGCACGCGGCCCGCCCGCTCGCCCGCGCGCTCGCCCTCGTCCGGGCACGGGTGGCCGCCCTGCCGGCTCCGCCCGTCTTCCCCGCCCCGTACGAACGGCCGCGCCGCCTGCGCGGAGCCGTGCACGCCCACGCCGTGGTGCGCCGCGGGCCGCCCGGACCCGCTCCGCTCCCGCGCTCCACGGCCCCCGGCCGGCCCGCCCACGCCTGACCCGGCGAAGCGGCGAGACCTGGGGCCTGCTCCCCATGTCTTCGCCAACACCTAGGATCCCCATGTCTCTTGACGAGGCTCAAGACGTCCGCACCCCGGACGCCGAACCGGCCGACACGGCCAAGAAGAGCGGCGGCAGCTGGGCCGCCGTACGGCCGCTGCTCCTGCGCATGCACTTCTACGCGGGGCTGCTCGTCGCCCCGCTCATCTTCCTCGCCGCCGCCACCGGGCTGCTCTACGCCGCCTCCTGGCAGGCCGAGAAGATCATCTACTCCGACGAGCTGACCGTCGCCCGCGTCGGCGAGAGCGCCCTGCCGCTCAGCGCCCAGGTCGACGCGGCCATGGACGCCGCCCCCGAGGGTGCGGTCGTGTCCGTCTGGCCCGCCCCCGACACCGAGGCCACCACCCGGGTGATCATGGAGAGCCCGGGCCTCCCCGAGGGCGAGACCCTCACCGTCTTCGTCGACCCGTATACGGCCGAGGTGCGCGGGCAGCTCGCCACCGTCGGTGACGCGCTGCCGCTGCGGGCCTGGCTGAGCGAGTTCCACTCCAGCCTCCAGCTCGGTGAGTTCGGCCGGAACTACAGCGAGCTCGCCGCGAGCTGGATGTGGGTGGTCGCCCTCGGCGGCCTCGCCCTGTGGCTCGGCCGCCGCCGCAAGCGCAGGTCGCAGCTGGTCCTCCCGGACCGCAAGGCCACCGGCCGCCGCCGCACCCTGTCCTGGCACGGAGCCGTCGGCCTGTGGGCCGTCGCCGGACTCGTCGTACTCTCCGCCACCGGCCTGACCTGGTCGAAGTACGCCGGCGAGAACATCGGGCAGCTTCAGGACAGCCTCGGCGGGGCCACCCCCGCCGTCTCCGCGCAGCTCAGCGCCGGGGCGGACGCCGGCTCCGACGAGCACGCCGGGCACACCATGCCCGACGGCACGCAGATGGCCCCGCCGCCGGCGCCCACCACCGACGTCGGCATCGACAAGGCCGTGGACGCCGCCCGGGCCGCGGGCGTCACCGAGGCGCTCCGCGTGACCCTGCCCGCCAAGGGCAAGGGCTACGTCATCAAGGAGCAGGACAAGCTGGTGCCGGTGCACCTGGACTCGGTCGCCGTCGACCCCGCGGACGCCCGCGTCATGGACGAACTGCGCTTCGCCGACTACCCGGTCCTCGCCCAGATGACCCGCTTCGGCATCGACCTGCACATGGGTACGACCTTCGGACTCGCCAACCAGATCGCGCTGGCCGCGCTCGCCGTCGCCGTGATGTTCCTCGTCTTCTGGGGCTACCGCATGTGGTGGCTGCGCCGGCCGACGAAGGACCGCAAACTGTCCGTCGGCCGCGCCCAGCCGCGCGGTGCCTGGCGCAAGCTCCCCGTGACCCTGCTGCTGCCGCTTGCCGCGGTGACCGCCGTGATCGGCTGGTTCGTCCCGCTGCTCGGGATCAGCCTGGTCGTCTTCCTCGCGGTCGACGTCCTGCTGGGCTTCGTCGCGGGCCGCCGGGCCAAGGCCGCGTAGCCACAAGGCCGCACGGCCGTACGGCCGTCACGAACGAGGTGGGCCCGTACTCCCCAGGGGAGTACGGGCCCACCGTCGTCAGGTCAACCGGCCGCTCAGGGGGCGTACTTGTAGCCGACCCGGCGCACCGTCTGGATCGCGGCGCGGTGGGAGGCGCCCAGCTTGCGGCGCAGACGGGCGATGTGGACGTCCACGGTCCGGCCGTCGCCGACGTGCCCGTACCCCCAGACCGTGGTGACCAGCTGGTCCCGGCTGTGCACCCGGTGCGGGTGCTGCACCAGGTGGGCCAGCAGCTCGAACTCCAGGTACGTCAGGTCGAGCACCTGGCCGTCGACCTCGGCGGTGCGCTGCGCCGAGTCGATCCGGACCAGGCCGTCACCCGGACCGGCCGGAGCGGGGGCGGCGGGCGCCGGCTGCACGGCGGTGGCCACGGCCTGCGGGGCGAAGGCGATCGGAGGCTGCTGGTCGGCCGGTACGAGGACCAGGTAGCCGATCATCGGCGGCTGGCCCGGCAGCGCCGGCAGGGTGTGCTGGGGCGCGGGCAGCCAGGTGGCCCCCGGCGGCAGGAAGTCCACGGCCCGGGCCACTTCGTCTCGGTCAACGGAACGGAGCCGGTGGCGCGGACTGGGCGGATAGGTCAGGGGAGAGGTCGCAGCGGTGGCGGCGGAGGAGAGGGAGCGGGTGTTCGCCATGAGTGGTCAGCTCTTTCACGCGGAGTGGTCGGCAGGAGACGTGCGTACGTCGTCGATGTCGATACCGCGCAGACCGAAGGCCTCGGGGAAGGTCAGGTGGGTGGTCCCGGAGGCTTTAGAGGGCCGGCGCGTTCTTCGCGCGGCAACACTCCCGGTCGTAATCGTGATCCTGACGGGACGGCCAGAAAGGCTCCAGGTCGCTGCGACCTGACGAGGTGTGCGAATGGCTGGCCATGGCCCCATTCAAGCAGATGTCATGTCCGCGGGGCAGGTCCGGTCTCACCCTGTGGATAGAGATCTCACATACCGAGCCCACCCCCCTGCCAATCCCGGACAAAGGGACTCCTCGGGCTCGTCAGGCCCCTCAGGCGAGATGCAGCCGCCGCCACCCCGGCCCGACGTCCCAGCCCTTCTCCTGGCGGGCCCAGCGCGCCATGACCCCCACCACCTCGGCCGCCGTGGGCAGGTGCGCCTGGAAGTGCCGCTCCGCGGACCCGTCCCGGTGCTCCAACTGGTAGTCGCCGCCCCCGTCGTGCCAGACCTGTATGTAGATGTCCGGGTCTTCGACGATCCGCTCGACGATGACGAAGTGGTCCCCGTCGCCGCCGATGCGCTCCACGAGTTCGGTCAACACGCCGAGCGCGGGGCGTTCGTAGGACTCGCCGCGCTCCGTCTCGATCTTGATCGCCAACATGACCACACCGTCCCACACGCCACTGACAACGCCCGCCGGCCCCATGGGGGCGCGGCGGGCGTTGTCAGTGGTCATCGGCCGGGTGCGGTGCCGGCGGTCCCGGCGGCGCCGGATCGGGCGCGGGACCCGATGCCGGACCGGGTGCTGTCGCTGTTCCCGGACCTGGTCGTCAGACCAGGCCGTCCTTCTCCAGGCCCGCGCAGCAGGTGTCCGTGATGAGACGGGTCACCACGTACGGGTCCACGTTCGCGTTCGGACGGCGGTCCTCGATGTAGCCCTTGCCGTCCTTCTCCACCTGCCACGGGATGCGGACCGACGCGCCGCGGTCCGAGACGCCGTAGCTGAACTCGTTCCAGGGGGCGGTCTCGTGCAGACCCGTCAGACGCTCGTCGATGCCGGCGCCGTAGTTCTTCACGTGGTCGAGCGGCTTGCTGCCCTCGCCCAGCGCCTCGCACGCGGAGATGATCGCGCGGTAGTCCTCGCGCATCGCCTTCGTGGAGAAGTTGGTGTGCGCGCCCGCGCCGTTCCAGTCACCCTTCACCGGCTTCGGGTTCAGCGTCGCGGAGACGTTGAAGTCCTCGGCCGTGCGGTAGAGCAGCCAGCGCGCGATCCACAGCTGGTCCGATACCTCCAGCGGACCGACGGGACCGACCTGGAACTCCCACTGGCCGGGCATGACCTCGGCGTTGATGCCGGAGATGCTCAGGCCCGCCGCGAGGCAGTGGTCCAGGTGCTTCTCGACGATCTCGCGGCCGAAGATCTCGTCCGAGCCGACACCGCAGTAGTAGCCGCCCTGCGCGGCCGGGAAGCCGTTCACGGGGAAGCCGAGCGGACGGGTGCCGTCGAAGAAGGTGTACTCCTGCTCGATGCCGAAGATCGGCTCCTGCGCGGCGAACTTCTCGGCGACCGGACGCAGCAGCGCGCGGGTGTTCGACTCGTGCGGGGTCATGTCGATGTTCAGGACCTCGCACAGGACGAGGACGTTGTCACCGCCGCGGATCGGGTCCGGGCAGGAGAAGACCGGGTTGAGCACGCGGTCGGACGCGTGGCCCTCGGCCTGGTTCGTGCTCGATCCGTCGAAGCCCCAGATCGGCAGCGCGTCGCCGTCCCCGATGATCTTCGTCTTGGAGCGAAGCTTCGCCGTCGGCTCGGTGCCGTCGATCCAGATGTACTCAGCCTTGTAGCTCACGGGCCCCATCCTCAGACTCTGCGGGTGCTGCTGGTCGCTGCTTCATCGCTGCGGTGATGACCGCAGCGTGCCCGCCCGCGATTTCTCATCCGTTGCCCGTGTGTGAACCCCGTGTTACCGAGGTTTGCACCCCAGGTCGGGTGGGTTGTGCGGGTTGGTGGCGGCGCGCCCGTCCAGGTGGGGCAGACTGGCCACGTGAGCATTTCGTCTGATTTGAACTCCGCCGAAGGCCCCGTCGAGAGCGCCGCCGAACCCGTCGCCGAAGGTGCCGCCGATCAGGCCCCCGCAGGCCGCCGCCCCCGGGTCGGGCTGCTGGGCACCGGCCCCTGGGCGCACCGCACCCACGCCCCAGCCCTCGCCGCGCACGCCGGCTCCGACTTCGCCGGCGTGTGGGGCCGCCGGCCCGAGGCCGCGGCCGAGCTGGCGCACGAGTACGGCGTGAAGGTGTACGAAGACCCCGACGAGCTGTTCGCCGAGTGTGACGCCGTCGCCTTCGCCCTGCCGCCCGACGTACAGGCCGCCATGGCCGTCCGCGCCGCCGCCGCCGGATGCCACCTCCTCCTCGACAAGCCCGTCGCCACCACCGTGGAGGACGCCCGCGCCGTCGCCGAAGCGGTCACGCGCCACCAGGTCGCCTCCGTCGTCTTCCTCACCCTGCGCTTCGCCGAGCCCACCGCGGGCTGGGTCGAGGAACAAGCCGCACGCACCGGCTGGTTCACGGCCGCGGCCCACTGGCTCGGCGCCGTCTTCCCGCCCGACGGAACGCCCAGCGCCTACGCCGACTCGCCCTGGCGCAAGGCCAAGGGCGGACTGTGGGACGTCGGCCCGCACGCCCTGTCCGTCCTGATCCCGGTCCTCGGCGAGGTCACCGCGATCAGCGCCACCCGAGGCCCCTCCGACGTGGTCCAACTGGCCCTGCGGCACACCTCCGGCGCGGCCAGCACCGCCGTGCTCAGCCTGGGCGCGCCCCGCGCCGCCGCCGGGGTGGGCCTCGAACTGCGCGGCACCGAGGGCGTGCACGAACTGCCCGGCTGGAGCGACGTACCGGGCGCCTACGGGCGCGCCCTGGACGCACTGCTCACCGCGGCCCGGACGGGGGTGCCGGACCCGCGCGGGGCGGAGTTCGGGGCCCGGCTCACGGAGATCCTGGCCGAGGCGGAGGCACAGCTCCCTACTTGATCACCGCGTTCGCCACGATGATGGCCAGGCCGATGGTGGCGTCAGCCATGCCGATCGCCAGGGCGGAGCCGAGCCGGTAGCCCACGCGGAGCGCGACGAGCGCACCCCAGGCGAACAGCAGGGCGGTGTTCACCCCCAGCCCGACGGCGGTCACCGCATAGGCGTCCCAGTCGAACACCCCGGCGGCGACCAGCAGCAGGACGGTGGGCAGGGCGGCCACGATCAGCGGCCACTCGTTCCACAGCGCCAGGCCCAGCATCCGCCACCGGTGCCCGGCGGAGTCCTGCCGGTGGGAGGCCATGTGGTGCGAGTAGCCGTGCGCGAGCCCGGCGGTCGCGGCCGTCACGAGCACCCAGCTGGCGTCGTAGTACGGGGTGAACTGCTCCCCCTTCTGGTGCAGCGCGGCCAACAGCGCACTGGCCAGAACGGTCCCGTACACCCCGCCGAACATCCAGTCGGCCCCCCGCCGCCCGGGTCGTGAGCCCGCCCCGCCGGGGAGGGCAGGCTGGGCCGCCTGGCCGTGTGGCTGCTGCGCCTCGTTCACATCCTCGTTCACATCCTCGTTCACAACGGGTCCTCGGGTCCTCGGTTCCTTGGGGGCCTTTATCCGATACATCCTCTTTGTCGCTCTGGTCACCCTAGGGGGTGGGAGGTGGGGGCGGGGTGAAGAGGGGCGGGGTGAGGGAGGTGCGGCGGGGGCTTCGGTGGGCGGGATCTGCTCGATCGGTATCAGGGATGGGTATGGGGGTTTCCCGTCAGTCCCATCGTCCCTCCGTGTCGGGACGGTCCCTCAAGGGCGCTCGTTCCTCGCGTCGCTTCGCGATGGCCTTCGGCCACCCTTGACCGACCGTCCCGCCCCGGAGAAACGAAAGACTGCCGGGAAGCCCCCAAAGGAACGGGCCGGGTGTTCAAGGATCAGGGCGGGGCGGCCAGAGATGCGCAGGGGGTCCGGGTGGGCACGGTCCAGAGACGGGGCCCATCACAGACCAGCATCCGCGTCGGGGGAAGCGCGCCCAATCGCTACGCGCTCCTCACGCCTTAGCGTCCGACGGCCGTCTGGGGCTGGACATAGGCCGCCCCAGATCGCTACGCGCTTCTCCACGACCGCGACCGACGGCCGACAGGGGCTGATGAGAGCCACTGAGAGGGGCGGACGGCCGGCAGCTCGGCTATTCCGTCACAGAACCGGGTCAGCGCGAGCATCACCCCACAACCTCACACCCAAACAGGGGTAATTGGGGCAAATCATCAACCCTTCCGCCCGCCCCCGTCCGCTGACCCGCATCCACGACGGCATAGCCGCTGTCCCGGCCTTCTTCACCCCAGTCAGCCGTCAGACGCCTTCCATGAGGATCACCTGCCGGGTGTGGGCGGCTTATGTCCAGCCCCAGACGGTCGTCGGACGCTGAGAGATGAGGAGCGCGTAGCGATTGGACGCGCTCCCCCCGACACGGGCCCTGCTCTGTAATGGGCCCCGCCTCTTGATCGTGGCTCTTCGCGCCCGACCGGGCAGCACATCTCTGACCGCCCCGTCCCTGGAAAGGAACTCCCGGCCCGTTCCTTTGGGGGCTTCCCGGCAGTCTTTCGTTTCTCCGGGGCGGGACGGTCGGTCAAGGGTGGAGCGCAGCGACATCGCGAAGCGACGCGACGAAGGAGCGCCCTTGAGGGACCGGCCCGACACGGAGGGACGATGGGACTGCCGGGAAACCCCCATACGCCACTCTGATTCCGCCCGAGCGGATCCCGACCACCCGCACCCCCGCCGTGCTTCGTCTGATTCCGCCCGAGCAGATCCCGCCCTCCGAAGCCCCCGCCCCGCCCCGCCCCTCCTCACCCCGACCCGCTCGCCGTCCCCACCACCCCCGCCAAGGTTGCGAGTGCCCGGGTGAACGCCGAGTCCGGGGGTGCCGCGTAGCCGACCACCAGGCCCTCGCGGGGTGGGGCCGGGTCGGCCGGGTGTTGGTAGGACGACAGGCCGTCCAGGGCCAGGCCCGCGGCGTGGGCCGCCGCGAGGGCGGGGGATTCCCGGCCCGGGGGGAGTTCCAGTACGGCGTGCAGCCCGGCCGAGATGCCCGTCACCCGGACCTCCGGGGCGCGTGCCGCCAGTACGGCGGCCAGCTGGTCGCGGCGGTTCCGGTAGCGCAGGCGCATCCGGCGCACGTGGCGGTCGTACGCCCCGCACTCGATGAAATCGGCCAGCGCAAGCTGGTCCAGCGTGCTCGCCCAGGACTCCCGCAGCCCCTTCGCGGCCAGCACCTGGTCGCGCAGCTGGTCGGGGAGGACCAGCCAGCCCAGGCGCAGCGCGGGGGAGAGGCTCTTGCTCAGCGAGCCCGCGTACACCACGTGTTCGGGGGTCAGGCCCTGTAGTGCGCCGACCGGTTTGCGGTCGTAGCGGAACTCCCCGTCGTAGTCGTCCTCCACGATCACGCCATCGGTGCCGCGGGCCCAGTCCACTGCGGCGGCCCGCCGTGCGGGCAGCAGGCGGCCGCCCGTCGGGAACTGGTGCGCGGGTGTGAGCAATAACGTACGGGCCCGGGAGGGAAGTTCTGTCGTCCGGGCGCCGTCCTCGTCGACCGGGACGGGGTGCGGGCGGACCCCGGCGGTCTGGAGGATCCCCTGGTGGAAGGGGAGCCCGTACGCCTCGACGGCCCAGTCGCGGGGCCGGACGGACGACAGGAGCCGCAGGCCGTTGGCGAAGCCGGAGCAGATCACGATGTTCTCGGGGCCGCAGCGCACGCCCCGTGCCCGGGACAGGTAGCCGGCCAGCGCCCGCCGCAGTTCGGGCCGGCCCTGCGGATCGCCCGGCCCGAAGGCCTCGGTGGGCGCCTCGGCCAGGGCCCGGCGGGCGCTGGCGGCCCAGGCGGCGCGCGGGAAGGAGGCGGGGTCGGGCTTGCCCTGGAGCAGGTCGTGGCGGGGCCGGTCGGGCGCGGGCCCGGCCGGGGCGGCCGGTGCGTCGGCGGTTGCGACCCCCTCGGCGACCTGGGTGCCGGAACCCTGCCGGGCCGTGAACCAGCCCTCGGCGACCAGCTCGGCGTACGCGTCGGCGACGGCGTTGCGGGCCAGCCCGAGGTCGGCGGCCAGCGTCCGGTACGGCGGCAGCCGGGTCCCGCCGGCCAGTCGGCCGCTGCGCACGGCGCTGCGCAGGGCCTGGGCGAGGGCGGTCCGCCGGGCGCCCCCGTCGGGGAGTTCCAGGTGCAGGTCGGCGCCGCCGGGTCCTTGGCCGGGGGTGGTCATGGGCGCGGCTCCGAAGTGAAGACGGTGTGGGTGGCCGTCAGGAAACGGCGTACGGTCTCCCGTTCGGCGGGGTCGAAGGAGTCGAGCACCTGGAGCACCCCGTCGATCAGCGGCCCGAAGAACTCCCGGCCCAGACGGATCGCCGCCGGCTCCACGCGCAGCAGGATCCGGCGCCGGTCGTGGTCGTCGCGGATCCGTGCCACGTGGCCGAGCCGTTCGAGCCGGTCGATCACGGCGGTGGTGCCGGCGGAGTTGAGGCCGAGCCGGGCGCCGAGCAGGCCGGCGGTGGCCGGTTCGGCCGCGCGGGCCGCGTCGAGCAGGCAGATCAGGGCGCGTACGTCGGTGGGGTGCATGCCGTTGCGGGCGGCGAAGTCGGCTTGGCGCAGGCCGAACTCGACGGTCACCGCGCGCAGGAGGTGCACCAGTCGGAGGTTGTCGGGTTCCTCGGGTTCCTCGGGTTCCTTGGTTTCGGGCTCCCGGTGGTCCGGGTTTCTGTCGTCGTCCATATCGCCCCCTGGCGGAATCTCTCGCTGAGCGAGATTATCGCCTGGCGAGATATCTGATGTGCATCGGATGAGGCATTGGAAGAGGCGTTGGAAGAGGGATCGGAGATGCGCATGCACCGGATGTCTTCCTTCCGCGCCGCCTACGACGCGGTGCTCGGCCGGTGGCCCGGACCCGTCGAGGCCGTCGACCTGACCACCCCGTACGGGGTCACCCGCGTCAACCGCTGCGGCCCGGCCGACGCGCCGCCGCTGGTGCTGCTGCCCGGCGGCGGGTCCACTTCCACCGTGTGGGGCGCCTGCGTCGCCGCCGGGGCGGCCCGCGCCCACCGGGTGCACGCCGTGGACCTGGTGGGGGACCCGGGGCTCAGTGTTCCGGCGCCCGACCGGGCGATCCGGACCGCCGCGGACCTGGTCGGCTGGCTCGACGCGGTCCTCGACGCGGTCCTCGACGGGCTGGGCCCGCACGGGCCGGTGGCCCTCGCCGGGCACTCGTACGGGGCCTGGATCGCCACCCACTACGCCGCCCGGCACCCGGCCGGGCTCGGCCGCCTGGTGCTGCTCGACCCGACCCAGGTCTTCGCGGGACTGCGCCCGGGCTACGTACTGCGCGCGCTGCCCATGCTGGTGCGGCCCACCCCGGAGCGGATCCGCTCCTTCCTCGCCTGGGAGACCCGCGGGGTCGCGCTCGATCCGGCCTGGCTGCGGCTGCAGGAGGAGAGCGCCGGCTTCCCCGCCGTCCGACCGGTCACCGGGCCGCGCCCGGACCTGGCCGGACTCGCGCAGCCCTCGGGTGCGGGCCCGCAGGTCGACATCCTCTTCGCCGGGCGCGCCCGCTGCCACGACTCCGGCCGTGCGGCCCGGGCGGCACGCGAGGCGCTGCCCGGCGCGCGTGTCGGCGTACTGCCCGGGGTCCCGCACCACGCGCTGCCGCTGACGGCCGCCTCGGAGATCACCCGGCGTGTCTTCTAGAGGGTGTCTTGCCGGTCGGGCCGGGCTCGCGGCGTCCCCTAGCCCTTGCGGGACAGGGCCTCGCGGACGGCCTCCTCGGAGCGGCCGACCACGGCCGTGCCGTCTTCGGCGGTGATGATCGGGCGCTGGATGAGCTTCGGGTGAGCGGCCAGGTGGGCGATCCAGAGCCCGCGCGCCGCGTCGGTCTCCTCGCGCGGCAGGTCTCGTACGCCGGTCTCCTTGGCCAGGGGGTCGGAGGTGCGCGTGATGTCCCACGGCTCCAGCCCGAGCCGGCCGAGCACCTCGCGGATCTCGTCCTCGGAGGGCACGTCCTCCAGGTAGCGACGCACCGTGTAGTCGGTGCCCTCAGCGTCCAGCAGGGTCAGGGCGCTGCGGCACTTGGAACAGGCGGGATTGATCCAGATCTCCATGGCCGCAACCCTACCCAGGGTTGGTCTGGCCAGGGGCTTTTGTCAGTGGTCCCCGGTAAAATCGAGGAAGAACGACAGGAAGCCAACTACCGTTTGGGAGGCTGTAGATGGCCACTGCCACCACCGTCCAGCACGTCAAGAAGAAGCCGCTGCCGGCGGGGCTGCCCCGCGAGTGGTACGAGAGCCACAACCGCCGTCTGAAGGCGATGCGGCTGGCGATATCCCTGCTCGACTCGGGGACGTACGACGCCCGCCGTGCCACCAACCGGAAGATCCGGACGATGGCCGTCCGGACGGGGATCCACCGGCCGTCGAACGTCACCTGCAAGATGGTGCGCGCGTTCATCATGGAGTCGTAGGCGCGGCAGGCCGCGGGCCTCAGGCGTCGGTTTTCGGTGGTCAGTTGCCGGTCGTGGTCGCCACGGCCGGCACTCACCGCATGACAGGGGCTCCGGTCGGCCGAGCGCGGCCGGCCGGGACCCGGGGCCGCCCGGCAGGGCCTATGCCGCCGGCTCCCGTCCGTCCAGGGACAGCAGCAACAGGGCCACGTCGTCGTTCGGGCCGCCCTTCGTGAAGGCCGCGAGGTCCCGCCACACCGCCCCGAGCAGGCCCGCCGGGTCCCGCGCCAGTACGGGTACCCGGGCGGCCAGCGGATAGAAGTGCCCCGTCGCGTCGCGGGCCTCCGTCACGCCGTCCGTGTGCAACAGCAGCTGGTCCCCGGGGCGCACCGCCAGCTCCGTCACCAGCGGCGGGGCCGGACCGGCGAGCCCCAGGCCCAGGGGCGGCCCCGGCTCGACGATCACCTCCTCCACCACCGATCCGCGGACCCGCAGGGCCGACGGATGCCCGCACGACACGATGCGTACGACGTCCAGCCCGGGCGGGAATTCCAGCAGCACGGCCGTGGCGAACAGCTCCGGATGCTCGACCGACGCGGCCGCCGCGTCCGCCACCAGCCGCCGGTCCAGCCGGGCCGCGACCGCGCCCAGCCCGGCATCGTCGATCACGGCCTCGCGGAAGGCCCCGAGCAGTGCCCCCACCGTGGCGACCGCCGCCAGTCCGTGTCCCTGGACGTCGCCGACCAGCGCCCGTACCCCGTACGGCCCGGCCCGTACGTCGTACAGGTCGCCGCCGACCAGCGTGCCGCGCTGTGCCGCCCGGTACAGGCCCGAGCAGCGCACCGGACCCACCCGTTCCGGCACCGGCGGGAGGACCGCGAGCTGGGCCGCCTCCGCCACCGTCCGCACGCTGACGAGCTGCGCGTCCCGGCGCTGGCGGACCCAGGCGATCACCACGCTGAGCACCCCGACGACGGCCACCGTGGCCAGGTCCGTCCCCCGGGCATGGGCGACGCCGATGTCGTGCACCCCCAGCAGCAGCAGGACGATGGCGGCGAAGATCGCGGTCCCGGCCGCCCCGTACGCGAACGCCGCCACTGGGGGCAGGCCCGCCAGGAAGAAGCCCAGCTCGACGTCGGTCGTGAGCGCCTGCGCGAGGACGAGCGCCACGAGCGCCACCGCGGGCGCGATCCGGGCCCAGCGCGGCGGTGGCTCGCCGCGCAGCCCGCCCGGCTCATCGCGTACGCGTCTCACCCCTCCACCCTGGTACGGGGGCCGGGCCCGCGCACCCCGGACCGGCCCGCCGGGTGGCCTCGTACGCCCCGGGCCGCGACAGTGGGGGCGTGACGGCAAGCGAAGGCGCGGGGAAACGGCCCACCCAGGCACACATCGAGGCGCACGGCGAGGGCGACGGCTCGCAGAGCGCGGAGATCAGCACGCGGCTCAACTGGCTGCGCGCGGGTGTGCTCGGCGCCAACGACGGGATCATCTCCACCGCGGGCCTGGTGGTCGGCATGGCGGGGGCCACCACCTCGCGCGCGGCGATCCTCGCGGCGGGCGTCGCCGGGCTGCTGGCGGGCTCGCTGTCGATGGCGGCGGGGGAGTACGTCTCCGTCAGCTCCCAGCGGGACTCGGAACGGGCGGCGCTCGACCTGGAACGCCGGGAACTGGCCGAGGAGCCGGAGGCGGAGCTCGACGAACTCACCGACCTGCTCGCCGAGCGGGGGCTCAGCCGGGACGTGGCGCGGGAGGCCGCCGAGCAGCTGACGGAGCGGGACGCGCTGCGGGCCCATGCCCGGGTGGAGCTCGGGATCAACCCCGACGAGCTCGCCAACCCGTGGCACGCGGCCTTCGCCAGCCTTGTCGCCTTCACGGTGGGAGCGCTGCTGCCGCTGCTGGCGATCATCCTGCCGGGGCCGTCGCAGCGGGTGCCGGTGACGGTGGTGGCGGTGCTGGCGGCGCTGACGCTGTGCGGGGTGATCAGTGCGCGGCTGGGCGGGGCGCCGCTGCCGAGGGCGGTCGCCCGCAACGTGCTGGGCGGCGCCCTGGCGATGGCGGTGACCTACGCGGTCGGCACCGGGCGGGGCCCGGCCGCCGGCCGGGGGCCCCCCCCCGCCCCCCGCCCCCCCCCGGGGGGGGGGGGGGGACCCCCCCCCCCGCGGGGGTTGGCGGCGCGGGCGCGGAGCGCCGTGTGGTGACGTCCGCGGAGCCAGCGCAGCGACCCGGCAGGATGGGGGCATGCGGATTGCTGTCACCGGGGCGACCGGGCTCATCGGAAGTGCACTCGTGCGGTCCCTGCGGGCGGACCGGCACGAGGTGGTGCGGTTCGTGCGGCGGGAGCCCGTCGGGGCGGACGAGGCGCGGTGGGATCCGGCGCGCGGGTACGTGGACCCTGCCGGGCTGGCCGGCTGCGGGGCCGTCGTGCACCTGGCCGGGGCCGGGGTCGGGGACCACCGGTGGACCGCCGCGTACAAGAGGGAGATCCGCGACAGCCGGGTGCTCGGCACCGCCGCGCTCGCGCAGGCCCTCGCCGACCTCGACGAGCCGCCCGCCGTCATGGTCAGCGGTTCGGCCGTCGGCTACTACGGGGACACCGGTGACCGGGCCGTCGACGAGAGCGCCCCGGCCGGGCAGGGGTTCCTGCCCTCGGTCTGCGTGGAGTGGGAGGCGGCCGCCGCCCCCGCCCAGGAGGCCGGGATCCGGACCGCGTTCGCCCGTACCGGACTGGTCGTCGCCCGCGAGGGCGGGGCCTGGGGGCGGATGTTCCCGATCTTCCGCGCCGGCATCGGCGGCCGGCTCGGCAACGGCCGCCAGTACTGGTCGTACATCTCCCTCCGGGACGAGATCGCGGCCCTGCGGCACATCATCGACACCCCGGGCCTGTCCGGCCCGGTCAACCTGACCGCCCCGGAGCCGCTGACCAACCGCCAGGTCACCGAGGCCATGGCCCGGGTGCTGCGCCGGCCCGCGCTGCTGCCCGTACCGGCCGTGGCCCTGCGCGTCGTACTGGGCGAGTTCTCCGGGGACGTGCTGGGCAGTCAGCGCGCCCGCCCCGCCCGGCTGCTGGAGTCCGGCTTCGTCTTCCGCGACCCCGGCATCGAGCAGGCGATCCGCGCCGCGCTCTGAGATCCGCGTGCGACCACCGTGCGACCGTTCGTGACCCACATGCGACCGCTGTGCGACCGGAGTTGACCGCAATACCCCGCCGAACTCGGGTTCCCCTTTAACCGGTTGGGGGAAGGAGGATCCCCACACAGCCGCGCCGACCTCGGGGAGGGGCACGTGCTCAGCAGCGCACACCATGCCGCACACCATGCGGACGTCGTCATCGTAGGAGCCGGAGTCTCAGGACTCGCGGCAGCGCAGCACCTGATCGCGGCCGGAGTCACGGTCACCGTCCTGGAAGCCGCGGACGACCCCGGCGGGCGGATGGCCACCGAGTCCGCCGACGGGTTCCGGCTGGACCGGATCGGCCAACTGCTCAACACCGCGTACACGGAGCTCGAACGCACCCCCGGCCTGCGGGCCCTGACCCTGCGCCCCTTCACACCGGGCGTCCTCGTCCACACCGACGGGAAACAGCTTCGGGTCGGGGTCCTCACCCCGGCCCGGGCCCTGGCCAGCGGCTCCCTCGACCAGGCCCGGATCAGCGCCGCCCTCGGCCGGCTCGCCACCCTGCCCGAGGAGAAGCTGCTCGCCCGTCCCGAACGCACCGCGCACGCCGCACTGCGCTCCCGCGGGCTGCCCGCGCGCACCCTGAACGGAGCGCTCCGCCCCCTGCTCGCCACCCTGCTGCGCGACCCGGAACTCACCACCTCCAGCCGGGTCGCCGACCTCGCCCTGCGCACCTTCGCCCGCGGCCGCCTCGCCGTGCCCGAGGGCGGCGCGGCGGCCCTGCCCGACCTGCTCGCCGCCGCCCTGCCGCCCGGCACCGTACGGACCGGGGTCCGGGTCCGGTCGGTGGCGACCAACCTGGTCACCACCGAGGAGCACGGCGACTTCCGCTGCCGTTCCGTCCTCCTGGCCACCGGGGCCCGCGCCGCCGCCGAACTCCTGCCCGGCCTGCGCGTGCCCGCCTTCCACGAGGTCACCGTCCTGCACCACGCCACCACCGCACCCCTGTCCCGGGACGGCTCGCTGCTCCTGGACGGGGACCCCAAGTGGCCCGTCTCCCACACAGCCGTGATGAGCGCGGTCGACCCGACCCGGGCCCCGGTCGGCCGGAGCCTGGTCACCACCACCGTGCTCGGCCCGCCGCCACCCGCGCGCGCGGTCGCCTCACGGCTGGCCCGGCTCTACGACACCCCCACCCGCGAGTGGGAACTGCTGGCCGTCCACCACACCCCGGAGGCGGTCCCCGCGATGCCCCCGCCGCACGACATGCGGCGCCCCGTACGGGTACTGGCCGGGCTGTACGTGTGCGGCGACCACCGCGACACCAACACCGTCCAAGGGGCCCTGCACTCGGCCCGCCGCGCCGCCGGCGCCCTCCTGCGCGACTTCGGAATCCCGCTCCCGGTCGCCCCGGAGCCCGCACTTCCGGTGGCGGCCTGAGAACCACCACCGACACAGGGGCCCGGTCCCGTCCCAGGACCGGGCCCCTGCCGCTTGTCCCGGGGGCGCTGCAGGACACGGCAAGACGCGGGGCGCTTCAGGACAGGGCGGCCACCCGGTCCCGGTAGGTCCGTACGGCCGAGGCGTCCCGGTACGGCTCCAGCCGCCGCTCGAAGTCCCGTACGTACTCCACCGCCCGCACCGACCGCATCTCCATCGCCTGCTGCGCCGCCTCCGCGCCCAGCGCGCACGCCTGGTCCAGCTCGCCCAGCCCCAGCCGGGCCGTGGCCAGCACCACCCGGCAGAACAGCCGGGAGCGCGCGTACGCCGGTCCCCGCAGCTGCAGGGACCGCTCCGCGTGCTGCGCCGAGGCCCGGTACTGCTGGAGGTCCCGGTGGCAGTGCCCGAACTCGTCCGCCAGCTGCGCCTCGTCGTAGAACCGGGCCCAGTGCGGTACGTCGTCCCCCGGCCGGGCCGCGCCCAGCGCGCGCTCGGCCCGCACCAGGGAGGCGGTCGACGCCCGGACCTCGCCGAGCACCGCGTGTCCGCGTGCCTCCGCCGAGTGGAGCAGCGCCTGGACCACGGGCGGCGGGCCGGAGCCGACGCCCTGCTGGGCCACCCGGGCCAGTTGCACGGCCTCGCGGCCGTGGCCGAGGTAGACCGCCTGCCGGCTCATGGTGACCAGGACGTAGGAGCCGTAGGGACGGTCCGCGGCCGCCTGCGCGAGCCGGAGCGCCTGGACGAAGTACCGCTGGGCGAGCCCGTGCGCAGCGATGTCGTAGGAGGTCCAGCCCGCGAGCCGGGTCAGATCGGCGGCGGCCGAGAACAGCCGCCGCCCGGTGGTCTCCCCGTAGGTCCCGCGGAGCATCGGTTCGGCCTCGTGCTCCAGGTAGCGCACCAGGGCCTGGCGGGCGTGCCCGCCGCCGTAGGCCTGGTCCAGGGTGCGGAACAGCTCGCTCACCGATCTCAGCGCCGCGATGTCCCCGCTGGTGACGCGCTGCCCGGGCCCGCGGTCGATCTGCCGCTGCCGGGGGACCGAGGCCCGCCCCTGCAGCGGGACGCGGGCCGCGGAGGGTTCCGCGCCCCGGCCGACCCGCTCGTCGGCCCGCCCGATCAGCCAGTCCCGGCTGGGCACGACCAGCCCGGCCGGAGTGAAGGCGATCTTCCGGAGCTCGGCGTGCGAACCGGAGTCCTTGCGCCACAGCCCGCTCGCGATGTCCACGGCCTCCTCCGGGGTGGCCGCGAACTCCAGCCCGGCGTACACGGGCGCGCAGGCGTCCAGACCCAGGTCCTGGGCGGAGAGCCGGCGTCCGAGGCGGCGGGTGAAGACCTCGGCGATCAGCGCGGGGGTGGTCCCGCGGGGCTGCTGCCCGCGCAGCCATCGGGTCACGGAGGTCTTGTCGTACCGCAGATCGAGACCGTGCTCCAGGCCGAGCTGGTCGACGCGGCGGGCGAGACCGGCGTTGGAGAACCCGGCTTCCGCGATCAGCGCCGCGAGCTGCCGGTTGGGGACGCGCTGGGCAGGTCGTTCCGTCATCGGCTCCACGGTTTCCTGACGTGACGGACCGGAGTCCCGGCCCTGTGAACGGCGTGAATGTAGCGGCGAACTTCGCCGATGCCGCCCTCTCTGCCCCACATTCATCCGATCGTGTGCAGAATGCGTAGGGCCCTTTACGGACCGGACCCCTCCGCCCGCGTACGCTGCGGCCCATGACCCCTCGGCCCCACGGGGCGCACCTCCCCGAGGAGCGAACCGAATCCACAGTCCCGCTGTCCCCGCCCGAACTGACCGAGGCGGAGTGCCGACGCTGCGGCACCTACATCGCGGGGCTCGACGGCCGGTACGCGTGCGGGGTGTGCGGCTGGGTCAACGACCACTCGGAGGGCCACCGGCGGCTGCCGCGCGCGGACGAGGACCCGGACCGGCCGCTCAAAGGGCGGCGCCGGCCGAAGCAGCTGCCGGGGCCTCCGCCGGAGCCCGCTTCCGAGCCCGCTTCCGAGCCCGTGCCGGGGCCCCCGCCGGAGCCCGTGCCGGGGTCCTGAAGGGGCTCGCACGGGTCGCCGTACTCTTGCTCAGTGAGGTACGTGCACACAGCAGGTTCAATGAGGAGGCGCTGCGGTGGCTGAGCTTGGGTTTGTCCATCTGGGCTTCGGACCGGAATCCGTCGAGTACACCCAGGCCTGGGAAGAACAGCGCAGGGTGCACGCGGCCCGCTTCGCGGACGAGATCGAGGACACCTGCCTGCTGCTGGAGCACCTGCCGGTCTACACGGCGGGCCGACGCACCGACCCCAGCGAGCGCCCGCTCGACGGCACCCCCGTCGTCGACGTGGACCGCGGCGGCAAGATCACCTGGCACGGCCCGGGCCAGCTGGTCGGCTACCCGATCATGAAGCTGCCCCGCCCCGTGGACGTCGTCGCCCACGTCCGCCGCCTCGAAGAGGCCCTGATCCGCACCGCCGCCGAGTTCGGCCTGGAGACCACCCGGGTCGAGGGCCGCTCCGGCGTCTGGGTCCTGGGCGACTCCGTCGAGGAGCGCCCCATGATCGGCGGCCTCTCGCTGGAGCTCGACCCCCGGCTTGCCGACGAGGAGTTCGACCCGCGGCTGAACGGCCCCGAATACGCCCCGTCCAACGCCGGCCAGCGCCGCGAGGACCGCAAGCTCGCCGCCATCGGCATCCGGGTCGCCAAGGGCGTCACGATGCACGGCTTCGCGATCAACGTGAACCCGGACAGCACCTGGTTCGACCGGATCATCCCCTGCGGTATCCGGGACGCCGGTGTGACCTCGCTCTCGTACGAACTGGGCCGGGAGATCACCATCGCCGAGGTCCTTCCGGTGGCCGAACGGCACCTGAAGGACGTACTGGAGCACGCGGAGCCGAAGCCCCGCGAGATAGAGCCGGCCTGACCGGCAAGACACCCCCTAGCCTCCGGGAATGAGACCGGCCGCCCGCAGGTTGGCCGACGTAAGAGCGTATGAAATTACGGGCGTACCCTGGTGGGCGCCGAACAATCGAAGTCACAGGGAGCCGGTCGTGTCCGCAGTCGCACCCGACGGACGCAAGATGCTGCGCCTGGAGGTCCGTAACGCCCAGACCCCCATCGAGCGCAAGCCCGAGTGGATCAAGACCCGGGCGAAGATGGGTCCCGAGTACACCAAGATGCAGGCCCTGGTGAAGGGCGAAGGACTGCACACGGTGTGCCAGGAAGCCGGTTGTCCGAACATCTACGAATGCTGGGAGGACCGCGAGGCCACCTTCCTCATCGGTGGTGACCAGTGCACGCGGCGCTGTGACTTCTGCCAGATCGACACGGGCAAGCCCGAGGCGCTGGACCGTGACGAGCCGCGGCGCGTCGGCGAGTCCGTGGTCACGATGGACCTGAACTACGCCACCATCACGGGCGTCGCGCGCGACGACCTGGCCGACGGCGGCGCCTGGCTGTACGCGGAGACCGTGCGCCAGATCCACCAGCAGACGGCGGGCCGCGAGTCCGGCCACACCAAGGTCGAGCTGCTGGCCCCCGACTTCAACGCGGTCCCGGAGCTGCTGGAGGAGGTCTTCGCCTCCCGCCCCGAGGTCTTCGCGCACAACGTCGAGACCGTGCCGCGCATCTTCAAGCGGATCCGCCCCGGCTTCCGCTACGAGCGCTCGCTCGACGTGATCACCAAGGCCCGCGCCTACGGCCTGGTGACCAAGTCGAACCTGATCCTCGGCATGGGCGAGGAGCGCGAGGAGGTCTCGCAGGCCCTGAAGGACCTGCACGAGGCCGGCTGCGAGCTCATCACCATCACCCAGTACCTGCGGCCCTCCCCGCGGCACCACCCCGTCGAGCGCTGGGTGAAGCCGGCCGAGTTCGTGGAGCTGGCGAAGGAGGCCGAGGAGATCGGCTACTCCGGCGTGATGTCCGGCCCGCTGGTCCGCTCGTCCTACCGTGCGGGTCGCCTCTACCAGCAGGCGATGGAGAAGCGCGCGAGCGTGTGAAGTCGCGCACAAAGCGTTACTAGTGGGTAACACCGCATCGACGCGGCCCCTAGGCTCTTTCCTGAGGAAGAGTCCGGCGGGCCGCGTCAGTGTTTGCAACGTGTCAATCACATTTGACCGACCGGTCACGCCCTGGTAACACCAGTCAGTGACGCTTGGTCCACGCACCGCACACACCGCTCGCCTCGCGCAGAGGCGAGCATCGTGAAAGGGATCGACATCATGCAGGCCGCGCCCGTACGCGCCATTGCCATCCCGACCCTCTCCGACGCCTTCCGGGGCATTGAGTCCCTGCTGATGAGCGGGGCCCGTCGCAACGCCTGGACGGCGGTCCTGGAGGACCGCAAGAGGGCCAAGGACCGGGTCGAAACCGAACATGTACTTGAGGCCGCGGCTACCCGAACCCCGCAGGCCACGTAAACTTCGCTTTATGGCGAGGAAGTCAAACGCAGAGACTGCTGCGAACCCCGGGCGACTGAAGCAGATCGCCCTGACGTACAAGATGACGCGCAAGGCGGACCCGAAGGTCGGTCTGATCGTCGCAGGCGTGGGCATCGTCACCTTCGGTGTCTTTCTCGCGATCGGCTTCCTGGTCGAGCATGAGCTCTACCTGGGCATCCTGGGATTCCTGGTGGCGTTCCTCGCGATGGCGATCGTCTTCGGACGGCGGGCCGAGCGGGCTGCCTTCGGGCAGATGGAAGGGCAGCCGGGAGCGGCCGCGGCCGTGCTGGACAACGTGGGACGGGGCTGGACGACCACCCCTGCCGTCGCGATGACCCGGCAGCAGGACATCGTTCACCGCGCCGTCGGCAAGGCCGGCGTCGTGCTGATCGCCGAGGGCAACCCGAACCGGGTGAAGCCGCTGCTCGCGAACGAGAAGAAGAAGCTGGCCCGGATCATGCCGGACGTGCCGGTGCACGACTTCATCGTGGGTACGGGCGAGGGCGAGGTGCCGCTCAAGAAGGTGCGCACCACCCTGCTCAAGCTGCCGCGCGTGCTGGCCGGCCCGCAGATCACCCAGGTCAACGACAAGCTGCGCGCCATGGGTGATCTCATGAGCAACATGCCGCTGCCGAAGGGCCCCATGCCGAAGGGCATGAAGATGCCGCGCGGCGGAAAGATGCGCTGACCAGGTCACCTGATTTTCGTATACGACACAGGGGTGGCCCCCCCGCCCGCGGGGGCGGGGGGGCCCCCCCGGGGGGGGCGGGGGGGCCCGGGGGGGGGCCCGAGTGGGCCCAGGACGGCG
>NZ_JBIAVW010000030.1:37407-100361 GCF_042894785.1 Streptomyces sp. NPDC001502
GGGGGGGGGCTCGTCGGCGCCTCCCCGTTCCTTTTTTTTCCCCCCCCCCCGGGGGGGCCCCCCCCCCCCCCCCGGGGGGGGGCCCCACCCCTGTGTCGTACGCGTGGTCCGCGGTGCGGGCCTAGATGCGGACCTGGACGGCGCGGGCCAGCCGGTCGTGGAGGCCGCGGCCGTCGCGGTCCCAGATCAGCGCCGGGACGACCAGGGCCAGCAGCAGCGTGCGCAGGACCACCCGGACGATGCCGAGGCGGTCGCCGGACTCCGAAATCACCCGGAGGCCCAGGATCCGCTTGCCGGGGGTGAAGCCCACGGTGCCGACCGTCAGGATGGTGAGGGCCACGAAGAGCGCGAGGGTCCAGTTGCCCGCCGCGGCCAGGTTGCCGCCGGTGATCAGCCCGTAGGCAATCAGCTGGCAGGCGATCCAGTCGATCGCGACGGCGCCGAGCCGACGTCCGAAGCGGGCCACCGAGCCGGGCCCCTGCTGGGGCAGGCCGAGCCGCTGACCCGGATAGCCGAAGTCGACACCCATCTCCTCGGCGGCCGCGCGGGGGCCGGAGAGCCAGGATCCGATTGCCTGTCTGTTGTCCACCCGAACACGGTACCCGTGGCGCCGCACGGCCCTCCGGCCGGACCCTGGTTAACTTGTGCGAAACAAATGGGTCATGCTTGGGAAATCCCGTCTGCTTATGGTCGGGTCAGCGTGCGGCACCGCACTGACGCACCACGAGCTATAAAGCCCGTCCCTGCCCCGGGGCCGGGAGTAGGAGGAGTTGGATGTTCAAGAACGCCGACGAAGTGAAGCAGTACATCGAGGAGAACGACGTCAAGTTCGTCGACGTCCGCTTCTGCGACCTGCCTGGTGTGATGCAGCACTTCACCATCCCGGCGCGAGCGTTCGACCCGGCGGAGGAGCTCGCCTTCGACGGATCCTCGATCCGCGGCTTCCAGGCGATCCACGAGTCCGACATGGCGCTGCGTGCCGACATCACCACCGCGCGTCTGGACCCGTTCCGCAAGGACAAGACGCTCAACATCAACTTCTTCATCCACGACCCGATCACGGGTGAGGCCTACAGCCGCGACCCGCGCAACATCGCGAAGAAGGCCGAGGCGTACCTCGCCTCCACCGGCATCGCCGACACCGCGTACTTCGGCCCCGAGGCCGAGTTCTACGTGTTCGACAGCGTGCGCTTCGCGACCTCCGCGAACGAGGGCTTCTACCACATCGACTCCGAGGCCGGCGCCTGGAACACCGGTTCGGAGGAGAACAACCGTGGGTACAAGGTCCGCTACAAGGGTGGTTACTTCCCCGTAGCCCCGGTCGACCACTTCGCCGACCTGCGCGCCGAGATCTCCCTTGAGCTGGACGCCCAGGGCCTCCAGGTCGAGCGTCAGCACCACGAGGTCGGCACCGGTGGCCAGGCCGAGATCAACTACAAGTTCAACACGCTGCTCGCCGCGGCCGACGACCTGATGCTCTTCAAGTACATCGTGAAGAACGTCGCCTGGCGCAACGGCAAGACCGCGACCTTCATGCCGAAGCCGATCTTCGGTGACAACGGCTCGGGCATGCACGTGCACCAGTCGCTGTGGGCGAACGGCGACCCGCTGTTCTACGACGAGGCCGGCTACGCGGGCCTGTCGGACACCGCGCGCTACTACATCGGCGGCATCCTCAAGCACGCCCCGTCGCTGCTGGCGTTCACCAACCCGACGGTGAACTCCTACCACCGCCTGGTGCCGGGCTTCGAGGCGCCGGTCAACATGGTGTACTCGCAGCGCAACCGCTCCGCCGCCATGCGCATCCCGATCACGGGCTCGAACCCGAAGGCCAAGCGCGTCGAGTTCCGCGCCCCGGACCCGTCGTCCAACCCGTACCTCGCCTTCGCGGCGCTGCTGCTCGCGGGCCTCGACGGTGTCAAGAACAAGATCGAGCCGATGGAGCCGATCGACAAGGACCTCTACGAGCTCTCGCCCGACGAGCACGCGAGCGTCCCGCAGGTCCCGACCAGCCTTGAGGACGTCCTCAAGGCCCTGGAGGAGGACCACGAGTACCTCCTGGCCGGCGGTGTCTTCACCCCCGACCTGATCGAGACCTGGATCGACTACAAGCGCACGCACGAGATCGCCCCGATCGCGCTGCGTCCGCACCCGCACGAGTTCGAGCTCTACTTCGACATCTAAAAATGCCTGATGGGAGGCCCCTCGCCACGCTCCTCGGAGTGCGGCGGGGGGCCTTTCCGCTTTGACAGGGCCGCACGGGCGAGTGAGGGTGGAAATGACCTAAAAGCCTCATAAGCGAAACATGTGCGGAGGTGCATGATAATGCGCCGTAAGATCGTTGCGGCAGCCATGGCGGGCGCCGCGGGAATCGCGATAGGTCTGCTGCCCGTCGCCAGCGCCTCGGCTTCGGTCGTCACCGGGAGTGGTGGCGGTGGCGGGAACGGTGGCTACAACTGCTACCGGTACCCCTCGAACCGCTCCGACGCCCGGTGGGACGCCTGCTGCAACCACGACTGGCGCAACCGGCCCAGCTGGTGCTGGGACCAGGGCGGTGTCGGCGGATACAACGACAACTGGCGCGACAACCGCAACTGGCGCGACTCGAACTGGTCGAACTGGAACGACTCCGGCCGCGGTGGCAACGGTGACTGGGGCAACCACGACGACTGGGGCAACGGCCGTGGCGGCAACGGTGACTGGGGCAACGGCCGTGGTGGCGACGGCGGACGCGGTGGCGACGGCGGCGGCAACTGGGGTGACGGCGGCGGTCGCGGTGGCGACGGCGGCGGCAACTGGGGCGGCGGGGGCGGCGACGGCGGCGGCAACTGGGGCGGCGGTGGCGGCGACGGCGGTCGCGGAGGCGACGGCGGTGGAGGCAATTGGGGCGGCGGCGGAGGGGGCGGCGGTGGCGGTGGAGGCGGCTGGGGCGGCTGAACCCCACCTGAAGACGTAGAGCCGCGGGCCTGACCGGCCCGGCCCGACCCGATGCGATGCCCCTGTTCCTACCCCTGGCGGAGGAGCAGGGGCATCGCCCCTGTGAGGTCACGCAGGCAGCGGACCGCGAGTTCCGCCGGCGATCCCGGGCCCGAGACCGGGGCCCCCGTCGTCGACCACAGCTCCAGCGAGACACGGATCGCGTCCGTGGCCGCCGCCGCGAGCAGACGTACCTCCAGCGGGTCGGCCTCCGGGCCCGCCAGCCGGGAGATCACCGGGACCAGCTGCTCCTCGGAATCCTGGTTCACGCGGTACCAGACCGCGCGCAGGGCCTGGTCGTCCGCCGCCGCGCGCAGCAGGCCGCGGGTCACCTCCAGGCCCTCCTCGACCGCCTGCTGTCCGCTCAGGGACCGGGTGACCGCGCGTTCCAGCGCCTCGCCCAGCGGCGTGCCGGGGTCCTCCTCGGCGAGCACGGCGCGCCAGGCGTCACCGCCGCCGGCCAGCAGCGGGGCCACCGCCTCCTGCTTGTTGCGGAAGTAGCGGTAGAAGGTGCGCAGTGCCACCCCCGCCCGGTGGGCGATGTCCTCGGCGGTGGTGCCGTCGGGGCCGTGTTCGGCGAACAGTTCGCAGGCCGCGCGGGCGATGTCGAGCTGGGTGGCGGCCTTGCGGCGCTCGGTCAGCGACTGGGCTCCGGGGCCGGCCTGGGGAGAGTACGGGCGAGGGGATCTCACGGGTGAAGCGTACCCCTCGCCATCCCCGGCGATTACATTCTTTGTCATCATGGCAAAACGTGCCATCGCTTGGGTACGCTCGCGCCATGAACCGTTACGAAGGACGTCGCGTCCTCATCACCGGCGGTGGCTCCGGCATCGGCCAGGCCACCGTCCACCGCATCCTCGCCGAGGGCGGCCGGGTCCACGCCGTCGACGTCAACGAGGCCGGCCTGAAGGCCACCGCCGACCGGGCCGCCGCCGACCGTAACGCGGCCCGGCTCACCACCGCGCTCCTCGACATATCCGACGAGAGCGCCGTCAAGGAGGGCGTGGCCGCCGCGGTCGGCGTCCTCGGCGGGATCGACGTACTCGTCAACGCCGCCGGCATCCTGCGTTCCGGGCACACCCACGAGACCACCCTGGACCTCTGGAACCAGGTCATCGGGGTCAACCTGACCGGCACCTTCCTGATGATCCGCGCGTCCCTCCCGGCGCTGCTCGCGGGCGACCGGCCGGTCGTCGTGAACTTCAGCTCCACCTCGGCGTCCTTCGCCCACCCCTACATGTCCGCCTACGCGGCCAGCAAGGGCGGCATCCAGTCCATGACCCACGCGCTGGCCGCCGAGTACAGCAAGCAGGGCCTGCGCTTCGTCAGCGTCGCACCCGGCTCCATCGAGAGCGGCATGACCACCGGAAACGGCCCCGGCCTGCCGGAGGACACCGACTGGTCCCTCTTGGTCAAGCTGGCCCCGGCCCTCGGCCAGGGCTTCGCCGGCCCGCAGACCGTCGCCGGCGTCGTCGCCATGCTGGGCTCCGAGGACGGCGCGTTCATCACCGGTACGGAGATCCGCATCGACGGCGGCACGCACTACTGATCAGGCGCGGAACCGGTCCCACAGCCGGGGGAAGCGCTCCGCGAGCACGGCTTCGTTCTCGAAGTCCAGCGCGGCGCCCTCCGGCTCGGCCGCCTGCAGCGGGATGCCCAGATCCGGCGCCACCGCCCCGGTCAGCTGTTCGTACGCCTCGTCGGCCGCGTACCCCAGCTCCTCGCCGTCCCCGTCGATCTCCTCGTCGAACTCGCCCAGGAGTTCCGCCAGCTGGTCGGGATCGTGCACCCCGCCCTCGAACACCTCCCGCCCCTGGCCGATCAGCCAGCAGCGGAAGTAGTCGAAGGCGTCGTCGCTCGCCCCGTCGAGCAGCACCCAGGCCGCGCCCCACAGGTCCCAGGTGTACGCCCGGTTGTACCGGGACTCGAAGTGGCGGGCGAAGTCCAGGACGGAGTCCGGGTCGAGCAGTGCGAGCCGCTCCACGAGCAGCTCGGCGTGTTCCTCGGGGTCGCCGTCGGCGGCCTCGCGGGTACGGTCGACGATCTCCCAGAACTCCGTCTCGTCCATCACCGCTCCAGCATCACGGGTTCACCCCCCGGCCGCCACCGCTCATACGGCCAAAGGCCGGTGTCCGACCCCCTTGGCGGGGCCGGACACCGGCCTTCGGCATGCCGTGCGCGGACGCGGGACCTTACAGGCCGTAGCGCTCCCGGGCCTCCTTGACGGCGGACGCCGGCACCTCGCCGCGGCGGGCGAGCTGGGCCAGCGCGGCCACCACGATCGACTGGGCGTCGACACCGAAGTGGCGGCGGGCGCCCTCGCGGGTGTCGGACAGGCCGAAGCCGTCCGTACCGAGCGAGGTGTAGTCCTGCTCCACCCACTGGCTGATCTGGTCCGGGACCTGACGCATCCAGTCGGAGACGGCCAGGACGGGGCCGGCCGCACCCTCCAGCGCGCGGGTGACGTACGGGGTGCGCACCTCGCCGCGCAGCAGCGCCTCGTCGCACTCCAGCGCCTCGCGCCGCAGCTCGCCCCAGGAGGTGGCGGACCAGACGTCGGCGGCCACGTTCCACTCGGCGGCCAGCAGCTTCTGCGCCTCCAGGATCCAGTGGATCGCCGTACCCGAGGCCATCAGCTGGACCTTGGGGGCGTCGGCGGCCGGGGCCGCCTCCGCCAGGTCCGCCGCCGTGTTGAAGCGGTAGAGGCCCTTGAGGATGCCCTCCTCCACGCCCTCCGGCATGGCGGGCTGCACCTTCGGCTCGTTGTAGACCGTCAGGTAGTAGAAGACGTCTTCCGGCGTCTCGCCGTACATCCGGCGCAGACCGTCCTTGACGATCACCGCGATCTCGTACGCGAAGGCCGGGTCGTAGTTGAGCGACGCCGGGTTCGTGGACGCGATCAGGTGCGAGTGGCCGTCCGCGTGCTGGAGGCCCTCACCGGTCAGCGTGGTGCGGCCGGCGGTGGCGCCGACGATGAAGCCCTTGCCGAGCTGGTCGGCGAGCTGCCACATCTGGTCGGCGGTGCGCTGCCAGCCGAACATCGAGTAGAAGATGTAGAACGGGATCATCGGCTCGCCGTGCGTCGCGTACGACGTGCAGGCGGCGATGAAGTCGGCCATGGCGCCGGCCTCGGTGATCCCCTCGTTGAGGATCTGGCCGTCCTTGGCTTCCTTGTAGTACATGAGCTGGTCGCGGTCGACCGGCTCGTACGTCTGACCCAGCGGCGAGTAGATGCCGGCCGACGGGAAGAGGGACTCCATACCGAAGGTACGGGCCTCGTCGGGGACGATCGGCACCCAGCGCTTGCCGGTCTCCTTGTCCCGCATCAGGTCCTTGACGAGCCGGACGAAGGCCATGGTGGTGGCCATCTCCTGCTTGCCGGAGCCCTTGAGCAGCGGGGCGAAGGAGCGGTCCGCGGGGGCGGGCAGGGCCACGTGCTTGACCTTGCGGGCCGGGGCCGGACCGCCGAGCGCCGCGCGGCGCTCGTTCAGGTACTGCACCTCGGGGCTGTTCGCGCCCGGGTGGCCGTACGGGACCTGGCCGTCGGCGAAGGCGCTGTCGGGGATCGGGAGGCCAAGGAGGTCACGCATGTCCTTGAACTCGTCGATCGTCAGCTTCTTCATCTGGTGGTTCGCGTTCTTCGACTCGAACCCGGCGCCCAGCGTGTAGCCCTTGACGGTCTGCGCGAGGATGACCGTCGGCGCACCCTTGTGCTCCAGGGCGGCCTTGTACGCGGCGTAGACCTTGCGGGGCTCGTGGCCGCCGCGGGAGGAGTGGAAGCACTCGGCGATCTTCGCGTCGGAGAGCACCCCGGCCAGCTGCACGAGGTCGGCGTTGGCGCCGAAGAAGTGCTGGCGGATGTAGGCCACGTCGCGGGTCGCGTACGTCTGGAACTGCGCGTCCGGTACCTCGCGCAGGCGGCGTACGAGGGCGCCCGTGGTGTCGAGCTGGAACAGCTCGTCCCAGGCGGAGCCCCACAGCGACTTGATGACGTTCCAGCCGGCGCCGCGGAACTGGGCCTCCAGCTCCTGGACCACGCGGAAGTTGGCGCGGACCGGACCGTCGAGGCGCTGCAGGTTGCAGTTGATGACGAAGGTCAGGTTGTCGAGCTGCTCGCGGGAGGCGAGGGCCAGGGCGGCGGTCGACTCGGGCTCGTCCATCTCGCCGTCGCCCAGGAAGGCCCAGACGTGCGAGTTGGCGGTGTCCTTGATGCTCCGGTTCTGCAGGTAGCGGTTGAAACGCGCCTGGTAGATCGCGGAGAGCGGGCCGAGGCCCATGGACACCGTCGGGAACTCCCACAGCCACGGCAGGCGCCGCGGGTGCGGGTAGGACGGCAGGCCGTTGCCGCCGGACTCCTGGCGGAAGTTGTCGAGCTGCTGCTCGGAGACGCGTCCGTCGAGGAACGCGCGGGCGTAGATGCCGGGGGAGGCGTGGCCCTGGATGTAGAGCTGGTCGCCCGATCCGTCGGCCTCCTTCCCGCGGAAGAAGTGCTGGAAGCCGGTCTCGTAGAGCCACGCGGCGGAGGCGAAGGTGGCGATGTGGCCGCCGACGCCGTACTTGGAGCCGCGGGTCACCATGGCGGCCGCGTTCCAGCGGTTCCATGCGGTGATCCTGGCTTCCATCTCCTCGTCACCGGGGAACTCGGGCTCCGCGGCGGTGGGGATGGTGTTGACGTAGTCCGTCTCCAGCAGCTTGGGCAGGGCGAGGCCGGCGGCCTCGGCGTGCTGGAGCGTGCGGCGGAGCAGGTATTCGGCGCGGCGCGTACCGGCGGCCTGTGCGACGGCGTCGAGGGAGGCCGCCCATTCGGCGGTCTCCTCGGTGTCGCGATCCGGGAGCTGGTCGAGCTCGCTCGGAAGCTTTCCTACGGGGTCGGACATTGCTGTGCGCCGCCTTCCGGACAAAGGAGAGGTGGTGAAAAAATCCCTGACGGGCAGGACAGGGTCGGTGGACCTGGTTGAGGTCCGCGACGACTGTAAATCGCTGATCGATGATCGATCAAATGAAAGTGACAAAGAAACGTCCATCCGGCGAAAGTCGGCACCGCGTGCCAGAGAAAAAGGCACGCGGTGCCGGTCAAACGCGGACAAACAGGCGCTCCCGCAGTCGATCAAGCGCGCGGGGCGCACCCCAGGACATGCCGCTTCACGAGCAGCCCGATGTCCGGATCCTGACTGCGGAACGCCTCGACGAGGGCCTCGTGCTCCTCGGCGTACGACTTCTGGACGGTCCCCAGCCAGCGGATGGACAGGGCCGTGAAGACCTCGATGCCCAGGCTCTCCCAGGTGTGCAGCAGCACGCTGTTCCCGGCCGCCCGCACCATCTCCCGGTGGAACCCGACGGTGTGCCGCACCTGCGCGGTCCCGTCCTCGGTCCGGTCGGCCTCCCACAGCGCCGCCACGTGCGGCTCCAGCGCCGAGCAGTCGCTCGCCAGCCGCGGGGCGGCCAGCTCGGCCGCGATCTGCTCCAGACCGGCCCGGACCGGGTAGATCTCCTCCAGGTCGGCCGCGGAGAGGTTCCGTACGCGCACGCCCTTGTTCGGCGCCGACTCGATCAGCCGCAGCGTCTCCAGCTCGCGCAGGGCCTCCCGTACGGGGGTCTGGCTGACCTCCAGCTCCACGGCGATCCGGCGCTCGACGATCCGCTCGCCGGGCTTCCAGCGCCCGCTGACGATCCCCTCCACGATGTGCTCGCGGATCTGCTCGCGCAGCGAGTGCACGACGGGTGGGGTGATCATCGGGGCTTCATCTCCTGTAGGGGCATGCATCGCTTCGATGCGTAGACAATACGGCCGAGTAGCCCCCACCGGATGCGTTCCCGGTCGCGGACGCCGGGTGAGGCTGGTTACAACAGGCTCCGGACCAGGGCCCCGAGAGGGGTACGACGACGGCGCCCCCGTCCGGAGGTGTTCCGGGCGGGGGCGCCGTGCCGTGTGCGACGGCCGGGGCCGTGCGGTGACCCTTACAGGCCGAGCTCGACCTCGAACTCGCCGGCCTCAAGGATCGCCTTGACGGCCGAGAGGTACCGGGCCGCGTCCGCGCCGTCCACCAGGCGGTGGTCGTAGGACAGGGTCAGGTACGTCATGTCGCGGATGCCGATGTTGGTGCCCTCGGCGGTCTCGATGACCACCGGGCGCTTCACCGTGGCACCGATGCCCAGGATGGCGACCTGGTTCGGGGGCACGATGACCGTGTCGAACAGCGCACCGCGCGAGCCGGTGTTGCTGATGGTGAAGGTCGCGCCCGACAGCTCGTCCGGCGTGATCTTGTTGCCGCGGACCTTGGCGGCCAGATCGGCGGTCGCCTTGGAGATGCCCGCCAGGTTGAGGTCACCGGCACCCTTGATGACCGGGGTCATCAGGCCCTTCTCGGAGTCCACGGCGATGCCGATGTTCTCCGAGTCGAAGTAGGTGATGGTGCCCTCGTCCTCGTTGATCCGGGCGTTGACGACCGCGTGGGCCTTCAGCGCCTGGGCAGCGGCCTTGACGAAGAACGGCATCGGCGAGAGCTTGACGCCCTCACGGGCCAGGAACGCGCCCTTGGCCTTCTCGCGCAGCTTCATGATCTTGGTGATGTCCACCTCGACCACGGAGCTGAGCTGAGCCTGCGAGTGCAGGGCCTTCATCATGTTGTCGCCGATGACCTTGCGCATGCGGGTCATCTTGACGGTCTGACCGCGCAGCTCGGACACCGCGGCGGCCGGGGCCTTCGCAGCGGGAGCGGCGGCGGCCGGAGCCGGGGCGGCAGCGGCGGCCTTGGCGGCCTCGGCGGCGGCCAGGACGTCCTGCTTGCGGATACGGCCACCGACACCGGTGCCCGAGACCGTGGACAGGTTGACGCCGGACTCCGAGGCGAGCTTGCGTACCAGCGGGGTCACGTACGCGGCCTCGTCACCGGCGGACGCCGGAGCGGCGGCCGGGGCGACCGGAGCCGGGGCGACGGGAGCGGCCGGAGCGACCGGGGCCGGAGCGGCCACCGGGGCGGCGGCCTGGACCGGAGCCGGAGCGGCGACCGGAGCGGCCGGGGCGACCGGAGCCGGAGCGGCGGCCGGGGCAGCCGGGGCCACCGGGGCCGGAGCGGCCACGGGGGCCGGGGCGGCAGCCGGAGCCGGGGCGGCCGGAGCGGCACCGGCGACGCCGATGACGGCCAGACGGGCGCCGACCTCGGCGGTCTCGTCCTCGCCGACCAGGATCTCCAGCAGCGTGCCGGAGACCGGCGCCGGGATCTCGGTGTCGACCTTGTCCGTGGAGACCTCAAGCAGCGGCTCGTCGGCCTCGACGGACTCGCCGACCTGCTTCAGCCAGCGGGTGACGGTGCCCTCGGTGACGGACTCGCCCAGGGCGGGGAGCACGACATCGGTGCCGGACGCGGCATGGCCCCCGGCAGTCTCAGCCTCGGCGGCGGGCGCCTCGGCGACGGGAGCCGGAGCCGCGGGGGCCTCGGCGACCGGGGCCGGAGCGGCAGCGGGGGCCTCGGCGGCGGCCGGCTCGGCGGCCGGGGCCGCAGCAGGCGCGCCGGAGCCGTCGTCGATGACGGCCAGCTCGGCGCCGACCTCGACGGTCTCGTCCTCGGCGACCTTGATGGAGGCCAGGATGCCCGACACGGGGGAGGGGATCTCGGTGTCGACCTTGTCGGTCGAGACCTCGAGCAGCGGCTCGTCGGCCTCGACGCGCTCGCCCTCGGCCTTCAGCCAGCGGGTGACAGTGCCCTCGGTGACGCTCTCACCGAGCGCCGGAAGGGTTACGGAAACCGACATGGTTTCAGTTGCTCCTAACGAAAGTGCGGAAGTGGTCGTCGCGCCCGTGACGAATTAGTCGTGGGAGTGAAGCGGCTTGCCGGCGAGGGCCAGGTGGGCCTCGCCCATCGCTTCGTTCTGGGTCGGGTGCGCGTGGATGAGCTGCGCGACCTCGGCCGGCAGAGCTTCCCAGTTGTAGATCAGCTGGGCCTCGCCGACCTGCTCGCCCATCCGGTCACCGACCATGTGGACGCCGACCACGGCACCGTCCTTGACCTGGACGAGCTTGATCTCGCCCGCGGTCTTGAGGATCTTGCTCTTGCCGTTGCCCGCCAGGTTGTACTTCAGGGCCACGACCTTGTCCGCGCCGTAGATCTCCTTGGCCTTGGCCTCGGTGATGCCGACGGAAGCGACCTCGGGGTGGCAGTAGGTGACGCGCGGGACACCGTCGTAGTCGATCGGGACGGCCTTGAGGCCGGCCAGACGCTCCGCAACCAGGATGCCCTCGGCGAAGCCGACGTGCGCGAGCTGGAGGGTGGGGACGAGGTCACCGACGGCCGAGATGGTCGGCACGTTGGTCTGCATGTACTCGTCGACCAGGACGTAGCCGCGGTCCATCGCGACGCCCTGCTCCTCGTAGCCCAGACCCTGCGAGACGGGGCCGCGACCCACCGCGACCAGCAGCACCTCGGCCTCGAAGGTCTTGCCGTCGACCAGCGTCACGCGGACGCCGTTCTCCGTGTACTCGGCCTTGTCGAAGAAGGTGCCCAGGTTGAACTTGATGCCGCGCTTGCGGAACGCGCGCTCCAGCAGCTTCGAGCTGTTCTCGTCCTCGACCGGCACGAGGTGCTTGAGGCCCTCGATGACGGTGATGTCGGAGCCGAAGGACTTCCACGCCGAGGCGAACTCGACGCCGATGACGCCGCCGCCCAGGACGATCGCCGACTCGGGGACGCGGTCCAGGACCAGCGCGTGGTCCGAGGAGATGATGCGGTTGCCGTCGATGTTCAGGCCCGGCAGCGACTTCGGCACGGAGCCGGTCGCCAGCAGGATGTGGCGGCCCTGGATGCGCCGGCCGTTCACGTCGACGGAAGTCGGGGAGGAGAGGCGGCCCTCTCCCTCGATGTAGGTCACCTTGCGGGAGGCGACCAGGCCCTGCAGACCCTTGTACAGGCCCGAGATGACCTCGTCCTTGTACTTGTGGACACCCGCGATGTCGATTCCCTCGAAGGAGGTCTTGACACCGAACTGGGCGGCTTCACGAGCCTGGTCCGCGATCTCGCCCGCGTGCAGCAGAGCCTTCGTGGGGATGCAGCCGTTGTGCAGGCAGGTGCCGCCGAGCTTGTTCTTCTCGATCAGGGCAACGTCCAGACCCAGCTGGGATGCGCGCAGCGCCGCGGCGTAACCGCCACTGCCACCGCCGAGGATCACTAGGTCGAAAACGGTGCTGGCGTCGTTCGCCACGTCACGTCCTCCATGCATGTGCGCCGGGCACCGGTCCTCTGTGACCGGGCGGCGGCTGGTATACGGCCGCTTGTTTCTTCGGCCCTGTGGTGGGGGCCCTGTCCTGCCGAGAACCCATCTTCGCATTTGTCGGGGGAACGCGGGACGCCGGGCCCACGATGTGATCGGGCGATCCTCCCGGACCGGGGGTTACCACTGCGTAGGTACCTACCGAGATACCTGCCGATTCCTTCAGGTTTCGTCGTGAGACGGACGCACCCCGGGCCCTGACCCGGCCCGGGGTGCGTCACGTCACATCGAACGGAGTGGTCAGCCGAGGTCGCCCGTGGCCGTGCGCTCGGCGAGACGCACCAGGGTGCGGACGGCGGAGCCGGTGCCGCCCTTGGGGGTGTAGCCGTGCGGCGCGCCCTCGTGGAAGGCCGGGCCGGCGATGTCGAGGTGGGCCCAGGTGATGCCCTCGCCGACGAATTCCTGCAGGAAGAGGCCGGCCACCAGGCCGCCGCCCATGCGGACACCCATGTTCGCGATGTCGGCGGTGGGGGAGTCCATGGTCTTGCGCAGCTCCGCGGGGAGCGGCATCGGCCAGGAGGACTCGCCGACCTCCTCGGCGATCTCGTGGATCGACGTGCGGAAGGCGTCGTCGTTGGCCATGATCCCGAAGGTGCGGTCGCCGAGGGCGAGCACCATGGCGCCGGTCAGGGTGGCGACGTCGACGATCGCGTCCGGGTTGTCCTCGGAGGCCTTGGTCAGCGCGTCACCGAGGACCAGACGGCCCTCGGCGTCCGTGTTGAGGACCTCGACGGTCTTGCCGCTGTACATGCGCAGCACGTCACCGGGCTTGGTGGCGGAGCCGGACGGCATGTTCTCGGCGAGCGCGAGCCAGCCGGTGACGTTGACCCGCAGGCCCAGCTTCGCGGCCGCGACGACGGAGGCGAAGACGGCGGCGGCGCCGGCCATGTCGCACTTCATCGTCTCGTTGTGGCCGGCCGGCTTCAGGGAGATGCCGCCCGAGTCGTAGGTGATGCCCTTGCCGACGAAGGCCAGGGTCTTCTCCGCCTTGGGGTGCGTGTAGGTGAGCTTCACCAGGCGCGGCAGGTTCTCGGAGCCCTTGCCGACGCCCATGATGCCGCCGAAGCCGCCCTTGACCAGGGCCTTCTCGTCCAGCACCTGGACCTTGATGCCGTTCTCCTTCGCGGCCGCGGAGGCGACCGCGGCGAAGGCCTCGGGGGTCAGGTCGTTCGGCGGGGTGTTCACCAGGTCACGGGCGACGTTGACCTCGGCCGCCACGACCGCGGCGCGCTCGGCGGCGGCCTTGTGCTCCTTGTCGCGGGGCTTGGCGCCCAGCAGGGCCACCTCGGCCAGCGGGGCCTTCGGGGCCGCGCCCTTGGCCTCCTTGCGGGCCTTGTTCTCGCCGCCCTGGTAGGCGGTGAAGGCGTACGCGCCCAGCAGGGCGCCCTCGGCGACGGCGGTGACGGCCGAGGCGTCCTCCAGCGGGAGGGCGAAGGCGGCCTTCTTGGTGCCGTGCAGCGCGCGGGCGGCGGCGCCGGCGGCCCGGCGCAGCACCTCCTCGTCGAACGACTCGTCCTTCTCCGGGACGGAGCCGAGCCCCACCGCCAGCACGACCGGGACCTTGAGGCCCGCCGGGGCCGGCAGCTTGGTGATCTCGCCTTCGGCGCCCGAGGCGCCCAGCGCGTCGAGGACGCCGGCGAGCTTACCGTCGAACGCCTTGTCCACGGCCTCGGCGCCCGCGGCGACGATCGGTCCCTTGGGGCCCTTCGCCACGCCGACCACGAGGGCGTCGGCGCGGAGCGTCGCCGCGCCGGCAGTGCTGAGAGTCAGAGCAGTCACGGTGGTGAAGTCTCGCTTCCGTTTGTGTGTGTGGGCCGAGTGGGTGGACGGCCATCCGTAGCGATCGTATTCGGGCCCGACGGCCGCCAGAAATGAGCCTACGCGTACGCGCTCGTCCGTACGTCACTCGAAGGTTTGGCAAGTTGTTCGATCAAGAGGCCATCGGGTTCACCCATCTGTGGACTCTGCTCCAGGTTTGCCTCGTAGACCTGACGAGGTCCGAAAGACTCGGTCCACTCTCGCAAGGGGACGCGGGGTTCCTTTGCATGATTTCCACAGAGCCTCCCAGGCCCGGCTGTCCGCCAAGGGCCGGTCGAGGGACGCCTGCGGGGGGAAAGGCCGAATATGGTCAACAAGAATCGGATGAACAGGGTCGCCGCGATGATGGCGGCAGCCGCCCTGGTATCCGTGGCAGTACCCGCCGCGACCGCCCAGGCGGCCGTGACACCGCGCATCGACCTGAAGGTGCTGGTCGTCGACGACGGTGGCAGCTCGGTCGAGGCGATCACCGCGGAACTCCGCGACACGGGGGTGCCCTACACCCGCGTCCAGCTGGGCAGCAGCGGCCGCCCGGTCATCAACGCGGGCTTCCTCAGCGACACGGTGGACGGCCGTCCGCGCGCCAAGTACCAGGGTGTCGTCCTGCCGAACGAGAACCCGTTCGGCGAGGGCTCGGCCGAGATGGCCGCCCTCACCGCCTACGAGACGACCTACGGCATCCGCCAGGTCGACGCCTACACCTGGGCCCACCCGGGCGTCGGGCTGGAATACACCGACAACGGCGGCTACAGCGGCCAGCTCGACGGCACCCAGGCCGCCGTCACCACCGCCGGAAAGGCGGGACCCTTCGCCTACCTCGGCGGCCAGGTCACCTTCGAGGACAACTCGGCCCTGGTCCCCGAGAGCTTCGGCTTCATGGGCAAGCCGCGCCCCGGCTACACCAGCTACGTCGACGCGCCCGTCGGCTCCGGCCGGGCCTCGCTCGTCGGCGAGTACGCGCACGACGGCCGCAGCGAACTGGTCGTCACCTTCGGCTACAACCAGTACCAGCAGCAGTTCCGGCTGCTCGCCCGCGGCATCGTCGACTGGCTGACCCAGGGGGTGCACCTCGGCCAGAGCCGCAACTACTTCGCGGTCCACGTCGACGACGTCTTCGCCCCCGACGCCCGCTGGAACAAGGACCTGAACTGCACGCCGGGCGACTACGCCTGCGCGGGCGGCGAGGGCAAGGAGAGCACCATCCGGATGAGCGCCGCCGACGCCGTGTACGCGGCGCAGTGGCAGACGTCGAAGAACTTCAAGCTCGACATGCTCTTCAACGGGGGTGCCGGGGAGGAGTGGAAGGCCGAGAACGGCGGCGTCGACGCGCTGACCGCCCAGCTCGTCGCCGACCGCGCCAAGTACCGGTGGATGAACCACACCTACACCCACCCGTTCCTCGGCTGCGTCCAGAACACCGCCGTCACCCCGTGGACCTGCACGAAGAACGCCGCGGGCGCGATCCAGTACATGAGCCGCGCCGAGATCTCCGCCCAGATCCGAGACAACAACAACTGGGCCGCCGCCAAGGGCATCACCACCGACCGGACCGAACTGGTCACCGGTGAGCACTCCGGCCTCAAGACCGCACCGCAGCAGGCCGTGGACAACCCCAACCTGGCCGGCGCCCTCGCCGACAACGGGGTCAAGTGGGCGGGCAGCGACAACTCCCGCGAACCCGCGCAGCGAGCGGTCGGCGCGGCCCTCACCGTCCCCCGGCACCCGATGAACGTGTACTACAACACGGGCACCAACGCCGAGATGGCCGACGAGTACAACTGGATCTACACCAGCCGCGCCCACGGCGGAAGCGGCGTCTGCGAGGACAACCCGGCGACCTCCACCTGCCTGCCGGCCCCGCTGAACGTCAACACCGGCTACCTCGACACCATCGTCCCGGCCGAGGCCCGCACGGCCCTGCGCCACGTCCTGGCCAACGACCCGCGCCCGCACTACGTCCACCAGTCCAACCTCGCCGAGGACCGGACCCTCTACCCGGTGCTCAACCAGGTCCTCGACACCTACCGCGCCCTCTACGCCCCCAGCGCACCGATCGTCAACCAGAGCATGAAGGACACCGGCGTCGAGTTCCAGCGCCGCGCCGCCTGGGACAAGGCCCTCGCCGACGGCAAGGTCACCGCCTACCGCATCGGCAAGGACGTCACCATCAAGGCGCCCTCCGGGGTCGTCGCCCCGGTGACCGCCCCCACCGGCACCAAGAAGCAGCTGCTGCTCGGCACCGCCGACTTCGGCACCGCCTACGCCGGTACCCGTTCCGCCTGGGCCGGTCCGGAGCTGCTCCAGAGCGCCGTCACGCTCAAGCTGCCCAGCTGACCGTCCCGCAAGCCACCACGAGTACCACCTAGCGCCGGCGCTCCGCGAACCCACGGGCGCCGGCCCCTTTTCCGTCCTGGGGGGACACACCGCATGAGTCATGGGCGTCACGTCACCATGCTCACCGAAGGCACCTATCCGCACGTCCACGGGGGCGTCAGCACCTGGTGCGACCAACTGGTACGAGGTATGCCGGAGGTCGACTTCAACCTCATAGCCCTGACCGGCTCCGGACGAGAGCCGGTCACCTGGGAACTGCCCCGCAACGTCTACCGGCACACCGCCTTCCCGCTCTGGGGGCCGCTCCCGTCCCGCATCCGCCGGTCGGCCCTGCGCGGCAAGGCCCACCGCCGCTTCACCGAGGTCTACGAGAGCTTCCTGCTCTCCCTGCTCGACCCCGAGCCCGATCCCGCCCGGCACAGCTTCTCCGAGGCCCTGCGCGAACTGGCCGTCCTGGCCCGGGCCGGAAAACTCGCACCGGCCCTGCGCTCCGAATCGGTCCTGCGGCTTCTGATGACCGTATGGACCCGCCCCGGGCTCGTCACCGCCGAGGCCGGACCCACCATCCACGACGCGCTCACCGCCACCGACCTGCTGGAACACGCGCTGCGCCCGCTCGGTGTCCGGATCCCGCCCGACAGCGTCGCGCACGCCGTCAGCAGCGGCCTCGCCACCCTCCCGGCCCTCGCCGCCAAATACCTCGACGGGGTCCCCTTCCTGCTCACCGAGCACGGCATCTACCTGCGCGAGCGCTACCTCGGCTACCGCAGCGCCGCCCAGCGCTGGCCCGTCAAGGCCCTCATGCTCGGCTTCTACCGCGAGCTCAACACCGAGGGTTACCGGCAGGCCGACCTGATCACCCCGTGCAACCAGTACAACCGCCGCTGGGAGGAGCGCGGAGGCGCCGAGTCCGACCGCATCCGCACCGTCTACAACGGCGTCGACCCGCACGCCTTCCCCGAGGCCGGCCCCGAACCCGACGTGCCCACCCTCAGCTGGTGCGGCCGCATCGACCCGATCAAGGACCTCGAAACCCTCATCCGGGCCTACGCCTTCATGCGCGAGGAACTGCCCGCCCTGCGGCTGCGCCTCTTCGGCCCCGTCCCGGCCGGCTGCGAGGAGTACAAGCTCCGCCTGGAGAAGCTCGCCGCCGAACTCGGCGTGACCGACGGGATCACCTACGAGGGCCGCATCGAGCAGGTGGCCCAGGCCTACGCGGCCGGCAGCGTCGTCATGCTCTCCTCCATCAGCGAGGGCTTCCCCTTCAGCATCATCGAGGCCATGTCCTGCGGCCGCACCACCGTCTCCACCGACGTCGGCGGCGTCCGCGAGGCCGTCGGCGACACCGGCCTCGTCGTACCGCCGCGCGAGCCCGAGACCATGGCCCGCGCCACCCTCGCCCTGCTCCGCGACGACGAACGCCGGGCCGAACTCGGCCGGATGTCCCGCAAGCGGGTCGTGGAGAAGTTCACCCTCCACCAGTCCGTGGACGGCTTCCGGCACATCTACCGCGAACTCGCCGGCCAGCCCGTCCTGCCCGTCCACGCGGGCGACGAATGGACCCAGCGGCTCGCCGATCCCTGGTACCGCGAACTCGCAGCCGACGGGAGCCTGTGGTGAGCGGATCCCTCTGGCTCAAGCCGCCCGGCTCCGGCCCCGGCTCCGGCGCCGACACTCTCCCGGCCGTCCCCCGGCCGCGCCGCGACGGCCCCGGCGCCGACGTCACCGCCGCCGACGCCGCCACCGACCCGATGGACGAACTCGCCGAGCGCCTCGACGTGTTCATCGCCTCCGCCGTCCACCCCGACGAGATCGCCGCCATCCTCGAATCCGACGGCATGACGGACGAGTACATCCGGCTCACCTACGGCCGGCACGACTCCTTCGGACTCGCCGAGGAGCTCTACGCCCGGGTGCCCCGCTCCTTCCCGGAGCCGGGCGCCGCCCCCGACCCCTGGAAGGTCTCCCTCACCGCCTGCCTGCTGCGCGGGGTGATCTTCGCCCTGCCCGGCCTGGCCTACCTGCTCGGCGCGCCCCTGCTCGAAGGCCCCCAGGACCGCCTCGGCCTGCCCGCCGGGACCCTGACCCTGCTCGCCGGCGCGCTCATCGGCTGGGTCTGGGACCAGACCCTGTCCCACCGGGCCTACTCCTGGCTCGGCCTCGGCGACCGGGGCGCCGCCGGGCGGACCCTGCTCGTCGGAGCCCCCGTCGGCGCCCTGCTGGGCACCGCCGCCGCACTGGCGGTACCCGGCGGGCCCCCGTTCTCCTACGCCTTCGCCGCCGGACAGGCCCTCTACGTCGGGGCCGCCACCGTCCTGCTGGTCCTCGGCCGGGAACGGGTCCTGCTCGCCGCACTCGCCCCGATGGCCGTCGGAGCCCTGCTCGCGCTCTTCGTCGACCTGCCCGTGCCGGTCCGGGTGACCCTGCTCGTGGTGTCCCTGCTGGCCGCCTGCACCCTGGCCCTACGGGAACTCCCGCTGGCCGACGGGCTCCGGACCGCCGTGCACCGGATCCGCGCCTCGGCGGCCCGCCGCCCCGGCCAGGGCCCCGTGCGCTGGCAGATGCTGCGCGGCGCCGAGGAGGACTTCGCACCCCGCGGACCCCGGATCGGGGACTCGGTCCCCTACGGGGTCTTCGGCCTCGGCACCGGCCTGCTCGTGCTGTACGCCGCCCTCGGGGAGGTCCTCGCCGGAGGCCCCGCCGAGGCGGTCGCCGCCCCCTCGGCGGTGGCCCTCACCCTCAGCATGGGCCCGGCCGAATGGCTGCTCCACCGGTTCCGCAGCGGGACCCTCTCCGGACTCCAGGGGGCCCGCTCGCCCCGGGCCTTCCGCCGGCGGATGCTCGCCACCCTGACCCGCTGCCTCGCCGTCTACCTGACCGTCCTGCTGGCCCTGGGCCTGGCCGGCACCCTGCTCTGGCCCGGCGCCCCCATGCTCACCGGAGTCCGGATCGCGACCCTGCTGCTCCTCGGGGCCGTCATGTGGACCGGGCTGCTCCTGCAGTCCTTCGGGGCGGTCCGGCCCGCTGCCGTGGTCTGCTCCTCGGCCGCCGTCGCCCAGAGCCTGGCCCTGCTGACCGGGTTCGGCCAGCCCCGGGCGGTCCAGCTGGTGGTGGCGGGCGCAGCCGCCGCCGTACTGGCCACCCTGGTCTGCCTGCTCCTCGGCCGCGCGACCGCCCACCGATGACGCACCATCCGTCCGAGAAGAAGGACCCCATGCTGCTGGTGCCCCTCTACGAGCATCCCGCCGACCGGCCGGAAGCCTGGGAACGGCTCATCCGCTCCGCCGGCCGGCTGCACTCGGTGGTCCTCAACCCCGACAGCGGACCGGGCGCCGCCCGCGACGAACGGTTCGCCGTCGTCGCCGAACGGCTGCGCGAGGCCGGGGTACCCGTCCTCGGGTACGCCGACACCGACTACGGGCGGCGCCCGCACGCGGAGGTGGTCCAGGACCTGCTGCGCCACCGAGACTGGTACGCCACCGACGGGGCCTTCCTCGACCAGGCCTCCGCCGACCCCGAACTGCTCCCGCACTACGGGCGGCTCGCGGTCGCCGCCCGGGCCGCGGGCGCCCGTACCCTCGTCCTCAACCACGGGGTCCACCCGCACCCCGGCTACGCCGAACTCGCCGACCTGCTCGTCACCTTCGAGGGCCCCTGGGACGCCTACCGGGACGCGGCCGCCGTACCGCCCTGGACCGCCGACCATCCGGCCCAGCGGTTCTGCCACCTCGTGTACGCCGTCCCGCCGGGCGCGCTCGCCGCCCGGCTCGCCGAGGAACTCGCCGCCGAACGCGGGGCCGGGGTGCACTGCGCCGTCCCGGGCAGCGGCGCGCACCCCTGGGGGACCCTGCCGTACGCCCTGGAGGCGGCCGGATGAGGAGGCTCGCACTCCTGTTGGCCGTGCCCCTGCTGCTGCTGGCCGCGTGCACGACCCAGCCGGAACCGGAACGCGACGAGCTGTCGCCCGACCCGCCGCCGGGCCAGCGGTGGCAGCCGAAGCCGGGGGTCGGCTGGCAGTGGCAGCTCACCGGGAAGCTCGACACCTCGGTGAAGGCGGCCGTGTACGACGTCGACGGCTTCAACACCACCAAGGAGCAGGTGGCCACCCTGAAGAAGGACGGCCGCAAGACCATCTGCTACATCTCCACCGGCGCCTGGGAAGACTTCCGGCCGGACGCCGACGCCTTCCCGAAGACGCTGCTGGGCGAGGGCAACGGCTGGGAGGGCGAACGCTGGCTGGACATCCGGGGCCTGGCGGAACTGGAACCGCTGATGGGCGAGCGGTTCGACATGTGCAAGGTGAAGGGCTTCGACGCGGTGGAGCCGGACAACATGGACGGCTACGCCAACCGGTCCGGCTTCCCGCTGACCGCGGACGACCAGCTGAAGTACAACCGCCTGATCGCCCGGCTGGCGCACGACCGGGGCATGTCGGTGGGGCTGAAGAACGACCTGGACCAGATCCCGGAGCTGGTGGGCGACTTCGACTTCGCGGTCAACGAGCAGTGCGTGGAGTACGAGGAGTGCGACCGGTACGCGCCGTTCACCGACGCGGGCAAGGCGGTGTTCCACGTGGAGTACGAGGGCAAGCCGAAGCGCTGGTGTCGCCAGGCCCGTGCGGCGAAGCTGAGCTCGATGCAGAAACGGTACGACCTGGACGCGTGGCGCCAAGTCTGCCCCTAGCCTGGCCGGCAGTTTCAGGCTGGCCGGGGGGGGGGGGGGCCGGCGCCGCGGGGGGGGGGGGGGGGTGGGGGGGGCGGGGGCGGGCGCGGGGCCGCCCCCGCCCCCCGCCCCCGGGGGGGGGGGGCGGGGGGGGGGGGGGGGGGGGGCCCCCCCCCCCCCCGAAACCCGGCTCCGCGGGGCACCGGGCTCGGCCCGGACCCGCGCCTCAACCGCCGGCGAGGCTGGAACTGGCCCGGCCGAGGCTGGATGGTGCCGTCGGCGAGGCCGAAATGGGCTGCTACCCCAGGGGGAGGATGGCGTGGACTCGGTAGCCGCCGCCGTAGCGGGGGCCCGCGAAGCAGGAGCCGCCCAACGCGCCGGTGCGCTCGCGCATGCCGAGGAGGCCGTGGCCGCCGCCCGGGTCGGCCGGTTCCGGGGCCGCGTCGGCCGCCCCACCGCCGTCGTCGAGGACGGTCACCTCCACCGACGGCCCGACCCCGACCACGCTGACCTCGGCCTTCGCCCCCGGGCCCGCGTGCTTGCGGACGTTCGTCAGCGCCTCCTGGATCACCCGGTACGCCGCCAGGTCCACGGCCGCCGGCAGCGGCCCCGCCGTCCCGTCCAGCTGGACGATGACCTCCACCGGCAGCCCGGCGTGCCGGAAGGTGTCCACCAGCTCGTCCAGGACGCCGAGCCCCGGCGCGGGCTCCGTCGGCGCCTCCGGGTCGCCGGACTGCCGCAGCAGCCCGACCGTGGCCCGCAGTTCGTTCAGCGCCGACCGGCTGGCGTCCCGTACGTGCGCGAGCGCCTCCTTGGCCTGGTCGGGGCGCTTGTCCATGACGTGTGCGGCCACTCCCGCCTGCACGTTGACCAGGGCGATGTGATGGGCGACCACGTCGTGCAGGTCCCGGGCGATCCGCAGCCGCTCCTCGGCGACCCGCCGCCTGGCCTCCTCGTCCCGGGTCCGCTCGGCGCGCTCGGCCCGTTCCCGGATGGCGTCGACGAAGGCCCGCCGGCTGCGTACGGCGTCCCCGGCGGCCGCGGCCATCCCGGTCCAGGCGAAGATCCCGATGTTCTCCTGGGCGTACCAGGGCAGCGGCCCGGCGAGCATGGCCACGCCCGTCAGCCCCGCCATGGTGAGCAGCCCGATCCGCCAGGTCGTCGGCCGGTCGGTGTGGGCGGCGACCGTGTACAGGGCGATCACCGTGCACATGGCGACGGGCGCCCGCGGTTCCCCGGTGGTCAGCTCCAGCAGGGACAGCCCGCAGGTCACGGCGAGCACGGCGCGCGGCTGACGGCGCCGGAAGACCAGGGCGGCCGCGCCGAGCAGCATCAGCAGCAGCGAGAACGGCTCCGGGGTGCGCGTCCCGAAGGTGGGCCCGTGCGGCCCGTGCGGATCGGCGAAGGAGCCGACGACCATGGCGACGAACGCCCCGAACGCCAGCACGGCATCGGTGGCGAGCGGATGGGCCCGCATCCACTGCCGGGTGGGGGCGAACCGCGCGAGGTCTGTCGTCACCCGGATACGGTACGGCCTCATCCACCGGCGCCTCCTACGGCGGAGGGTGCTGCCCCAGCGGGACGCGGGAGCGCACCGGACCCCAGCGCGCCCGCATCACGCACACCGCCATGACGGCGGTGATGGCCGCCAGGTGCTCCTTGCCCGCCAAATTGTCCTTGACGAGCACCTCGCCGATCATCACCAGGATCACCAGGGCGCCGGTCAGGTACGCCCGATAGCGCCAGCAGACGTAGATGGCGAGCCCCACCACCGCCGCCGAGGGCCCGGTGTCGTTGACGATCCGGTCGGACACCGGCAGACCGAGGGGATGGTCCGGCCCGAGCGCGAGCCCGATCCGCGCGTACGTGGTCCCGGCGAGGGTGGCGACGTAGCCGATCAGCAGGGTGCGCCACCAGCCGATGCAGATCTCGGCGATGCCGAAGACGAGCAGGATCTGCGCGAGCGCCCCCCACACCGGCAGGTCCAGGGCGGGGACGAACAGGGACAGCGGGGTGCGCATGAGGGCCAGCCCGAGCGGATCGGCGGCCTTGACCGATCCGAGGTCCTGGACCGGCTGGAACCCCCAGGAGGTGTTCTGCACGATCTGGAAGACCGAGGTCAGACAGACCGCGCCGAGGGTCATCGGGATCGCCCGCCACCGGTCGCGGACGAGCGCGTCCCGGACGGTCCAGAACATGGGTCCCCACTCACGGCGGGCGAACCGCCGGAGTGAGGAGGTGTTCCACGCTGTCAACGGCGGGTCTCCAGGTGTCTGCGGTGCAGCCACTTCGGAAGGCCGGGGGCCTCCAGGAAGCCCTCGGCCCGGCCGGCCGCGACACCGATCCGCAGCAGGTCCGAACTCTTCTCGAAGAGCATGAACCGCGGTTCCCAGATCGGCCGGTATTTGGCGTTGGCCCGGTAGAGGGACTCGATCTGCCACCAGCGGGAGAAGAAGCTGAGCAGCGAGCGCCACATCCGCAGCACCGGACCGGCGCCGAGCCTGGACCCGCGCTCGAAGACGGACCGGAACATCGCGAAGTTGAGGGAGACCTGGGTGACCCCGATCTCCTTGGAACGTTCGAGGAGTTCGATGACCATGAACTCCATCAGGCCGTTCTCGGAGTCCCGGTCACGGCGCATCAGGTCCAGCGACAGACCCTTGGGCCCCCACGGCACGAAGGACAGCACGGCCCGCAGCTCGCCGTTGCCGTCGGTGCACTCCAGCATCACGCACTGGCCGTCGGCGGGATCACCCAGCCGGCCCAGCGCCATGGAGAAGCCGCGCTCGGTGGCGCCGTCGCGCCAGTCGTCGGCGCGGCGCACCAGCTCGGCCATCTCCTCGGCCGGGATGTCGTCGTGGCGGCGGATGCGGACCGCGTACCCGGCCCGCTTGACGCGGTTGAAGGCCTGCCGGACGGTCCGCATGGCGCGGCCCTCCAGGGTGAAGTCGGCGGTCTCGACGATCGCCTCGTCACCGAGTTCGAGGGCGTCCAGGCCGTGCCGCGCGTAGATCTGCCCGGCCTCCTCGCTCGCCCCCATCACGGCCGGCACCCAGCCGTGCTCGCGGGCCTCGGCCAGCCACGGATCGATGGCGCCGGGCCAGGCTTCGGGGTCGCCGATCGGGTCGCCGGAGGCGAGGGAGACCCCGCCGACGACGCGGTAGGTGACGGCGGCCTTGCCGGTGGGGGACCAGATGACGGACTTCTCGCGGCGCAGTGCGAAGTAGCCGAGCGAGTCGCGGTCGCCCTGCCGGGCCAGCAGCGCCCGCAGCCGCTCCTCGTCCTGCTCGCTGATCGGGTCGACGGCGCGGCGCGAGCGGAAGGCGGCGAACAGCACGGCGAGCAGCAGCAGCATCGACATGACGTTGATGCACACGTCCACCCAGCCGGGCGTGATGATCGCCTCGGAGGCCCGCTCACCGGGCGTCAGGGTGATCAGCCGCATCACGCCGTACCACCAGCGCTCCGGGAAGGAGGCCTCGGCGCCGATCGGGGAGACGTTGGTGGCGCCGACGAGCAGGGCCGCGACCAGCGAGGTGAGCAGCAGGCCGACGGCGGCGACGGCGCTGGCGAGCGTCGGGTTGGAGCGGTCGCCCTTGGCGTAGAACTCGCGGCGGCCCAGCAGCAGGGCCGCCGTGAAGGCGGCGGTCAGGACCAGGGAGACCCAGTTCTGCGCGTGCTCGCGGATCTCCTCGTGCGTGGAGAGCGCGTTGGCGAGCAGCAGGGCCAGGAGGCCGCTGAGGACGAGGTTGAGGATCCAGGAGGCCCGCTTGCGGCGGCCGAGGGTGACGGCGAGCAGCAGCGTGAACAGCCCGGAGGCGAACCCCGCGGTGAGCATGTACGGGGTGTAGAAGTCCTCGATGTTGTGGCGCCTCAGGTCCTGCCCGAGCGAAACCCACACCGCGCTGAGGAAGTTGATGAAGGTGACGGCGCGCAGATACCACACCGCGAACGCGGCGCCGTGCCGTGAACGGGCGCTCCCCCGGCCGGTTTCCCGGCCGCTCCCCGCCGCCCTGCCGGCGGGGTCGCCGCCGGTCTCTTTCCTGCCGGCTGACGGACCGGTCGCCGGTGCGGCGGTGCGGTCGGTCTCTGCGCTGGTCAAACGGACCTCTCCCATAAAAAGCGATCATATGGGGCACAGCTGTCCGTGATTGCGCGGTCGGGGGCCACGGCCTGGTCAGGACCGGGGGCCCCGGCGGCTCATTCCGTCGGCTCCTCCACCGCCCGCTCCGGGAGTTCCGCCGCGAGTGCGGCGGCCGCCTGGACGAGGGGGAGAGCCAGCAATGCCCCGGTACCTTCACCTACTGTGACGCCGTGGTCGAGCACGGGGTTGAGCGCCATTCGGTCAAGTGCCTTCGCCTGGCCCGGCTCGCCGCTGGCCTGTCCGGCCAGCCACCAGTCCGGAGCCCGGAACGCGGCCCGCTGGGCCACCAGCCCGCACGCGGCCGAAACGACACCGTCAAGGATGACGGGCGTACGGCGCACCGCGCACTGGAGGAGGAAACCGGTGATGGCGGCCACGTCCGCACCGCCGACCGCGGCCAGCAGCGCCACCTGGTCGCCCAGGACCGGGCGCGCCCGGCGCAGCGCGTCGCGGATCGCCGCGCACTTGCGCATCCAGGCCAGGTCGTCGATGGGCAGGCCGCCGCGGCCGGTGACCACCGACGCGTCCGTTCCGCACAGGGCGGCGACGAGGGTCGCGGCGACGGTGGTCCCGCCCACGCTCAGGTCACCGAGGACGACCAGATCCGTTCCGGAGTCGGCCTCCTCGTCGGCGATCCGCATCCCGAGCCGCACCGCGGCCTCGGCCTCCTCGGCCGTCAGCGCGTCCTCCACGTCGATCCGGCCGCTGCCCCGCCGGATCCGGTGCCGGACCACGTCCGCGGGGAGCAGCTCGGGGTCGCAGTCGAGCCCGGCGTCGACGATCCGTATGGTGGCGCCGAACCGGCCGGCCAGGACGGCCACGGGGCTGGCCCCTTCGAGGACGGCCCGCACCAGTTCGTGGCCGGTGGACGCGGCCCGGGCGGAGACGCCCTCGGCGGCGATCCCGTGGTCGGCGGCGAACAGCACCACGCGCGGGCGCTCGATCGGTTTGACCGGAACCCGACCCTGCGCGGCGGCGAGCCACTCGGCGAGTTCGTCGAGCCGGCCCAGCGCGCCGGGCGGGACGGCGAGGCGCTCACGGCGTTCCTCGGCGTCACGCCGGACGCCCCCGTCGGGGCGCTCGATCAGATCGGAGAAGTCGTCGAGATTCAGCGTGCTCATCTGCCAGAGAGTACAGCCGGTAAGGCCCTCCCTCAGGCCTTCGGCGACGGGCCGTCGGACACCTCGTCGCCGGGCCGCGCCGACGCCTTCCCGCGCTATTCCTTGAGCACGGTCACCAGGCCCGCGACGACGAGAAGCACGTGCTCGCACTCGCCCGCGACGGCCGCGTTCAGCCGGCCCAGCTCGTCGCGGAAGCGGCGGCCCGACGTGGTCGCCGGGACGACGCCCGAGCCGACCTCGTTGCTGACCAGCACCACCGGACGGCGGGTCGCGCGTACGGCCGCCACCAGCTCGGCGGTCCGCTCGGCGAGCTGCTGCTGCCCGCCCTTGGCCCACACCGCGTCGTCCCACGCCCCGGCCCGGTCCATCGCGTCCGTCAGCCACAGCGCCAGGCAGTCGATCAGCAGCGGCGGCCCGTCGGCGGCCAGCAGCGGAACCAGCTCGCACGTCTCCACCGTCCGCCAGCTCCCCGGCCGGCGCTCCCGGTGCAGGCCGACCCGCTGGGCCCATTCCGCGTCGCCGCCCCGGGTGCCGCCGGTGGCCACGTAGACCACCTCCGGGAAGGCCTCCAGCCGCCGCTCCGCCTCCACGGACTTGCCGGAGCGCGCCCCGCCCAGCACCAGGGTCCGGCGCGGCAGGTCCGGCACCGCGCGGTACTCCCCGACGATCACGGTCGTCCCGTCCGGCACCGCCCGGGCCCCGGCCGCCGCGCACCGGCGCTCCAGCTCCCGGCCCGGCGGGGTGTCGTGGTCCAGGTGGACGGCGATCACGTCCGTCGCCGGGCCGACGGCGCCGCTCGCCCGCAGCCGCGCCAGCGCCTCGGGCCGGCCCAGCACATCCATGAGGACCATGTCGTACGGGCGCCGCCCGGCCTGGTCGGCGACCCCGGCCGGGGACCCGCCCGGCGGCAGGTACAGCAGCCGGGCGCCGTCCGGGCCCGTCACCTCGTACCCGGTGCCGGGCGCGTCCATCGGCACCGCCCGCACCCGGTGCCCCGAGATCACCGCGAGCTCCCGCCCGTCCGGCACCCGCCCGGCGGCCGGCAGTCCGGGCGGCAGCTCGACAGGGGGCCCGTCGTGCGGGTGGGTCAGCAGCACCTGCCGCACACCGGCCAGCGAATGCCCGGCCCGGGCGCCCGCCAGCACCGCCCCGGGGGTCAGGTCCAGCAGCAGCGCCCCGTCGACGAGGACGGCGGTGGCGGCGCGGGAGCGCGAGCCGACGGAGACGGCGCAGGCCGCACAGGGGCAGCCCGGGCGGGGCAGGCCCTCGGGTGTTCCGGTGCCGAGCAGAGTGAGTTCCACAGGGTGATCCTCCCGCGTCGCCGAGACTGCTGCGCGCCCGGTTACTCTGCGGGCAGACTGAGGGGGTGTCGCGTCGACCGCGAGCGCGGCCTGGTCAACGCGGCACCCCCTGTACAGGAAGTGTGCGAGCAACGGAGGCGGACATGGCGTGGACGTGGCGGTTCGAGACGGCCGACGGCACCGAGACGAGCCCGTCGGTGGTACCCGAGGAGTTCACCACGCAGGGGGACGCGGAGTCCTGGATCGGCGAGTACTGGAAGGACCTGCTGGAAGGCGGCGTCGAGCAGGTGAAGCTGTCCGACGACGGCGGGACCGAGCTCTACACGATGAGCCTGCGCGCCGCCCTGGACGCGTAGCCGTTCCATAGGCACGAGAACGACGGAGCCGCCGGGTCTGCGACCCGGCGGCTCCGTCGTTCTGAAGGAAACGGTCTAGGTCCTGTCGTCAAAGTGGCGTCGGTAAGGCCCGCGGCGTCCGGTGCCGTGCATCGCAAGGCGGAGGGGCGCCCGTGTACTGGACGTACTCGGGCGCCCCGACAACGCGGCGAGGTGCGGTGCCGGACGCCGCGGGCCAGACGGGACTTTGACGACAGGGCCTAGGCGAGGTCGAACCGGTCGAGGTTCATCACCTTGTCCCAGGCGGAGACGAAGTCACGGACGAACTTCTCTCCCGCGTCCTTCGACGCGTACACCTCCGCGAGGGCTCGCAGCTGGGCGTGCGAACCGAAGACGAGGTCCACCGCGGTCGCCGTCCACCTGACGTTGCCCGTGGCGTGGTCCCGGGCCTCGAACACGTTCTCCGCCGACTCCGACGCCTTCCACTGCGTACCCATGTCGAGCAGGTTGACGAAGAAGTCGTTGGTCAGCGCCTCCGGGCGGTCCGTGAACACGCCGTGCCGGGCCTGTCGGAAGCCGGTGTTCATGGCCCGCATGCCGCCGACGAGCACCGTCATCTCGGGCGCGGTCAGGTTCAGCATGGAGGCACGGTCCAGCAGAAGTGCCTCCGGGGACAGCTTCTCGCCCGCCTGCAGGTAGTTCCGGAACCCGTCCGCCTTCGGCTCCAGGACGGCGAAGGCCTCCACGTCGGTCTGCTCCTGCGAGGCATCCGTGCGCCCCGGTGCGAACGGCACCTCGATGTCGTACCCGGCGTTCTTCGCGCCCTGTTCGACGGCCGCGCAGCCGCCCAGCACGATCAGGTCGGCGAGCGAAACCTTCTTCCCGCCGGCCTGTGCCCCGTTGAAGTCCTGCTGGATCCCTTCCAGCTTCCGCACCGCCTCGGCGACCTCGGGCAGGTCGTTGGCCTCCCAGTCCTTCTGCGGCGCGAGCCGGATCCGGGCCCCGTTGGCCCCGCCCCGCATGTCGGTGCCGCGGAAGCTCGACGCCGCCGCCCAGGCGGTGACGACCAGCTGGGGGAGGGACAGCCCCGAGGCGAGGATCGTGCGCTTGAGGGCGGCGACGTCCTCGCCGCCGACCAGCTCGTGATCGACCGCGGGCACGGGGTCCTGCCACAGCTGCGGTTCGGGGACCCACGGGCCCAGGTAGCGCGAGATCGGACCCATGTCGCGGTGCAGCAGCTTGTACCAGGCCCTCGCGAACGCGTCGGCGAGCTTGTCCGGGTTCTCGTGGAAGCTCTTCGCGATCGGTGCGTAGACCGGATCCATCCGCAGCGCGAGGTCCGTCGTCAGCATCATCGGCGCGTGCCGCTTCGACGGATCATGGGCGTCCGGCACCGTGCCCTGCGCCGAGGGGTCCTTGGGGGTCCACTGCTGGGCACCGGCCGGGCTCGTGGTCAGTTCCCACTCGTACCGGAACAGGTTGTCCAGGTACCCGTTGTCCCACTTCGTCGGCTCGGTGGTCCACGCGCCCTCCAGCCCGCTGGTGAGCGCGTCGGCGCCGCTGCCGGTGCCGTAGGTGTTCTTCCAGCCGATCCCCTGCTGCTCGATCGGGCAGGCCTCGGGCTCGGGCCCGATGTAGTCGGCGCCGACCGCACCGTGGCACTTGCCGAACGTGTGGCCGCCGACGATGAGCGCGACCGTCTCCTCGTCGTTCATGGCCATGCGCGCGAACGTCTCGCGAATGTCCCGGGCGGCGGCGACCGGGTTCGGGTCGCCGTTGGGCCCCTCCGGATTGACGTAGATCAGCCCCATCTGCACGGCGCCGAAGGGGCCGGAGAGTTCCCTGTCGCCGCTGTAGCGCTCATCTCCGAGCCAGGTGTCCTCGGGCCCCCAGAAAACCTCCTCGGGTTCCCAGATGTCCTCCCGCCCGAAGGCGAAACCGAACGTCTTGAAACCCATCGATTCCATGGCGCAGTTGCCGGCGAACACCAAAAGGTCGGCCCATGAGATTTTCCGGCCGTATTTCTGCTTGACCGGCCAGAGCAGGCGGCGCGCCTTGTCGAGGCTCGCATTGTCAGGCCAGCTGTTGAGAGGGGCGAACCGCTGGGCGCCGGCTCCGCCGCCACCCCGGCCGTCGGCGATGCGGTACGTTCCCGCGGAATGCCAGCTCATCCGGATGAAGAGCGGGCCGTAGTGGCCGTAGTCCGCGGGCCACCAGTCCTGCGACGCCGTCATCACCTCGAAGACGTCCCGCTTCAGGGCGTCGAGGTCCAGGGTCGCGAACTCTTCCGCGTAGTCGAAATCGTCGCCCATCGGATCGGCCAGGGGCGAATTCTGGTGCAGAACCTGAAGGTCCAGCTGGTTCGGCCACCAGTCCCGATTCGACCTGGGGCGAGTCGGCGCGGGGGTCGGGGCAGGGATTACTGGGTTCTCGCTGTCGCTGCCGGACACGTCCGTCCTTCTTCCTGTGTCGATGTTTCCATCTGCTGGCTGCTTGCGTCGGCGCGTCCGTATGGTCGCGCACCGAAGGGCCCGCCGCCGCGAGAACACGCAGGGCGCGGGCGCGTGGAAAACACCCGGAATTCGGATCGGCGTCCCTTCCCGACGGTTCCGCTTCCCGGCGGGTCGGGATCCATATCGCTAACGTTCTGTTGTCCTGCCGAGCCGAAAAGGTGAGCCGATATGAGTGACCTCCTGAAGCGGCTTCGGGAGCGCGGCTGGCGGATGACGTCCCAGCGGCGTGTCGTCGTGGAGGTCCTCGACGGCGATCACGTGCACCTCACGGCGGACGAGGTGCACGCCCGTGCGGCGCAGCGGCTGCCCGAGATCGCCCGGGCGACCGTCTACAACACCCTGGGCGGGCTGGTCGCGATCGGGGAGGTGGTGGAGGTCTGCGTACGGGGCCGGGGCAAGCGCTTCGACCCCAACGCGCACCACCCGCACCAGCACTTGGTGTGCACCGGCTGCGGCACCATCCGCGACGTACATGCGGCCGGCCCGCCGGCCGATCTGCCGCCGGGGGAGCGGTTCGGCTTCATCGTGTCCGCGGTCGAGGTCACCTACCGCGGGTTGTGCCCTTCCTGCGCCTCCGGGACGGGTCAGGCGTCGTGACCGTGTCCGTGACCGTGCTCATGCGGAGCCCGTGTCCCGGGCCCGGTACGCGCCGGGGGTGATGCCCTCCCACCGGGTGAACGCGCGGACCAGGGCCGTGGCACCGCTCAGGCCCACGAGCGGGGCGATCCGGTCGAGCGGCAGGTCCGAGGTCTCCAGCAGCCGACGGGCCCGGCGGTGCCGGGCCGCGTCGAGGAGGGCCCGCCAGGAGGTGCCCTCCTCCTGGAGGGCCCGGCGCAGGGTGCGGGGGCTGAGGTGGACGCCCCGGCCTGCGTCGGCGAGGCCGGTGCCGTCGAGCGGGGCGTGGTCCAGCCACTGCCGGACCCGCTCCGCGAGGGTCACGGAGGTCGACAGCTCCCGCAGCAGCCGGTCGGCGTAGGCGCGGTGCAGGGCGCCGAGTTCGGGGTCGCGCGGGGCGCGGGGCCGGTCGAGATCGAGGTTGGCGACGGTGAGCGCGTTCTCCGCGGCGCCGAAGGTGACCGGGCAGCCGAGGATCCGGGCGTACGGCTGCGCGGAGCCGGTCCGGGCGTGGGTGAAGGACACCGACAGCGGCGCCCAGTCGTCCCCGGCGATCCAGCGGGCGGCCCGCACGATGCCGGCGAGGATCGCTTCCACCTGCTGGGGGTGCATGGTGGCCGGGTCGACGGTCGGCCGGTACCGGATACGGGTGGCCTCGCCGCCGCGTTCCACGGAGACCCTGCCGGCCTGGCTGACCAGGGGGTGGTAGCGGACCGCCGCTTCGGCGGCCTCCGCGAGGCTCGCGCAGGTGAGTACGACGTGGCCGAGGACGTGCAGACTGCCCGGCTTGATCCCGTCCCCGACGCGCAGACCGGCGTGCGGGTCACCACCGCGGGCGCCGATCACCGTGTCCCACAGGGCGCGCACCTCGGTGAACGGGAGCCGGTCCACGGGCGAGGCCCAGGCATCGGGCCCGGTCGTGCCGTCGGCGCCGCCCGGCGTGGCGTTCAGGACGGCGCGCGCGTAGGACGCGGCGACGGTGGACGGCTCGATGCTGGGCATGGCGGCAGTCAATGCCGGGCGGGGTCCGCCGTCAACCGGCCGTGGGGGCCGGGGGAGTCAACGAGGTGGCCGCCAGGGTGAATGACCGGGCGCGGCGGCGCTCCTAGGGTCGGGCTGCCCGTTGCGGCAGGCCGCCCGCAGACCCGCCGGGACGCAGCCGGTTCGCCTCATGCGCACCCGAAGGAGCACCCTTTGATCGTCTTTCTGCTGCCCTCGTCCGGCTACGACCCGACCGAGGCGGCCGTGCCCTGGGCCGCGCTGCGGGACGCCGGGTACGACGTGCGGTTCGCGACCCCCGACGGGCGGATCGCACCGGCCGACCGCCGGCTGACGGACACCGGCTTCTCCTGGCTCTCCCCGTGGCTGATGACCCGGCGCGCCGAGCTGGCGGCCTACCGGCGGCTGACCGACGACCCCTGGTTCCGCGCCCCGCTGTCCTACACCGAGGTCGACCCGGCCCGCCTGACGGGGCTGTTCGTACCCGGCGGGCACGCCCAGGGGATGCGGACCCTGCTGGAGGACACGGCCGCCCAGCGGCTGTTCGCACGGGCCTTCCTGCTGGGGCTGCCGGTGGGGGCGGTGTGCCACGGTGTGCTGCTGGCCGCGCGGGCGAAGGACCCCACGACCGGGCGGTCGGTGCTCCACGGCCGGCGGACCACCGCGCTGACCTCGCTGCTGGAACTGACCGCCTGGAACCTGACCCGGCTGTGGCTGGGCCGCTACTACCGGACCTACCCGGCGACCGTCCAGGCGGAGGTCACCGCGGCCCTCGCGGATCCGGGCCACTTCCTGGCCGGCCCGCCGCTGCCGCTCCGGGACACCGCGGGTCGCCCCGGCCGCGGTTTCACCGTGCGGGACGGCAACTACGTCTCCGCCCGCTGGCCGGGGGACTGCCACCGCCTGGCGGCGGACTACCTCGCGCTCGTCCGCTCGCACCGCCGCGCGCACCGGGTGTGACCGGTCGCACCCGGTCCCCGTTCGGCCGGTGGGCCGAGGGCCGGGAGCCGGGGGCTGCGGATTCCTGCCGGTCCGCTCAGGGCGTCAGGTGGGTCCCCGGTCCGGCGCCGCGGGCGGATCCGCCCGCTCCTCCTCGACCGCCACGGGCGACCCGTCCGGCGAACCGTCGTCCCCGCTGTTGGCGCGCAGGTGCCCGACCACCGTATTGGCCACCGCGACCAGCGGGACGGCGACGACCGCTCCGCCGATGCCGGCGACCACTCCGCCGGTGGCGACGGCCAGGACCACGGCCAGCGGGTGGACCCGTACGGCCCTGCCGAGGATGAACGGCTGCAGCACGTGGCCCTCGATCTGCTGGACGACGAGCACCACCAGCAGGGTCATCAGCGCGGTGAAGACCCCCTGGGTGACCAGTGCGACGACCACCGCGAGGGCCCCGGACGCGACGGCGCCCACGAGGGGCACGAACGAGGCCAGGAAGATCACCACGGCGATGGGCACGGCGAGCGGCACGCCCAGGAAGTAGATGCCGAGCCCGATGAAGAGTGCGTCGATGAAGGCGACGATCAAGGTTCCGCGGACATAGGCGGTCAGGGTGCCCCAGGCGGCCGGCCCCGCGTCGGCGACATCCGGCCGGGCGGCTGCCGGGACCAGCTTCAGCGTCCACTGCCAGATGCGCCTGCCGTCGTACAGCAGGAAGAGCGTCGAGAACATCGCCAGCAGCATTCCGGTGATGATCTCCACCAGGACGGTCACCCCCCGGAGCCCCGTCGAGGTGATCTCGCTGGTACTGGTGCCGATGGCATTGCTCAGACTGCCGGCGACATCGTTGATCTGCTGCTCGGTCACGTGGAAGGGGCTGTCGAGGAGCCATCGTTTCAGCTCCTCGATGCCTTCCTGCAGCCGCCCGGACAGATTGTCCAGGTTGTCGAGCACCTGCCAGACGACGAACCAGCCGATCAGGCCCAGGACGACGAACCCGAAGAGCGCGGTGAGGGCGGTGGACAGCCCCCGGGAGAGCCCCGCACGGTGCAGCCGGGCGACCGTCGGTTCCAGCAGGGCGGTGATCAGCAGCGCGGCCGCGAAGGCGAGGACGACGAGCCGGACCGAACCGATCACCCGCATGATGACCCACACGGCGGCCGCGAGCACCAGGAACCGCCAGCCGGCCTCGGCCGCGACCCGTACACCCCAGGGCACCGCCCGGGCGGGGTCCGGGTTGCGCGGACGGCCCCGGCGGGCCTCCGCGACCCGCTGCCGCTCGGCCAGCAGCTCTGCTTCGTGCCGCGCCTGCACCTGCGCACGACGCTCGCCGAGCGCCGCGGCGCCGGCCTTCACGCGTCCGGGCCAGGTACGGATTCCAGGCATGCCGAACCTCCTTCCTCATCCGGCCGTCTGCCCCGGATTCCGGGGATCAGGCCGGTGCGGCCCGAGGCGTTCGGACGGACTTGGGGAGGGATTCGAGCGGATTTCGGGCGTACCGGGGCGTGTCAGGCCGGGAAGGGATACGAGGGCCTCCTGGACCGGCGAAGACGTCGCAGTCCCCACCGAACCCGGAAGGCCCTCACCCGTTCAAGAACCCGGCACGCGAGTCATCGGCGTCCCGGGACGACTCATCTATCCCCGTACCCCGCACAGGTGCAGCAGCGCCGCCACACCCCGGTAGGGGTCGATCCGGCCGGCGCGGTCCTCGGCGGCCAGCAGCCGCTCCAGCTCCTCGTCGGGTGGCAGGATCTCGCCCGCCTCGGTGCCGTCGGTGAAGACGCGCACGCCGTACCATGACTGCAGCGGCGCACCGATCCCCGACAGGGTGGCCGTCAGTCCGGCCAGCCGGTCCGCGCGGACGTCCAGGCCCAGCCGATTCGTGTAGTCGGTCGAGTCGAACGCGGCCAGCGCGCCCTTCCAGTCGCCGTCCAGGCCCGGCCGCATGGCGAGCGCGTCGCCGTTGCGCACCAGCAGGGACAGCAGTCCGCCCGGGGCCAGCATCCGGGCCAGCCCGGCCAGCATGGCGTCCGGTTCGGGTACGTACATCAGCACCCCGTGGCACAGCACCACGTCGAAGCTGCCCGGCAGGAAGTGGGCCCCGGTCTCGCGGCCGTCGCCCTCCAGGAGGCTGACGCGGTCGCGGATCCCTTCGGGTTCCGCGGCCAGCGCCTCACGGGCGACGGCCAGCATGCCCGCGTCCTGCTCCAGGCCCGTCACCTTGTGCCCGGCGCGGGCCAGCCGCAGTGCCTGCGTGCCCTGGCCCATGCCTACGTCGAGTACGCGCAGCCGCTGCCCGACCGGGAAGCGCTGCGCGATCTGCTCGTCGACCTGCCGGCCCACGAGCTCCTGCCGGACGGCGTTGCGCAGCCCGCCCAGGCCTTCGAGCCAGAGGCGGGCGCCTTCCGCGAAGCCTTCCCCCGACATGCCGGGCGTCGCTCGGCTCAGGGCCGTTCCCCTCGCTTGACCTGCGGCTTGGGAAGACGGAGCCGGCGCATCTGGAGGGTGCGCATGAGGCCGTAGGCGATGGCGCCGCGGCGGGGCTCGTCCGGGAAGCGCGTGACCAGGGCCTTGCGGAGGCGCAGGACCAGGCCGACGGAGTCGAGGAGGATCAGGACGATCACACCGAGCCACAGCATCAGCGCGATGTTCTGGATCGCCGGCTGCCGCACCATGCTCAGGACCAGGATGACCACCGCCAGGGGCAGGAACATCTCGGCGACCGAGTAGCGGGAGTCCACGTAGTCGCGGACGAACCGGCGGACGGGGCCCTTGTCACGGGTCGGCAGGTAACGCTCGTCGCCATTGGCCAGCGCTTCGCGCTGCTTGGCCATCTCGGTACGGCGACGCTCACGGGCTCGCTTGGCATCCTCCTTGCGGTTGCCGGTCGAGGCCACCACGGCCTTGCGCTGCGACTGGGCCACAGCACGCTTCGGCGTAGGGCGGCCCTTCGGGGCCTGCGGGTCACGGGGCTGCGAGAGGTCGGCGCTCACCTTGTCGGTGGCGGCGGCCTTCTCTTCCTTGGAGGAGCGGCTACCAAACACAAAACCCAAGCCTACGTGGTTGCGGGCATGGGCCCCACCCCGCTGGGGAACGATCCGGCAACGGCGGGCGTCCTTCCCCTTGCACGGTTCGTGCGGTGGGCCCGTTCTCCTGGGATCACCTACTCCTTACGCCTGATGGGGCGCGGGCGTAGTCGTCCTGGAGGAGGAGCGCATCCGTACTCGAACAGTGCGGTAATGGAGACAGGGCCCGTACTGTGGGTTCTGTCGGTGACCTGGAGCACAGTCCGTCTAGAAGGGGGCGCGCGAAGCCCATGAGCGGTGTCATGAAGCGTATGGGGATGATCTTCCGCGCGAAGGCGAACAAGGCCCTTGACCGGGCCGAGGACCCGCGCGAAACCCTCGACTACTCGTACCAGAAGCAGCTGGAGCTGCTGCAGAAGGTGCGCCGCGGAGTCGCCGACGTGGCGACCTCCCGCAAGCGCCTGGAGCTGCAGCTCAACCAGCTCCAGGGGCAGTCCGCCAAGCTGGAGGACCAGGGCCGCAAGGCCCTCGCCCTGGGCCGCGAGGACCTGGCCCGCGAGGCCCTGTCCCGGCGCGCCTCGCTCCAGCAGCAGGTCAGCGACCTGGAGGTGCAGCACCAGACCCTGCAGGGCGAGGAGGAGAAGCTGACCCTCGCCGCCCAGCGGCTCCAGGCCAAGGTGGACGCCTTCCGTACGAAGAAGGAGACCATCAAGGCCACCTACACCGCGGCCCAGGCGCAGACCCGGATCGCGGAGTCCTTCTCCGGCATCTCCGAGGAGATGAGCGACGTCGGCCTGGCCATCCAGCGGGCCGAGGACAAGACCGCCCAGCTGCAGGCCCGCGCCGGTGCGATCGACGAGCTGCTGGCCTCCGGCGCGCTCGACGACCAGAGCGGCCTCGGCTCCAAGGACGACATCCAGGCCGAGCTGGACCGCCTCTCGGGCGGTACGGACGTGGAGCTGGAGCTCCAGCGCATGAAGGCCGAGCTGGCGGGCGGCCCGTCCGCCCAGCAGCAGGCCATCGAGGGCGGCGCGCAGGGCAACGGTCAGCAGCCGCAGACTCCGCACCGGTTCGACAAGCAGTAGGACGGGGCCCGTCATGATTGTCCGCATCATGGGGGAAGGCCAGGTGGAAGTGGCCGACAGCCACTTCCCCGAGCTCAACAAGCTGGACGACGAACTGCTCGCGGAGATGGAGAGCGGCGACGAGGAGGGCTTCCGGCGGACGCTGGGCGCGCTGCTCGACGCCGTACGGCGGCTCGGCACACCGCTCCCGGACGACGCGCTGGAGCCGTCCGAGCTGATCCTCCCCGGTGATGACGCCGCCCTGGACGAGGTCAGGGAGATGCTCAGCGACGACGGCCTGATCCCGGGCTGAGCCCGGACCGGGTACACCGACGGCACGGCGGCGGGCCCTCCCCCTTCGACGGGGAGGGCCCGCCGCCGTCGTCAGTGCGGGGGCGGCTTCTCCAGGGAGATGCGGTGGTCCGGGTCCGGGGTCCCGCCGATGAAGTTCTCGAACCTGCGGCGCGGCCGCGCCCAGCGCCGGTCGTGGTGAAAGGCGCGCAGCCCGGCCTTGGCCCGGGCACGCGGCCGGTTCGCGTAGAACCGCTTCGCGTACGGGGAGCCGGGCCGGGCCAGCCGGATCGCGCCGACCAGCGCGACGAAGGGCACGACCAGGCCGAAGAGCGCGGTGCGCGCCTTGCCCTTCCACAGGGCGAGCAGGGAGAGGAAGAAGTTGGTGGCCCCGTTCATGACGACCAGGCCGCGGCTCTGACGCTCCTCGCTCGACAGGTCGTTCACCCCGAAGGGCACGAAACCGCCGATGACCAGGGCCACGATGGCGGCCGTGACGACCACGAGCTCCACGCTCTTGCGGCCCTGCTCGCTCCAGTAGACGTCGTCGAGGTGCAGGATGAGCGCGAACTCGTCCAGGACCAGGCCCGCGCCCAGGCCGAAGATCACGGCCGATGCCCACGCGCCGAAGCCGTACCGGCCGCTGCCGACCGCGCCGAAACCGCCGATGATCACGAGGATCACGCCCGGCACCACGTGGTGGATGTGCAGACCGCCCGGGGTGACGTTCTTGAAGGGGCCCCGGCCGGCCCGGATCGTCCGGGTGATCACACGGGTGACCAGGAACGACAACACAAAGGAGAGCAGGGCGAGCAGGAGCGGCAGCTTCCCCGGTTCGACGATGTTCCGATACCACCAGTGACCCATCCCACGGACTCCCTATTTGGCATGTAATGGGTAATTTACCGCTCGTGCTGAGCGGGTAGCGTTCCCGCCGATGACAGATTCGTACGACGGCCCGCCCCCGATGCCGCCCCCGGAACGCGCCTCGTTCCCCGACGGCGTCCGTTTCGCGTTCGGCACCCTCACCGTGCTGCCCGCCCGCATCACCCGCTGGGACCGCCCCGCCGCCCGCACCGGAATGGCCTGCGCCCCGCTCGCCGGGCTGGTCGTGGGCGTGCTCGCGGCCCTGCCCGGAGCGCTCCTGCTGCTGCTCGGCGGGGGCCCGCTGCTCGCCGCGGCCCTCACCGTCGCCGTACCGGCCGCGCTGACCCGGGGACTGCACCTCGACGGCCTCGCCGACACGGCCGACGGCCTCGGCAGTGCCAAACCCGCCGACCAGGCCCTGCGGATCATGAAACAGTCCGACATCGGCCCCTTCGGCGTCGTGACCCTGGTGATCGTGCTGCTCCTGCAGGTGGCCGCCCTGTCCGACATCTACGCCGACAGCTGGATCCGCGGCGCCCTCGCCGCCGTGGTCGCCGCCGTGGCGGCCCGCCTCGCCATGACCCTGGCCTGCCGGGAAGGCGTCCCGGCGGCCCGCCCCGGGGGACTCGGCGCCGCCGTCGCCGGGGTGGTCACGCGGCGCGCCGCCGTCCTGATCGCCATGCTCGTCACCGCCCTGGCCGCGGCCGCCGCACTCCCGCTGGGCCTCCCCGCCGCCGGCCGGAGCGCGGCGGCGGTCCTGGCCGCCCTGCTCGCCGCGGAACTGCTGCTCCGCCGCTGCGTACGCCGCTTCGACGGGGTCACCGGCGACGTCTTCGGCGCCCTGGCCGAGGTCGCGGCGACCACCGCCCTGATCGTCCTCGCCCTGGGCTGAGCGCGGACGGCGGGCCCGCGTACCCTCAGCCCGTGGACCAACCTTCGACGGACCTGCCCTCTGCCGCGCCCGTCAGGGTGCTGCTCGCCGACGACCAGGCGCTGCTGCGCAGCGCCTTCAAGGTGCTCGTCGACTCCGAGCCCGACATGGAGGTCGTCGGGGAGGCCTCCGACGGGGCCCAGGCCTTCGAACTCGCCCGCCGGATGCGCCCCGACGTCGTCCTCATGGACATCCGGATGCCCGGCACCGACGGGCTCGCCGCCACCCGCATGATCAGCGCGGACCCGGAACTGGCCGACGTGCGCGTGGTGATGCTGACGACCTTCGAGGTCGACGAGTACGTGGTCTCGGCCCTGCGGGCCGGCGCCTCGGGCTTCCTCGGCAAGGGCGCCGAGCCCGAGGAACTGCTCAACGCCATCCGCGTCGCCGCGGCCGGCGAGGCCCTGCTCTCCCCGGCCGCCACCAAAGGGCTCATCGCCACCTTCCTCGCCCAGGGCGGCGGCGCCGACCCGGCCGCCGCCGGAGCTTCGGCCGGGGCGCACGCGGAGCGGCTCGCCGCGCTGACCGTCCGGGAGCGCGAGGTCCTCGTACACGTCGCGGCCGGGCTGTCGAACGACGGGATCGCCGGGCGGCTGGAGGTCAGCCCGCTGACCGTCAAGACCCACGTGAACCGGGCCATGGCCAAGCTCGGCGCCCGCGACCGGGCCCAATTGGTGGTCATTGCCTACGAATCGGGACTGGTCCGCCCACGCGCGGAGTAGCACCGCCGGGTACGACGTACTCCAAACGCGGTATGCCGCACATAAGGACGACACCTGCGAGCGACGAAACGCGCCACCGCGGTGCGACAGGGTAGGAGTGCCCTCGCGTTCGTCACTGCAGAGAGATCTCATACCCATGTCGTGGCTGTCCCGCTTCAGCCTGGCCCAAAGGGCCTTGGTCGGCCTCGTGTCGATCGTCGCGCTCCTCTTCGGCGCCATAGCCATCCCGCAGCTCAAGCAGCAGCTGCTGCCCTCCATCGAATTGCCGATGGTGTCCGTGCTCGCGCCGTACCAGGGCGCCTCGCCCGACGTGGTCGAGAAGCAGGTCGTCGAACCGATCGAGTCCATGCTCAAGGGCGTCGACGGCATCACCGGCATCACCTCCACCGCCAGCGAGGGCAACGCCCTCATCATGGCCACCTTCGACTACGGCGACAGCGGCACCAAGCAGCTCGTCGCCGACGTCCAGCAGGCCGTGAACCGGGCCCGCGTCCGGCTGCCCGCCGAGGTGGACCCGCAGGTCGTGGCCGGCTCCACGGACGACATCCCGACCGTCATCCTGGCCGTCACCGCCGACAAGGACCAGCAGGCGCTCGCCGACCAGCTGGAACGTTCCGTCGTCCCCGTCCTCTCGGACATCGAGGGCGTCGGCCAGGTCACCGTCGACGGCGTCCAGGACCTCCAGGTCACCGTCACCCCCGACAACGCCAAGCTCGCGGCCGCCGGCCTCGACGGCGCCAAGCTCGCCGAGGGCCTCCAGGCGGGCGGCGCGGCCGTCCCCGCCGGCTCCTTCGACGAGGCGGGCAAGAACCGCACCGTGCGCGTCGGCGGCGGCTACACCTCCCTCGCCCAGCTGGAGGAGCTGCGCCTGACCCCGGGCCCGGGCAAGCCGGCCGTCCGCCTCGCCGACGTCGCCACCGTGAAGCAGGAGCCGGCCAAGGCCGTCTCCATCACCCGCACCAACGGCAAGCCCAGCCTCGCCCTCGTCCTCACCATGGACAAGGACGGCAGCGCCGTCGCCATCTCCGACGCCGTCAAGGACAAGCTGCCCGAGCTGCGCTCCGCGCTCGGCGCCGGCGCCGACCTGACCGTCGTCAGCGACCAGGGCCCGGCCGTCGCCAAGTCCATCTCCAGCCTCACCACCGAAGGCATGCTCGGCCTGCTCTTCGCGGTGATCGTGATCCTGGTCTTCCTGGCCTCGCTGCGCTCGACGCTGGTCACCGCGGTCTCCATCCCGCTGTCCGTCGTCCTCGCGCTCATCGTGCTGTGGACCCGCGACCTGTCGCTCAACATGCTGACCCTGGGCGCCCTCACCATCGCCATCGGCCGCGTGGTCGACGACTCGATCGTGGTCCTGGAGAACATCAAGCGCCACCTCGGCTACGGCGAGGAGCGCGAGGCCGCGATCATCACCGCGGTCAAGGAGGTCGCCGGCGCGGTCACCTCCTCCACCCTCACCACCGTCGCCGTCTTCCTGCCGATCGGCCTCACCGGCGGCATGATCGGCGAGCTCTTCGGCTCCTTCTCGCTCACCGTCACCGCGGCCCTGCTGGCCTCGCTGCTCGTCTCGCTGACGGTCGTACCGGTGCTCTCGTACTGGTTCCTCAGCGCGCCCAAGGGCGTCGAGCCCGGGAACGCCGAAAGCGCGGCCAAGGCCCGCCGCGAGGCCGAGGAGAAGGAGGCGCGCAGCCGCCTCCAGCTCCTCTACGTCCGCGTCCTGGGCTTCGCCACCCGGCGCCGGCTGACCAGTGTGGCCATCGCCGTGGTCGTCCTCGTCGGCACCTTCGGGATGACCCCGATGCTGAAGACCAACTTCTTCGACCAGGGCGAGCAGGAAGTCCTGACGGTCAAGCAGGAACTCGCCCCCGGCACCTCGCTGGCCGCCTCCGACGAGGCGAGCCGCAAGATCGAGCAGGTGCTGGCCTCGGTCGAAGGGGTCAAGAGCTACCAGGTCACCGTCGGCTCCTCCGGCTTCCTCGCGGCCTTCGGCGGCGGTACGGGCTCCAACCAGGCCTCGTACCAGGTCAGCCTCAAGGACTCCGGCAAGGCGGACGCCGTCAAGAAGGGCATCGAGGGCAAGCTGGCCGCCCTCGACGGCATCGGCGAGACCCGCATCGTGGCGGGCGACGGCTTCGGCAGCCAGAACCTCAGCGTGGTCGTCAAGGCCGGCGACGGCAAGGTCCTCGCCGAGGCCGCCGAGCAGGTCCGCGTCGAGGTCGCGAAGCTCAAGAACGTCGCCGACGTGCAGAGCGACCTCTCCCAGTCCGTCCCCCGCATCTCCGTGACCGCCACGCCCAAGGCGGCCGAGGCCGGCCTGAACCAGGCCGCGCTCGGCGCGATCGTCGCGCAGGCCGTCCGGGGCAACCCGGCGGGCAAGGCCGTGCTCGACGACACCGAGCGGGACATCGTCATCAGGTCCGCGCAGCCGGCCACCACCCTGGCCGAACTGCAGGCGCTCCCGGTCGGCCCGGTCAAGCTCGGCGACATCGCCGAGGTCAAGGAGGTCCCCGGCCCGGTCGCGATGACCCGGATCGACGGCGCCCGCGCCGCCACCGTCACCGCGCGGCCGCTCGGCGACAACACCGGCGCGGTCAGCGCCGAGCTGCAGACCAAGCTCAAGGCCCTGGACCTGCCGGAGGGCGCCACCGCATCCATCGGCGGCGTCTCCGAGGACCAGGACGAGGCCTTCGGCTCGCTGGGCCTGGCCATGCTCGCGGCCATCGCGATCGTGTTCATGCTGCTGGTCGCGACCTTCCGGTCGCTGATCCAGCCGCTGATCCTGCTGGTCTCCATCCCGTTCGCGGCGACCGGCGCACTCGGCCTGCTCATCGCCACCGGCACCCCGATGGGCGTCCCGGCGATGATCGGCATGCTGATGCTCATCGGCATCGTGGTGACCAACGCGATCGTCCTGATCGACCTGGTCAACCAGTACCGCGCCCAGGGCCTGGGCGTCGTGGAAGCGGTCGTCGAGGGCGGCCGCCACCGGCTGCGCCCGATCCTGATGACGGCCCTGGCGACGATCTTCGCGCTGCTCCCGATGGCGCTGGGCGTCACCGGCGAGGGCGGCTTCATCTCGCAGCCGCTCGCGGTCGTGGTGATCGGCGGCCTGGTCAGCTCCACCCTGCTGACGCTGCTGCTCGTACCGACCCTCTACACGATGGTCGAGCTCCGCAAGGAGCGCCGCCGCGCCAAGCGCACGGCGAAGCGCGAGGCCCGTCTGACGGTGGTCCCGGCCCCCTCCGCCACGGAGGAAGAGGTCCCGGCCAAGGCCTGACACTCCTCGCACAACGGCCGAAGGGCCGCTCCTCGGATCGAGGGGCGGCCCTTCGGGCATGTGCGGGGGGAGGCGGTGGCTACGGGAGCGCCAGCATCCGCTCCAGCGCGAGCTTCGCGAAGCTCTCCGTCTCCTTGTCGACCTGGATCTGGTTGACGAGGTTGCCCTCGGCCAGGGACTCCAGGGTCCACACCAGGTGCGGGAGGTCGATGCGGTTCATCGTCGAGCAGAAGCAGACCGTCTTGTCGAGGAAGACGACTTCCTTGTCCTCGGCGGCGAATCGGTTCGCCAGGCGGCGGACCAGGTTCAGCTCCGTGCCGATGGCCCACTTGGAACCGGCCGGGGCCGCCTCCAGCGCCTTGATGATGTACTCCGTCGAGCCGACGTAGTCCGCGGCCGCCACGACCTCGTGCTTGCACTCGGGGTGGACCAGGACGTTCACGCCGGGGATCCGGGCGCGGACGTCGTTGACCGAGTCGACCGAGAACCGGCCGTGCACCGAGCAGTGGCCGCGCCACAGGATCATCCTGGCGTTCCGCAGCTGCTCGACCGTCAGGCCGCCGTTCGGCTTGTGCGGGTTGTAGAGCACGCAGTCGTCCAGGGACATGCCCATGTCGCGGACGGCGGTGTTGCGGCCCAGGTGCTGGTCCGGGAGGAAGAGGATCTTCTCGCCCTGCTCGAACGCCCAGTCCAGGGCCTTCTTCGCGTTGGACGAGGTACAGATCGTGCCGCCGTGCTTGCCGGTGAAGGCCTTGATGTCGGCGGAGGAGTTCATGTACGAGACGGGCACCGTGACGTCGGCGATGCCGGCCTCGGTCAGTACGTCCCAGCACTCCGCGACCTGCTCGGCGGTGGCCATGTCGGCCATCGAGCAGCCGGCGGCCAGGTCCGGCAGGACCACCTTCTGGTCGTCCGAGGTCAGGATGTCCGCGGACTCGGCCATGAAGTGCACGCCGCAGAAGACGATGTACTCGGCCTCCGGCTTGGCGGCCGCGTCCTTGGCCAGCTTGAAGGAGTCGCCGGTGACGTCCGCGAACTCGATGACCTCGTCACGCTGGTAGTGGTGGCCCAGGATGAAGACCTTGTCACCGAGCTTCTCCTTGGCCGCGCGGGCGCGCTCCACGAGGTTCGGGTCCGACGGCGAGGGCAGGTCGCCGGGGCACTCCACCCCGCGCTCGCTCTTGGGGTCGGCCTCACGGCCGAGCAGCAGCAGGGCAAGGGGCGTCGGCTGGACGTCCAAAGGCTGGGCGGTGGTCACGACACGCACCCTTTCTGTTCTGCGACAAGGGACTTCTGGATCATCACTTCGACTTCTCGTCTATTTGACGTTATCTATCATAACCGCTTCACGTCAGTTTGACGATGCCGATAGTGTCAATGTGACGCATCAGCCCACGATTCGCCGGGTCCACCCCCGCGCGCGGTGTGCGAGCATGGAATATCTGAAACAAGCGTCGGGTCCCGGAATGAATCCGCGGTCCCGCTCGTTGCCACCGACGGCAAGAGTCCGACGTTTCCCCGCCTCCGGCGGGGAGCCGCCCACTTCGGGAGTGAATGCAGATGTCCGTACAGGACGACAAGACCACTGTGAGCGACGGCATCCTCCTGTCCGACGCCGCCGCCGAGAAGGTCAGGACCCTGCTGGAGCAGGAAGGCCGCGATGACCTGGCGCTCCGCGTCGCCGTCCAGCCCGGTGGCTGCTCCGGCCTGCGCTACCAGCTCTTCTTCGACGAGCGCTCCCTCGACGGCGACGTCGTGAAGGACTTCGACGGTGTGAAGGTCGTCACGGACCGGATGAGCTCTCCGTACCTCCACGGTGCCTCCATCGACTTCGTCGACACCATCGAGAAGCAGGGCTTCACCATCGACAACCCGAACGCCACGGGCTCCTGCGCCTGCGGCGACTCGTTCAGCTAAACCCGGACACCCACGAGGGCCCGCCCCCGGTCGAATCCGACCGGAGGCGGGCCCTCGTGTCATTCCCGGTCCCGGGCCCTGCCCGGGACCCCGGCTACTGCCGGGGGAGCGGCTTGCCGGTGGCCGCGTCGAGCACCTTCCGGTCGCCCAGCGGCTGCTGCAGCGTCACCGTCAAGGACATCTCCTGCGCCAGCATGATGCAGGCCTGGCCCGGCTTGTTCGGGGTGTCCGTGATCTTCACCAGGACCGATTCCGCCTGCTCCCGCGCCTCCACGGCGTAGGTGCTGCACACGCTGCCCCAGAAGTTCACCGTCAGCTTCCGGTCGGCCTCCGCGTACGAGAACCCGGTCACCGTGCGCAGGCCCTTCGGGCCGGGAGTGCTCTCCTGGGCGGCCGCCGCCGGCTGGGCCACCGTGTGACCGGGCGCGCCGCCCTGGCCCGCCACCTCGAAGAGCCAGGCCGGAACCAGCCCCTGCGCCCCGTTCACCGTGCCGGGGACCAGGCCGAGCGCGGCGCCCTTCACCGTCTCCGTCCGCGGGGGCTTCATCGGCCGCGGCTCCGGGTTGCACGGCACCGTGTCCGTGGCCGACACCGGGGTGTCCGCCGTCAGCGGGACCGCGCTCGCGCATCCGCTGGGCTCGGGGTTGCCCTCCCCGCCGCCCGACTTCGCGTTCAGCCGGGCCAGCGCCTCCACGGCCCCGACCACCTGCTGCGAGGCTGCCCGTGCGGGGGCCTTCAGCTCCCCGTTGCCCCCCACCACCGAGCCGTCGGAGCCCACGCTGACCTTCGTGGCCCAGCCGTGCGTGCGCAGCCCGTCGACCACCGGGTCGGCGGCCACCACCCGTACCGAACCCTGGTTGAACCGCGCGTCCGGCGTGGCCCCCGCCACCCCCGCGGCGGCCAGTACGGGGGCCGCGGCGGCCTTGGCGGCCTCCTCCGACACCGGCTTGCCCGTCTCGGCCCCACCGCCCGCACTCGCCCCCGCGTCCTGCGGGAGGGTGGCAGGGCCGCAGGTGTCCTTGCCGCGCACGCAGTCGTCCCCGGCGCCGTTGCCGTTGCCGGGAGCCTGGAAGCGGGCGAAGTTCCACGTCCCCGGCGCCGTACGGGCCACCGTGAGCCGGGGCCCGGAGCCGTCGGCGGCCTCCCCGGCCAGCCAGACGTCCCCGCTCAGGCGCGGCTCGCCGGGCAGGCCCAGAGCCGCCGCGAGGCGGGCCACCTCCGCCGAGGTGACCTCGCCGGACAGCGCGTAGCTCGGCGCGTCGGCCGGAGCCTCCGGAAGCTTCACGTCGGCCCGGTAGACCACCCCGCCGCCGGACGGGTCGGGCTCCCCGGGCGCGATGCCCGGCCCCGAGGGGGCCCCCGCGTCGCGCGGCGCGGAGGCCGCGCTGTCACCCGTACGGTGACCCGGCCCACCGTCGCCGTAGGCGGTCGACGCCCAGTACGCGCCACCGCCGCCCGCGAGCAGGACGGCGGCCGCGATCGAACCGACGGCCCAGGCGGGCCGCCGCCGTGTTCCGCGTGATGTGTCGTCGGGTCCTTCGCTGGTCACCGCATCGCTCCTTCACCGGTCCCGTCGTACCTGATGCGGGTGTGACGGAGCGGGAGCGCAACCGGTTCCCTCCTACTGGTCCCCGTACACGGACGTGGAGGCGATCAGCCGCGCCGAGGCCGGCGGGACGCTGATCCCGTGGATCTGCGAAGGGGCCACCCGGACCGGCCGGGGGCCCGCCGGAACCGCCCAGTGCGGGGCCATCCGGGCGCAGTCACCCAGCAGGCGGGCGAAACCGGGCTGTCGTGGGGCTTCCGCGCCGCGCTTGTCGGCGGTGTACTCGGAGTAGCCGAAACCGTCGGTATAGGTCATGCAGGCACCGTAGGCATCGGAGCTGTGGCGAAGAAAGACCTACTAAGGGGTAGTTTCCGGGGTACAGCCCGGGGCCGCTTACCGGGTAGTTTTGACTGTCCCTCGCCGTCCTCAGCAGGAGCGTCCTCGCCGTGCGCATCGCAGTCACCGGCTCCATCGCCACCGACCACCTCATGACCTTCCCCGGCCGTTTCGCCGACCAGCTGGTCGCGGACCAGCTGCACACGGTCTCCCTCTCCTTCCTCGTCGACAACCTCGACGTCCGGCGGGGCGGGGTCGGCCCGAACATCTGCTTCGGTATGGGGCAGCTCGGCACCCGCCCGATCCTCGTCGGAGCCGCCGGCTCCGACTTCGACGAATACCGCGCCTGGCTGGACCGGCACGGCGTCGACACCGAGTCCGTCCGGATCTCCGAGGTGCTGCACACCGCGCGCTTCGTGTGCACCACGGACGCCGACCACAACCAGATCGGCTCCTTCTACACGGGCGCGATGAGCGAGGCCCGGCTGATCGAGCTCAAGGCCGTGGCCGACCGGGTGGGCGGGCTCGACCTCGTCCTCATCGGCGCGGACGACCCCGAGGCGATGCTGCGCCACACGGAGGAGTGCCGCACGCGCGGGATCCCCTTCGCCGCCGACTTCTCGCAGCAGATCGCCCGGATGGACGGCGACAACATCCGCACCCTGATGGAGGGCGCGACCTTCCTCTTCTCGAACGAGTACGAGAAGGGCCTCATCGAGTCGAAGTCCGGCTGGACCGACGAGGAGATCCTGTCGAAGGTCGGCACCCGCGTGACCACGCTGGGCTCCAACGGCGTCCGGATCGAGCGCGTCGGCGAGGCGCCGATCGTGGTCGGCTGCCCGGAGGAGACCGCGAAGGTCGACCCGACGGGTGTCGGCGACGCGTTCCGCGCCGGGTTCCTGACCGGTCTGGGCTGGGGCGTCGGCCTGGAACGTGCGGCGCAGCTGGGCTGCATGCTCGCGACGCTGGTCATCGAGACCCTCGGCACCCAGGAGTACGCGCTGGCCCGCGCCCACTTCATGGAGCGCTTCACCAAGGCCTACGGCGACGAAGCCGCCGCCGAGGTCCGCGCCCACCTGGCCTGACCGCCGCCGCGGCTCCGACCTTCGCCCCAAGGGCCTACCCCCCTGGTGGTGAGCCCGGCCAGATCCAGCCCCTCCGGCGTTTGAGGAGCGGGGTCTGGGGCGGAGCCCCAGGAAACCCGGCTCCGCCGGGCAGGGGGGGGGGGCCGGGCCCCGCCCCCCCCCCCCCCCCCCGGGGCGGCCCCGGGGCCCCCCCCCCCGGGGGGCCCCGCGGGGGGGGCCGCGCGCCCCCCCCCCGCCCCCGCGCGCCCCCCCCCCGCCCCCCCCCGGCGCCCCCCCCCCCCCCCCCCGCGGGGGCCCCGCGGGCGGGGGGGGGGGGGGGGGGGGGGGGGGGGGGGGGGGGGGCCCCCCCCCCCCCCCGAAACCCGGCTCCGCCGGGCACCGGGCTCTGCCCGGACCCGCGCCTCAATCGCCGGCGAGGCTGAAACGTGGCGCAGCCGGATCGGGGCCGGCCCGGTCAGGTGGCCCGGCGGACCGTGTACGCGGAGCCGACCTCGCGGGGGGTCTCGCCCACATACGTGTGGCCCCGCATCGCGCACCACGCCGGGATGTCCAGCCGCGCCACCTCGTCGTCGGAGACGACCGTGACGGTCCCGCCCACCGGGACCGTCACGATGGCCCGGGCCAGTTCGATCACCGGCTGGGGGCAGCGCAGCCCGAGCGCGTCGAGCTCCAGGGAGTCCGCCACCGGCGCCACCGCCGGGGGCTCCGACACGCCCAGCCGTTCCCGTACGTCCGCCACCGCGCGCGGCAGCACCTCCAGGAACGCGTTGACCTCCTCCGCCGGGGTCCCCGGCGGCAGGGACACCCGTACGTTCCCCTCCGACAGCACGCCCATCGCCCGCAGCACGTGACTGGGGGTCAGCGTGGAGCTCGTGCACGAGGAGCCGGAGGAGACCGAGAAACCGGCCCGGTCCAGCTCGTGCAGCAGCGTCTCCCCGTCGACGTACAGGCAGGAGAAGGTGACCAGGTGCGGCAGCCGCCGCTCCGGATCGCCCACCACCTCCACGTCCGGGACCAGCCGCACCACCCGCCGCCGGATGCGGTCCACCAGGACCCGCAGCCGGGCCGCCTCCGCGTCCGCGTCGGCCCGTACGGCCCGCAGGGAAGCCGCCGCGGCCACGATCGCGGGCAGGTTCGTGAAACCGGGGGAGCGCCCCGACTCCCTCTCGTCCGCAGGTCCTTGGGGGGAGAAACGCACCCCCTTGCGGACCGCCAGCAGACCGACCCCGGGCGGGCCGCCCCACTTGTGCGCACTCGCGGCCAGGACGGACCAGGCGCCCTCCACCGGACCCCAGCCCAGCGACTGGGCCGCGTCCACCAGCAGCGGCACCCCGGCCGCCGCGCAGACCTCGGCCACCTCCGCCACCGGCTGGACCGTGCCCACCTCGTGGTTGGCCGACTGGAGGCAGGCGAGGGCGCTCTCCGGGGCGAGCGCGTCCGCGTAGGCGGCGGGCGTCACCGCGCCCCACCGGTCCACCGGGACCTCGGTCACCGTCCCGCCGCGCGCCTCGTGCACCTCGGCCGAGTGAAATACAGAACTGTGTTCGACCGCCGATACGACCAGATGACTTCCGACGCGTCGGCGCCCCGCGAGGACCCCCGCCACCCCCGTGTGAACCGCGTGCGTCCCCGAAGGAGTGAACACGAGCTCGTCGGCCCGGCATCCCACCGCCTCCGCGGCGGCCTCCCGCGCCGCGTCCAGCAGCAGCCGGGCGCGCCTGCCCTCCCGGTAGAGCCGGGACGGATCGGCCCAGCCCTCGTCCAGGGCGGCCTGCAACGCCTGGCGGGCCACGGGGTGCAGGGGAGCGGCGGACGCGCTGTCGAAGTACGGCATCCGGTCACCGTAAGGCAGGGGGCGTGCGGAGTATGCCGTTGAGGGGTGGTGATCGGGCGACGGGTGGGCAGGAGCCGTGCGGAGCACGCCGTTGAGGGGTGGTGGCCGGGCGACGGGTGGGCGGGGCCCGCAGCGTTCGAGGTCAGGGGGCGTCAGATGTGCTCCGGAGCCCGCCATTCAGGGCCATTCGCGCCGTCCCCCGGACGGCGGATCCATCCCTTCGGGGGCAGTAGCGGCGCGTTGGGCACCCTCCCCGCGCGACCCCAAATAGCGTCCAGTAGGGTTTGGTCCGCATAAACATCCAAACCCCTGCCTGCGTCAGGGCCGGCGACCGACCCGAACACGGCCGCGGCCGGCCGCGCGGGCCGAGACTCTCGGGAAGGCGCTACGTGAGTCCCTACGGCTCCGACCGCTCGCCGCGGCGCCCGATGCGGCGGAAGCTGCTGCAGGCGCTGACTGCGGGCGTGGTCCTGGCGACCGCCACTGGTTGCTCGTATACATGGAAAGACTTCCCCCGCCTCGGAATGCCGACTCCGGTAACCGAGGAGGCGCCGCGCATCCTCTCCCTGTGGCAGGGATCCTGGGCGGCCGCGCTGGTCACGGGCATCCTCGTGTGGGGCCTGATCATCTGGAGCGTCATCTTCCACCGGCGCAGCCGGACGAAGATCGAGGTCCCCGCGCAGACCCGGTACAACATGCCCATCGAGGCGCTGTACACCGTGGTCCCGCTCATCATCGTCTCGGTGCTCTTCTACTTCACCGCTCGTGACGAGTCGAAGCTCCTGGCCCTCACCCCGAAGCCGCCGCACACGATCAACGTGATCGGCTTCCAGTGGAGCTGGGGCTTCAACTACGTCGAGAACGTCGACGGCGACGCGGCGACCCCGAAGGCGGGCGCGGTCCCCAAGGAGCTGGCCTCCATCCCGGACCGCTTCACCAAGGACTTCCCGGCGGGCGCCGAAGGCGTCTACCAGAAGGGTGTCCCGGGCGACAAGAACCCCCAGACGGGCAACCCGGGTCCGACCCTGGTCCTCCCCAAGGGCGAGAAGGTCCGTTTCATCCTGTCGTCGAACGACGTGATCCACTCCTTCTGGGTGGTCCCGTTCCTGTTCAAGCAGGACGTCATTCCGGGCCACACCAACGTCTTCGAGGTCACCCCGTCCGAATACGGCACCTTCATGGGCAAGTGCGCCGAGCTCTGCGGCGTTGACCACTCCCGGATGCTCTTCAACGTCAAGGTGGTCTCCCCCGAGGAGTACCGGGCGTACCTGAAGGATCTGGCGGAGAAGGGTCAGACCGGCTACCTCCCGGCCGGCATCCAGCAGACCGACCCGGCCCGGAATGCGGAAGTGAACAAACTGTGAGCATCCTCAACGAATCCCAGGGTGCCGCCGCCGACTCGTATGAGAACGAGCTGCCGGTACGGCGCAAGCAGCCGGGCAATGTCGTCGTGAAGTGGCTGACCACGACCGACCACAAGACCATCGGCACGATGTACCTGGTCACGTCGTTCGTGTTCTTCATCATCGGCGGCCTGCTGGCGCTCTTCATGCGCGCCGAGCTGGCCCGTCCGGGCACGCAGATCATGTCGAACGAGCAGTTCAACCAGGCGTTCACCATGCATGGCACGATCATGCTGCTGATGTTCGCCACCCCGCTCTTCGCGGGCTTCGCCAACTGGATCATGCCGCTGCAGATCGGCGCGCCCGACGTGGCGTTCCCGCGGCTGAACATGTTCGCGTACTGGCTGTACCTCTTCGGCTCGACCATCGCGGTGGCCGGCTTCGTGACGCCGAACGGCGCTGCCGACTTCGGCTGGTTCGCCTACTCCCCGCTGTCGGACGCGGTCCGGTCGCCGGGCATCGGCGCCGACATGTGGATCATGGGTCTGGCCTTCTCCGGCTTCGGAACCATCCTCGGCTCGGTCAACTTCATCACCACGATCATCTGCATGCGCGCTCCCGGCATGACGATGTTCCGCATGCCGATCTTCACCTGGAACGTGCTGCTGACCGGTGTCCTGGTCCTGCTCGCCTTCCCGGTGCTGGCCGCCGCGCTCTTCGCGCTGGAGGCCGACCGCAAGTTCGGCGCGCATGTGTTCGATGCCGCGAACGGCGGCGCATTGCTATGGCAACACCTCTTCTGGTTCTTCGGACACCCAGAGGTGTACATCATCGCGCTGCCGTTCTTCGGAATCGTCTCCGAGATCATCCCGGTCTTCAGCCGTAAGCCGATGTTCGGCTACATCGGCCTGATCGCCGCGACGATCGCGATCGCCGGCCTCTCCGTGACCGTGTGGGCCCACCACATGTACGTCACCGGTGGCGTGCTGCTGCCGTTCTTCTCCTTCATGACCTTCCTGATCGCGGTACCGACCGGTGTGAAGTTCTTCAACTGGATCGGCACCATGTGGAAGGGCTCGCTGTCCTTCGAGACCCCGATGCTCTGGACGATCGGCTTCCTGGTCACCTTCACCTTCGGTGGCCTGACCGGCGTCATCCTGGCCTCGCCCCCGATGGACTTCCACGTCTCCGACTCGTACTTCGTCGTCGCGCACTTCCACTACGTCGTCTTCGGCACCGTGGTGTTCGCGATGTTCGCCGGCTTCCACTTCTGGTGGCCGAAGTTCACGGGCAAGATGCTGGACGAGCGCCTCGGCAAGATGACGTTCTGGACGCTGTTCATCGGCTTCCACGGCACCTTCCTGGTGCAGCACTGGCTCGGTGCCGAGGGCATGCCGCGCCGTTACGCGGACTACCTCGCCGCCGACGGTTTCACCGCGCTGAACACGATCTCGACGATCAGCTCGTTCGTGCTCGGCCTGTCGATGCTGCCGTTCATGTACAACGTCTGGAAGACGGCCAAGTACGGCGAGAAGGTCGAGGTCGACGACCCGTGGGGTTACGGCCGTTCGCTTGAGTGGGCGACGTCCTGCCCGCCGCCGCGGCACAACTTCCTCACCCTGCCGCGGATCCGTTCGGAGTCCCCGGCGTTCGACCTGCACCACCCTGAGATCGCGGCCCTCGACCACCTCGAGGACCACAGCGTCGCCGCCAAGGCCGTCGCCGGTGGCAAGGAGGCCGACAAGTGAAGATCCAGGGCAAGATGTTCCTCTGGCTCTCCTTCTTCATCCTGATCATGGCCGTCGTGTACGGCGTGTGGTCGAAGGAGCCCGTCGGTACCACCGCGCTCTTCCTGGCCTTCGGCCTGAGCGTCATGATCGGCTACTACCTGGCCTTCACGGCCAAGCGTGTCGACGAGATGGCCCAGGACAACCTGGAGGCCGACGTCGCCGACGAGGCGGGCGAGCTGGGGTTCTTCTCCCCGCACAGCTGGCAGCCGCTCTCGCTGGGCATCGGCGGTGCGCTCGCGTTCATGGGCGTCATCTTCGGCTGGTGGCTCATGTACTTCTCGGCCCCGATCATCATGATCGGCCTGTGGGGCTGGGTGTACGAGTACTACCGCGGTGAGAACCAGAACCAGTAGCAGGACCTTCGCGGCCGCGCCGCGCAGCGCTTGGGGCCCGGGCCCCTCCTTCGGGAGGAGCCCGGGCCCCTCGTTTGCAGTCACCCCGCGCGCCGGATTTGTCATATCTTCATAGCGTTGGCTCCATGAAGCACTCACCGCGTCTTTGGACGGTACTCAGCTGCTCCCTGCTGGTCGCGTCCCTCGGGGCCGGCGCCACCGCATGCGGGTCCGGCGACAAGAACCCGCTGTCAGCCCGCCCGTACGACGCGGGCGATCAGGTCGCCTTCAACCAGAGCGCCGGCAACCGCCCCGTGAACCCCGACCGGCCCCTTGAGATCACCGCCAAGAGCGGCGGCGGCCGGATCACCGATGTGCTGGCCGTGGACACCCACGGCCGCCGCCTGGCGGGCGAACTGAGCGCCAAGGGGGACCGCTGGCACAGCACGACCCCGATGGCCTCAGGCGTCCGCTACACGGTCACCGTGAGCACCGAGGACGAGCGGGGCGCCCCCGGGCAGCGCACGCTCACCTTCGACACCACCCCGTCCAAGGGGATCCTGAAGGTCGAGTTCGGCCCGGACGAGGGCAAGTACGGCGTCGGGCAGCCCATCACCGCCGAACTCAGCGAGCCCGTCAAGGACAAGGCCGCCCGCGCCATCGTGGAACGGGGCCTCGTCGTCGACGCCCCGCCCGGCGTCGAGGGCGCCTGGCACTGGGTGGACGACAAGAACCTCCACTACCGGCCCAAGGACTACTGGCCCGCCAACTCCGCCGTCTCCGTACGGAGCAACCTGGAAGGCGTCAGGATCACCGACGAGCTCCACGGAGCCGTCGCCAAGCCGCTGAAACTGGAGATCGGGGACCGGGTCGAGGTCACCACCGACGCCTCCTCGCACTACCTCACGTTCCGGCGCAACGGAGAAGTGATCAACACCATCCCGGTGACCACCGGAAAGCCCGGCTTCTCCACCCGCAACGGCATCAAGGTGGTGCTGGGCAAGCAGTACTTCGTACAGATGCGCGGCGACACCGTCGGCATCGGCGGCAGCGAGTACTACAACCTGCCCGTCTACTACGCCACCCGCGTCACCTGGAGTGGTGAATACGTCCACGCCGCGCCGTGGTCCGTCGGCTCCCAGGGCTACGAGAACGTCAGCCACGGCTGCACGGGCATGAGCACCGGCAACGCCGCCTGGTTCTACGAGAACATCACCGAGGGCGACGTCGTCAAGGTGATCAACAGCATCGGCGACGACATGGACGTCTTCGGCAACGGCTTCGGCGACTGGAACATGGACTGGAAGGACTGGCGCCAGGGCAGCGCCCTGCTCAAGGGCACCCAGGAAGGCCGCAGTCCGGTCGACCAGGCCCGCCTGCGCCCCACCGTCTAGGTGGCCCCGGGCCGGTCTCTCCCCCCGGACGCCGTCCGGGGGGAGAATCCCGGCTCATTCACCCGTACGGGCCTCTGCGGGGCACACACGGGCACACGCGGGGCCCGTAGGACGGATCAGGCGTCCAGGGACAGACGGGTCCTCAGGAGGCCCGCCAGGGTGTCCGCGAACTGCACCGGGTCCACCGGAAGGGTCACGGCCGCGTCCGCGCGGCTCCACGTGGCCAGCCAGGCGTCCTGGGGGCGCCCCATCAGCAGCAGCACCGGCGGACACCGGAAGATCTCGTCCTTGATCTGCCGGCACACACCCATGCCCCCGGCCGGAACCGCCTCGCCGTCCAGCACGCACGCGTCGATTCCGCCCGCGTCCAGCGCCGTCAGGACCGCCGGCAGCGTCGCGCACTCCAGGAACTCCACCGGCGGCAGGTCCGCGGCGGGCCTGCGTCCTGCCGCCAGCCGCACCTGCTCCCGGGTGCCCGCGTCGTCGCTGTAGACCAGAACCCGCGCAGTCGCCCGCATTTCGTTCCTCCACGTGGCCGTGAATCACGTTGATGTTGCGCGGGATGCTACTCCTCCCGGTGCGCCGTCCACATCGGTTCGAACATGTCGCAGGTGACGGCGCGCAGGGCTCATCTGATGGGCCGTTCGGGCCTTGCACACGCCCCTGACACTCCGAACGGCACCCCCCGGGGTGAGGGCGGGATAAGCGACCGACATAATGTCGGTCGTGGCGACAGCAACGACAGTAGATACCGGGCACGCGCACCCGACGGTCAACCGGCCGAACCTCGTCAGCGTCGGAACCATCATCTGGTTGAGTTCCGAGCTGATGTTCTTCGCGGCCCTCTTCGCGATGTACTTCACCCTGCGATCCGTGATGGGTCCCGAGTTCTGGACGAAACAGGCCGAGGCCCTGAATCTTCCCTTCTCGGCGACGAACACGACGATCCTGGTGCTTTCCTCGCTCACCTGCCAGCTCGGCGTATTCGCCGCCGAGCGCGGTGACGTGAAGAAGCTCCGGACGTGGTTCATCATCACGTTCGTCATGGGTGCGATCTTCATTGGCGGCCAGGTGTTCGAGTACACCGAGCTGGTCAAGCATGAGGGCCTGTCCCTCTCGTCGGACCCCTACGGCTCGGTGTTCTACCTGACCACCGGCTTCCACGGTCTGCACGTGACGGGCGGTCTCATCGCCTTCCTGCTGGTCCTCGGCCGGACGTACGCGGCCAAGAGGTTCACCCACGAACAGGCCACGTCGGCCATCGTCGTGTCCTACTACTGGCACTTCGTCGACGTCGTCTGGATCGGCCTCTTCGCGACGATCTACCTGATCAAGTAGCGAACACGTCACCGGGCAAGACCCGGCACTCCATCCAGACACACCGACGCAGAAGATCCTGACACCGGGGTAATCCGTGAAAAAGCTCTCCGCACGACGACGCCATCCGCTGGCGGCGGTCGTCGTTCTACTCCTCGCGCTGGCGGCCACTGGGGGGCTGTACGCCGCCTTCGCCCCCGCGGGCAAGGCGCAGGCCGATGAAACCGCCCAGTCCCTCGCCATCGAGGAGGGCAAGAAGCTCTACGCCGTGGGTTGCGCAAGCTGCCACGGAACCGGCGGTCAGGGTTCCTCTGACGGCCCGAGCCTGGTCGGCGTCGGCTCCGCGGCCGTCGACTTCCAGGTGAGCACGGGCCGCATGCCCGCCCAGCAGCCCGGCGCCCAGGTGCCGAAGAAGCCCGTCATCTACGACCAGGCGCAGATCGACCAGCTGGCCGCGTACATCGCGTCCCTCGGCGCCGGTCCGATCACGCCGACCGCGAAGCAGTACGACCCGGCGGGCGCCGACATCGCCAACGGTGGTGAGCTCTTCCGCAACAACTGCGCGCAGTGCCACAACTTCACCGGCGAAGGCGGCGCGCTGACGAACGGCAAGTACGCCCCCAACCTTGAGGGCGTCTCGCCGAAGCACATCTACGAGGCCATGCAGACCGGCCCGCAGAACATGCCCTCCTTCCCCGACAGCACCATGCCGGAGAAGCAGAAGAAGGACATCATCGCGTACCTCCAGAACGTCAACGGCGAGAAGTCGACCAGCCCCGGCGGCCTGAAGCTCGGTGGCCTCGGCCCCGTCTCCGAGGGTCTGTTCGGCTGGATCTTCGCCCTGGGTGCGCTGATCGCTGTCGCCGTCTGGGTCGCGGCCCACACCGCTAAGGCCAAGAAGTCATGAGTAGCCAAGAGATTCCCGAAGAGAAGCACCTGCCGAGCGAGCAGGGCGACGCCCACCACGGTGGCGTAGCGGTCGCGGACGACCCGTTCGCCGACCCGGGCCTGCCGGTCCACAAGCCCCGCATCCAGGACATCGACGAGCGGGCGGCGAAGCGCTCCGAGCGCACCGTCGCGATGCTCTTCATCCTGTCGATGCTGGCGACGATCGGCTTCATCGCGTCCTACGTGATCTTCCCGGTCGACAAGATCGTCTACATCTTCCCCATCGGGAAGGTCAGCGCGCTCAACTTCTCCCTGGGCATGACCCTGGGCGTGGCCCTCTTCTGCATCGGCGCGGGCGCGGTCCACTGGGCCCGCACCCTGATGTCCGACGTAGAGGTCGCCGCCGAGCGCCACGAGATCGCCGCTCCGCCGGAGGTCAAGGCGCAGGTCCTGCAGGACTTCGCCGACGGCGCGAACGAGTCCGGCATCGGCCGCCGGCCCCTGATCCGCAACACGCTGCTCGGCGCGATGGCCATGGTGCCGCTCGCCGGCGTCATGCTGCTGCGCGACCTGGGCCCGCTGCCCGAGGACAAGCTGCGCAAGACCCTGTGGGCCAAGGGCAAGCTGCTCATCAACGACAACACGAACGAGCCGCTGCGTCCCGAGGACGTGCTCGTCGGGTCGCTGACCTTCGCCAGGCCGGAAGGCCTGGAGGAGGAGCAGCACGACTTCCAGGTCCAGATCGCCAAGGCCGCCCTGATGATCGTCCGTATCCAGCCGGACGACATCAAGGACAAGAAGGAACTGGAGTGGTCCCACGACGGGATCGTGGCCTACTCCAAGATCTGCACCCACGTCGGCTGCCCGATCAGCCTGTACGAGCAGCAGACGCACCACGTGCTCTGCCCGTGCCACCAGTCCACCTTCGACCTCTCCGACGGCGCCCGTGTCATCTTCGGCCCGGCCGGTCACGCGCTTCCGCAGCTGCGGATCGGCGTGAATGACGAAGGCTTCCTCGAAGCGCTTGGCGACTTCGAAGAGCCCGTCGGTCCTGCATTCTGGGAGCGCGGATGAGCACCAGCGTCAACAACGAGCGCAAAGCGCCGGCCGGCGAGCGAGTAGCGGACTGGGCGGACGGCCGCCTGGGCATCTACGGCCTGGCCAAGGCCAACATGCGCAAGATCTTCCCGGACCACTGGTCCTTCATGCTGGGTGAGATCTGCCTCTACAGCTTCATCATCATCATCCTCACGGGTGTGTACCTGACGCTGTTCTTCCACCCGAGCATGAACGAGGTCGTGTACCACGGCTCGTACGTGCCGATGCAGGGCGTCATGATGTCCGAGGCCTTCGCCTCGACGCTGGACATCAGCTTCGACGTCCGCGGTGGCCTGCTGATCCGTCAGATCCACCACTGGGCGGCGCTGATCTTCGTCGCGGCGATGATCGTGCACATGATGCGCGTCTTCTTCACCGGCGCGTTCCGCAAGCCGCGTGAGGTCAACTGGATCTTCGGCTTCCTGCTGCTGGTCCTCGGCATGTTCACCGGCTTCACCGGTTACTCGCTGCCGGACGACCTGCTCTCGGGTACCGGTGTCCGCTTCATGCAGGGCGCCATCCTGTCCGTCCCGGTCGTCGGCACCTACCTGTCGATGTTCCTGTTCGGCGGGGAGTTCCCGGGCGGCGACTTCGTCGCGCGGTTCTACTCGGTGCACATCCTGCTGCTGCCCGGCATCATGATGGGCCTGCTCGTGGCCCACCTGATCCTGGTCTTCTACCACAAGCACACCCAGTTCGCGGGTCCCGGCAAGACGAACAACAACGTCGTCGGCATGCCGCTGCTGCCGGTCTACATGGCCAAGGCCGGAGGCTTCTTCTTCCTGGTCTTCGGTGTCATCGCGGCCGTCGCGGCCATCGCCACGATCAACCCGATCTGGGCGCTCGGCCCGTACCGCCCGGACCACGTGTCCACCGGTGCGCAGCCCGACTGGTACATGGGTATGCCGGAAGGCCTGATCCGGGCCATGCCGGGCTGGGAGATCAACCTGTGGGGCCACACGCTCGTCCTGGGCGTGTTCATCCCGCTGCTGCTCTTCCCGCTGGTGCTCGGTGCGATCGCCGTCTGGCCGTTCATCGAGTCCTGGGTCACCGGGGACAAGCGCGAGCACCACATCCTGGACCGCCCGCGCAACGTTCCGACCCGTACGGCCTTCGGTGTCGCCTGGATCGCGGAGTACATCGTGCTCCTCATCGGCGGTGGCAACGACATGTTCGCCCAGTACTTCCACCTGTCGATCAACTCGATCACCTGGTTCGTCCGGATCGGCTTCTTCGTCGTCCCGGTCCTCGCCTTCATCGTCACCAAGCGGATCTGCCTCGGCCTCCAGCGCCGGGACCACGACAAGGTGCTGCACGGTCGCGAGACCGGCATCATCAAGCGTCTGCCGCACGGTGAGTTCGTCGAGGTCCACGAGCCGCTCCCGGCGGGCCAGCTGCACAAGCTCACCGCGCACGAGCAGTACAAGCCGATCGAGATCGGCCCGACGGTCGACGAGAACGGTGTCGAGCGCAAGGTGAAGGCCGCCGAGAAGCTGCGCGCGAAGCTCAGCAAGGGCTTCTACGGCGAGAACAACCAGATTCCGAAGCCCACGGTGGAGGAATACAAGGAGATCCAGTCCGGCCACGGCCACCACTGATCCCCGTATGAACGCATGAGGGACTGATTTCGGTCAGTCCTGGTGTCGCCACGGCGAGAGCCCCGTCCAGTGTCTGGACGGGGCTCTTTGCCGTAACCGGGGCTGGATAGGCTGAACCCTGACCGATCAGACGTGGGCGCCAGAAAATGGGGACGGCCCACCGACAGCAGGAGCGGACCATGAACGTTGCGACCCCGGCAGGCGGCGACAGCGTGGCGGCCCGTGGCTGGCCGGGCGTTCTCGACGCTCTGCTGACCGGCCAGGACCTGCGCGCGGAGGACACCGCCTGGGCCATGGACCGGATCATGCGGGGGGAGGCCACCGACGCCCAGATCGCCGGCTTCACGGTCGCGCTGCGGGCCAAGGGGGAGACGGTCGAGGAGATCAACGGCCTCGTACGGGCGATGTACGCGCACGCCAACCTGATCGAGGTGCCGGGCCGCACGGTGGACATCGTCGGCACCGGCGGCGACGGGGCCAAAACGGTGAACATCTCCACGATGTCGGCGGTCGTGGTGGCCGGTACCGGCGCCAAGGTCGTCAAGCACGGCAACCGGGCCGCGTCCTCCGCGAGCGGCTCCTCGGACGTCCTGGAAAAGCTCGGGGTCAACCTCCAGCTGAGCCGCGAGCGGGTCGTGGAGGTCGCCGAGGAAGCCGGCATCACCTTCTGCTTCGCCGTGAAGTTCCACCCGGCACTGCGCCATGTGGCCGCAGCCCGCAAGGAACTGGGCATCCGGACCTTCTTCAACGCGCTGGGCCCGCTCACCAACCCGGCCCGGGTGCGCGCCCAGGCGACCGGCGTGGCCGATCCCCGGATGGCCCCGATCATCGCGGGCGTGCTCGCCGGGCGGGGCTCCTCCGCGCTGGTCTTCCGCGGCGACGACGGCCTGGACGAACTGACCACGACGTCGACCTCGCGCATCTGGTGGGTCCGCGACGGCAAGGTCTCCGAGCGGACCTTCGACCCCCGTGACGTGGGCATCTCCCTGGTCGACGTCTCCGCCCTGGCCGGCGGGGACCCCTCGTACAACGCGGATGTGGCCCGCCGCCTGCTGGCCGGCGAGACCGGACCGGTCCGCGACGCCGTGCTGCTGAACTCGGCGGCGGCCCTGGTGGCCCTCGACCCGGGCCCCGGCAGCCTGGAGGAGCAGATCACGGCCGGAATCGCCCGTGCGGCGGAGTCCATCGACTCGGGGGCGGCGCGGGCCGCCCTGGAGCGCTGGGTGACGGCCAGCAACGCGTAGCCGTGTGAGAACGGCGTGAAAGCAACGACCCCGGTCCGCCATTCGGACCGGGGTCTTGCGTTCGGGCGATCTTGTGGCAGGATGCTGACCAGGTCACGAGTGACAGCGTTTAGGCCCCGGCTTGCTGTCCGGCAACCCTCCTTCCGTGGCGGGGTGCCCCGGGTGATGACCAGGTCGTAGGCAGCAAGGCCTACGGCAAGCGCGGATCCCTCGACACCAGGGGTCCTGGTCTTCTCGAGGAGCTTTTTCCGTGAGCAAGCGAATGCGATAGGGCGACTCCGCCCCTACTTCACCCCTCGGATCAGGGTCACTTCCGTGTACCCCCGCCCAGCGCGGACCGAGGACTCTCCCGTACCCCGGACGGCCGCAGCGCCGTACCCGCGTACGGGCACACCGAAGCCATTCAGCCCTGCCTGCCGGGAGATACCGCCATGTCCGCAACCCTGAACGCCGCCACCACCACCGCCGCGGCCACCATCGACCCCGCCTGTGCCGAGCCGCTCGCGGTCCTCGGCCGGGACGTCACCGTCCCGCTCGTCACCGGCGGCGAGGTCACCTACGCGGCCCTCGACTACGCGGCCAGCGCCCCCGCCCTGCAGCGGGTCTGGGACGACGTCGCCGCGTACGCCCCGTACTACGGCAGCGTGCACCGCGGCGCCGGCTACCTCTCACAGCTCTCCACCGACCTCTTCGAGCAGAGCCGGGTCACCGTCGCCGAGTTCCTCGACTGCCGCCCCACCGACCAGGTCGTCTTCACCCGGTCCACCACCGACTCGCTGAACCTGCTCGCTGCCGTACTCCCCGCCGACTGCCAGGTGTTCGTCTTCGAGACCGAGCACCACGCCTCCCTGCTGCCGTGGGTCGACGCACAGGTCACCTACCTCAACGCGCCGCGCACCCCCGCCGAGGCCGTCGCCACCCTGGAGCGGGCGCTTGCCGACCGCGACCCTTACGGTCCCGCGCTGGTCTGCGTCACCGGTGCCTCCAACGTCACCGGCGAGCTGTGGCCGGTCAGGGAACTCGCCGCCGCCGCGCACGCCCACGGCGCGCGCATCGTGCTGGACGCCGCCCAACTGGCCCCGCACCACCCGGTCTCCGTGCAGGAGCTGGACGTCGACTGGGTCGCCTTCTCCGGGCACAAGCTCTACGCGCCCTTCGGCTCGGGCGTGCTCGCCGGACGCGCGGACTGGCTGCAGGAAGCGCAGCCGTACCTGGCCGGCGGCGGGGCCTCCCGCAAGGTGGCCCGGCGCGAGGACGGCGGCGTGGACGTCGAGTGGCACACCACCGCGGCCCGCCACGAGGCCGGCTCCCCGAACGTCATCGGCGTCTACTCCATCGCCTCGGCCTGCAAGGCCCTGACCGAGGCCGGCTTCGAGAACCTCGTCGCCCGCGAACAGCACCTCATCGCGAAGGTCCGCAGCGGCCTGGCGGAGGTCCCGGCGGTCCGGATCCTCTCCCTCTTCGGCGACGACGCCCCGCGGGTCGGCGTCATCTCCTTCGTCGTGGACGGCTGGAACAGCTCCCACTTCGCGGCCGCGCTGTCCGCCGAGTACGGGATCGGCGTCCGCGACGGCCTGTTCTGCGCCCACCCGCTGGTCCGCACCCTGCTGGGCAGCGAGCCGCAGGCGCAGGGCGAATGCGGAGCCCCCGAGGCGGCGCCGGGGGAGCGCTCGCTGAACGCGATCCGCGTCAGCTTCGGCGCGGGCACCCCCGACGAGCACGTCGACCGCTTCGTCGGCGCCGTGAAGGAACTGGTCACCTCCGGAGCCAAGTGGCAGTACCGCACGGAGGAAGGCCGCTGCGTACCCGCCGTGTAACGGCTTCCCCGGCTTGGCGCTGTACGGCGGGTCCGGATCCCCGCCGGGCTCCGCCCGGACCCGCGCCTCAATCGCCGGCGGGGCTGGGTGGTGTGGGGCGGTGCCCCGCACGAGGGTCTCCTCGGCTCGCGCCAGGCGGCCGTGGTTCGGCCAGACGGCCTGGGTTGCGCGCTCGTCCTGCGGGGACCCTCCTGCGTGTCCCCGCCCCACGGC